>JBGCFA010000343.1:0-2854 GCA_045106675.1 Bacteroidia bacterium
TACAGCATCTTATCTATCCCTAATCCTCAGAATTGGACAATTTATATTTATAATGAATTAGGCCAGTATGGAGCGCCCGAAAAGCTCGAAACGGACAAGGTCATCGCTCAATTTAGCGTTCCTGCCAAGGAGATGACACCTACTATACAAAGCCTCCATATAGGCTTCGATCAACATGCTCCCAATGCCGCCCTACTCACAATCGCCTGGGAAAATACCTATGTGGAAATCCCGATTGAGATCGATACCGAGACAATCGGCAAACAACGATTGGCCAAAAGTACTCAAGCCTTGGCTAGTGATTATGCTTCCATGGCTTGGATCTATTATCGAGACGTCAAGGATGTTGAAAAGGCTTTGGCAATGATCGACAAATCCATCTTGATACAGCAGGACGGAAAAGATTTTGAGGCTTGGTTGGCCTCTGTAGATTTGACAACCAATAATTTACCTTGGCGATATACTGCCAAATCTGATATGCACGCTGATCTCGGCCAATTTGAAGAAGCCATCGCTGCCGCTAAGCATTCTCTCGCCATTGCCCGAGCGGTCAAGAGTGAGTCCTATATCGCTTCCAATCTAGAAAAGCTAAAAAAATGGGAAGCTAAGTTGAAGCCTTAGACTTTGCGGAACCAACAAACCTTTCCTACGGGAGTAGTACCGATATTTCTAAATATCTCAATAGGCAGAATACCCTCGTTTTCTCGATAAATGCCTAACTTGCGTGATGGCAAAATTGGACCTGTTTGGTAAAAACAAACGTGAAATTTGGCGGCAGTTAGCCGAGCAACTTGAGGGGGATTTTTTTAGAGGTAAAATGCTCAAGCCTGATCGAGTCGAAGCCTTTTACGGTGATTGGATGGTGACTTTGGATACTTTTACGGTGGACAAGATGACCTTTACCCGCATACGAGCGCCTTATGTCAATCGGGATGATTTTATTTTTAAAATATTCAGAGAGCACTCAGGACATCGGCTAGGCAAAATATTTGGGATGAAGGACATTGAAGTCGGCTATCAGCCTTTTGATAAGGACTTTGTCATCCAAGGGAGCGATGAACGAAAACTCCAGATGATGTTTGCCAATCCCAAAATCAGAGAACTGATTAGTTTTCAGCCTAAGATTTTGCTTCAATTGAGACGTGAAGCTCCATTATTTCAAAAGCCTCGATTCCCTCAAGATGTAAATGAACTCTATTATCATACTGGCAAAATCATCAATGACTTAGAGCAATTGGAAGACCTCTTTGAACTATTTTCCCATACGCTAGATCATCTATGTGCCATTGGAACTGCATATGCGGACGATCCTGATTTTCAGTACTATAGCTGAGAAAGAGCTTGCTGATGGAAAAACAAATTGATTGATTATTTGACGCTGGAATGAGATATTGGAGTTCGTATAACCCAATTTGAATCCGTCAAATGCTTGAAATTCAAATCGCTCGCTCACAAGATGCACCGATCATCGCGCTACTGGCTAGGATCACGTTTACGGAAACCTTTGGCAATTTATTTGAGGATAGAAGCGATTTGCTCGAATATCTCGATCATACCTTCGAAGTCTCCAAAATCGAAATGGGTATCGCTAAGCCTCAGAACTTATTCGCGATCGCCTATGTCAATGGTCTTCCCGTTGGCTATGGCAAGCTTAAATACAATTCTCCTTCTGACTTTGTGGACGTCTTTCCTCTCTGCCAGTTACAAAAGTTGTATGTCCTTCAAGACTTTCTCGCTCAGAAGATTGGTTATCAGCTACAAAGCTTCCTTTTTGCACAAGCGAGCGAAAATGGCTTTGACAATATTTGGCTCTCCGTACTCGATTCTAATAGGCGGGCGATAAGCTTTTATGAGCGCAATGGTTTTGAGGAGATCGGGAAGTTTCAATTTCAAATTGGTAAAGAGAAGTTTGATTTCACGGCTCTCTTGAAAGCATTATAAATGCCCATTATCACTTTTGAGGATATCTACCGCTGCGCGGAACGCAAAAAAGCATAACGAAAGCAGATGAAGAGAATCTGAGACACCATAAATTTGAAGAATTAGGCAACTCATTATCAAATGACAAAGCCTTCAGACTCTTTTTTGTCCCGATTATTGTGCTTCTTTGCGGACAAATTGATCCTCTCTCTAAATGGGTAAAAAGTCTCCTACATTCGATAAACTCGGTCTATTACCAGCTTTGGTCAATGCGCTCGATCGCTTGGAATTGAAGCAGGCTTACCCCATTCAAAAACGAGCTATTCCTGCATTATTGCGGGGCAAAGACGTACTAGGCATCGCGCAGACGGGTTCCGGTAAGACCTTGGCTTATGCCTTACCGGTTTTACAACAGTTGATGACTGAGCGATGGAGTCTGAGAAATCGGCATATCGCAGTTTTGGTTTTGGTCCCTACTCGGGAACTCGCCGTTCAGGTACAGCAGGTATTTACGGACTTGAATGCAGGGCTGTCAGACCCAATTAAGAGCCTCGCCGTATTTGGAGGCGCATCAATCAATCCTCAGATGATCCAAATGCAAGGCGTCGATGTCTTGATCGCTACGCCGGGACGCTTGCTTGATTTGTTAGAGCATAAAGCCTTGAAGTTAGCCCAACTCAAAATGCTAGTTCTCGACGAAGCCGATAAGATGCTCAATGCGGGTTTTGAAGCAGAAATGAATCAGCTGCTCGCTTTGATGCCTGCCAAACGTCAAAATCTCCTTTTTTCGGCTACCCTTAGCGAATCCCTCGACCAACTCAGTAGACTCCTTTTATACAAGCCAGAAATCATTGAGATCGCTGGCGAAAAACAGGAAGTAAACCTCATCGAACAACGTGCCTTTCGAGTCGCGCCCGAGCGTAAAGGCCCTTTT
>JBGCFA010000344.1:0-20984 GCA_045106675.1 Bacteroidia bacterium
AGCTGGACGTCCTTCGATGTGATGACGTTCGATCATGTGTACCAAATCTCCATCCTTGAATAATGCAATCGCAGGAGAAGAAGGAGGATAAGGTAGCAAGTACTCGCGCACACGCTTGGTCGCATCAAGATCCACACCAGCAAATACAGTTACGATATTGCCAGGTTTTTTTTCTGCGTTTTGGATAGAGTGTACAACTCCAGGACGGGCAGCACCAGCGGCACAACCACAAACAGAATTTACTACAACGAGGGTAGTACCTTCTGGAGCACGAAGCGTATTATCTACGTCCTCTACGGTATGCAATTGAGTGAAGCCAGCTTCGGTTAGTTCGGCAGCCATTGGAGCCGTTATTTCAGCAGGATACATATCTATTCTGATTAAAAGATTTCTTATCGCAAAAATACGATAATTTATTGATATGGTTTACGACTAATGATATTCTAATGTTATGACGTTGATCTAGGCGTTTAGGCTTCGACCATGATCAAAAATCTCACCTCATAATCCAGGTCGGGCTTACGGATCTCCAACTCCCAATATCTTGGATAAATAGGATCATAGTCTGTCGCTTCTACGCCTTCTTCTGGGATAAGAAGTGTGATGCCTTGGCCGGTAAGCTGGCGGATCGTAGTGGTCTCCTGATGTTCATATTTCACCACTCTCCCGATACGCTGTGATTTGTTGCCTTGGTCCTTGCCTTCGACAAGCACTCTTTCGCTGATATGTCGAAAGGCGAGCTCTACTTCTTCGCTAAAACGATCTAGCTTTTGTTCGATGAGCTTTATTTTTATTTCTGCCCCTAGTCGGGGAACGCTAGAGGTGATCGCTAGGCTGCTATTGCCAAAATAGAAATACTGCCAAATACGCTTAATGATCTGATAGCCATAAAAAAGCGCCGCTAATACCCCAAAAAAGCCAAAAGCTCCCCCGACGACTCGAATACCCATATCCTCCATTCCTTCGATATAGATTGCACACCAAATCCCAAAGTAGCCAGTCAAGCCCCAAACCAACAGCCCAATTAATTGAATGGGGATGTATCGCAAGGGTTGATAAACAAGGCCATTTTTCGCGTTCCACCGCAGTGGCACAAAGACTCTTAGCATCATGATGATCACACATACCAATACCGCTTCTACCGCCAATGGCCACCAAGCGAGAGGATTGGTCCAATCAATACTATCCAATGAGACAGGCTGCCCCATGAGCAAAGCAAACATAAAGATGGAGACGACCACGATCACAAAAACTGCCATGCCTTTGGGCAACCCTCGACTGAGCAGTTTGGAGTTATCGCGATCTGGAGCTGATTTCGCCATGGGTTAAGTCTTTACGTAGATAAGAAATCGAGCCTGATATTCAACATCATCTTTGAGGAGTTCTAGTTCCCAATAGGTCGGCTCGCATCGATCATAATGTGTAGGTCGAGTGTGTAGAAAAGGAATATCCAACTCAATCCCCGCGCTCGTTATCCGGCCTGGACTGATCGTTTCGCTATGCTCATAGATCCGTTCGCGGATTACTCGTACGGTCTGTTTTTTACGCTTTTTCTTTTCGATACGCTCATGGATATTGGCAAAGCGGAGATTGATTGTTTCTGGGCTTTGGTTGAGATCTTGTTCGATGAGGCGGACTTTGATGCTTGTCCCTAGTCGGGGAACGCCAGAGATGATCTCCAGCTGACTATTGCCAAAGCGGCGATATTGTTGGAGCCGTTTCAAGAATTGATAGAGAAAATAAACGCCAGCATAGCCTGTAACTAAGCCCATGCCAGCAAAAAAGAGCTTTATAGGAAATCCTTCGTCGGCTCCTGCTTCAGCATAAAAAAAGCCCACACAACAAGCGATGCTGATCACGGACCAAAAAACACCCGCTAGTAAAGCATTTGCACCTACTTTTAGCGGTTTATGCACGAGACCGTTTTGAGCGTTCCACCGCAGGGGTAATAAGCCTCTTGCGATCATAAAAGTTGGAATCGCCAATACTGTCACTAAAAACAGCGGCCATAAAGTCGCTGGATTTGTCCAATCAATTTGCTGATACTCCTCATAAGTCGAATAAATCAAGAATGAGATAAAAAGCGAAAACAGGCAGAGAACAAATATCCCCAGCCCTAAAGGTATATGGCCTCGCCCGACGAGTTTAAGGTCGTCTTTTTCTTTGTATTGTTGATTGATCATTAAGCGTATGCGTGTGCCTTAAAGAGGGCAATGCAAGGCAAATAGTTGGAGCGTTCGGCGCAGCCTAAAACTGAAAGTAGATAAATGGCTGGGCATCAGTACTACGCATCTCTATCACCATCCAAATAACCAGTGCTACAGCAACAGACTTGGCCAAGATCGGCCAACGGAGGAAGCGTTTGTAAGTGAAAATATCCACGTCTTCGGGCAGGAAGTGTAGTAAATAGCCCAAAAACATCAATAAGAAGACCTCGCGATAACCCGTCAATACAGGCCATGCTTGCGACCATGCGATATCGGTAAAGATGCGTTGGATCATGTCAATGGCAGCCCCAAAACTATTGGCGCGAAAAAAGACCCAACAGAGGCAGACAAAATGGAAGGTTACGAAGATCCCTACCAGATGACTAAAAATACTAATCGATAAGGATAGCCAACCCTGTGTTGCCCAAGAAAGACGTGCAAAACGATCGCCGGGATTTTTGCTACGGCTGATCAGATAAGTATCTACTTTATCCAAGCCACGAGAGAGGATATTTTGGAGACTATTTTTGGTGTCTTTGAGGAGACGATCGATCGTCAGAGCTACTCCATGCAGAGCGCCCCAGACGACAAATTTCCATGCCGCCCCATGCCATAAGCCGCCTAAGAGCATTGTGATCAAAAGATTGACATAGGTTCGCCAACGTCCTTTACGATTACCGCCGAGCGATATATAGAGATAGTCTCGCAACCAAGTTGAGAGGGAAATATGCCATCTGCGCCAAAAATCTTGAATACTGGCAGATTGATATGGAGAGCGAAAATTGATCGGCAATCGGTACCCCATCAACAGACCTATCCCAATAGCCATATCAGAATAACCGGAGAAGTCGCCATATATCTGCATGGCGTAACCATAGACCGCCATGAGGTTTTCAAAGCCAGAATAACGTTCGGGTTCATCGAAGATGCGATCCACAAAATTGACGGCGAGATAGTCAGAGATCACGACCTTTTTGAACAAACCACCGCAGATTAACAACAATGCTCTAGCGAGGTCCTCCTGACTGATTTTATGATTTTGATTGATTTGAGGGAGGAAGTCCGCTGCACGAACGATCGGTCCCGCTACTAATTGTGGAAAGAAGCTGACGTAAAAGCCAAAGTCTAAAATATTATCTACGGGTTTGAGTTTCCCTCGATACAAATCGATCGAGTAACTCAAGGTTTGAAAGGTAAAGAAAGATATCCCGACGGGTAAGGCGATGTCAAATGGATCAAACGCTGCCCCTGCCAAGCCAGCAAAAGAATCAAAGAAAAAATTGGTGTATTTGAAGATCGCCAACATCCCAAGATTGGCGATGATACTCAATCGGAGGTAATAGAGGCGTTTTTTCTGATCAAGTGCTTCATGGATTTTAAACCCCAGGTAGTAATCAATCGCCGTTGAGACCACCAATAAAACGACATGCCAACCGCTGCTTTTGTAATAGAAAAAGAGGCTAAAGGCTAATACGTAAATGATGCGAATTTTACGTTGATCAGCGATCAACAGATATATCCCGAAGAAGACCAAAAAGGTCGTCAGGAACAGCCCGCTGTTAAACATCATCGGGGCCGTCGGGTCAAAGACCAGTATGTCAGAAAGTTTATCGGCCAGCCAGGTAAGCATTATATCCTTTTTCGAATGCCTCGTAAAATAATCGGGCCTGCAATGTATAGCCCTCTTTGCTAAGGTGTAGACGATCTCTGGCTGCTAAGCCTGAGAGGTACCAAGATTGGATGGCTTCAGTGCCGCCCATTACTTCGTAAAAATCCCATACTCCATGCCCATTTTCAAGACTGTAACGAGTCAACACTTCGCGTGCTTGTTTCACATGCGGATTGCTACGCCCGCCTTTCCAAGCATCTGCTGGAGTAGTAAATAAGATTTGGGCCAGCGGAGCCTGTTGCTCGATTTTGTGGGTAAAAGCGTCTATTTGTCTAAAGAACGTTTCGGGCCTAAAGGCCGGATTATGACTTTCATTGGTCCCCAAGGAGACTATGATGAGATCAGGGTTTAATTCCCTCAGTTGTGGGAAGAAGTAATCAGATTTACTGTAATGATCAAACTGAGCCCCATTAACTCCGATCATATGATATAAAATACCACGTCGATCGTAGTTCTCCAATACCATGCCATAAAGAGTTGTCTGATTTTGAGTGGGATAACGTTGTTGTCCACGCAGCATCACGCTTTCTAGACTTTCATCCAGGTAGACAGTGCTCGTAAATGGAGTAAGAGACTGGGAAGACAGACGTACCGAAGCAAGTTCACCAGCTAAACCGGGTACTTGTACCGATGGAGTGCGAGGCACTACACTAGCGGTTTGTACGAGTAGTTTTTGTCCCGCGTATATGGTTGTCCCTGACAAACGATTGAGTCTTTGGATCTCGCTGATAGGGGCGCGATACTTTCGTGAGATCAGGGTGAGGTTTTCACCAAGCTTCACTTCATGATAGACCGCTTTGCCCGAAGAGGTTATTACGGTAGGACTGAGGCTTACTTTGCTGTCCCGACTAAGGCTTAGATCAAAGTTTCGTGGTCCTTTATCGGTAAAGAAAGTGATTTTATTAAAGGCGTAATCAATACTAAACTCATTTTTATTGAGTCCAATTTCGAGCGAGAAGTCTCGATAATTGGTATGGGCAGTGATACCACTGATACCGATAGGCAAACTACCACCGCGATTGATGTTGCGTCGAGAATTCCAACTGGTATTAGTCTTAACTCTAATATCGGGTGGGCTATTGGTACTGGCTATTTTATAGGGAAAGATCAGCCCTCTACCCGCTGAACCAAAGCGGCGGTGTAAGGCCATTCGTACATGACCAGAGAACCAATCGGCCTGCAGATGTGAATCACCAATGTGGACGATATTAATCGTTCGGCGTTCGCCGCTCTCTACTTGACGCAGCAATTCATAAACCTGAACAATACTTTGGCTTTGGTTGAGAAAAGAATTTTCCGAGAGATTGAGGAAGGGGTACCGATCTAATTGAGCTTGGGACTTCCAGGGCATCTCTATCGTCCCCACTTCTGCAACTTGGCTCGTCTCAGATCCAAAAGTAGCAGGAGGGCTAGGAGTTTCTTCTCCCATTACCCAAGGCAACCACCAAGGAATGAACAATACGCCAATTAACAGTCGGTTCATTTATAAACTAGTTTCTAATAGTCAATTTCCAAGCTCCTTTTTTAGACGGCTGCGCCGAACTTTAACATTGTTAGCTCCACATTGAATATTATTCATTGCGATGGTGCAAATTTCCTGCTAAACTAGGCCGAAATCCAGAAAACTTTTGTCTTTTCCTTGCGAACGTTGAATCTCAACTCCTTAGCGGTTAAATTTCCGTGTGGCAAAGATAGATGAGAAAAAGATTCCGTACCTGATTGACGCCGGATTAAGACGTTATTTACGTGAAAATGGACGAGAAATTCCGTTACCGATCCTTTATAGGGACCTACTGAGGTACGAAGACGGCATAACCCTCTATGATCGTGATGGCAATAATACCTTATGGATATCAGTGATGTTTCGGCAAGATGATCTTGCTGACATCAATCATAACCTTAAGAAGATTTATGCAATTCTCAGGGCGAATGGAGATCTCTCCGTAATGGAGCACTTATATATTGACAGGATTGATCTCTGTTTGTATGGAAATACCCAACCGTTCCGCGTGCGGATTGTGAACAACATCAACGACAACTTTGATTACTTCTATCTCAAAAATGCAGATGCTTCTCGTGTTTATGGGCTTGAGTTAGAACATCTCCTATCCCCCAACCGCATCTCTTATAAAGTCCATGAAGAGACCTTGATCGAAGAGCATATCGCGGGAATCCCCGGAGAAGAGTTTTTCCAGCATTACCTTACGCCAGGCTTGGTCCACAATGAAACCCGTCTAGCCAAAGAGTTTGTCAAATTTAATGAGCGTTGTTTTGTCAGACTGCTTGGAGATATGCACTCGAGCAATTATGTCGTGGAGATTTTGCCGGACTTTGATGATGTCCATTACCGGATTAGGGCAATTGATTTTGACCAACAATCCTATGAAGGTCGCAAGAGCATCTATATGCCTCAATACTTCAAGCAAAATATGCCCATCATACAGATGGGCATAGAAAGGATCAATGCGACGACCATGCGTCAATATCAAAAAGAGGAACGCTCTATGATTGCGAGCAGGATTAGGTATTCAGATCATGAGTTTACAGACTTGATGAATGCAATGGAAAATTCAGAGCTTTCAAAGACAATCTATACTCAACAACTCAAAGAAGACCTTGCCGATCATTACGAAGACATACGGTTTTTGAGCTGTAAAAGCATGGGAGAGGTAGTCCGCCATAGCCTCAACATATTGCTTGAACGTAATTAGGCATTAATATTAGGGTAACAAGACATTTAGTTTTTTAATAAGGACAATCTTTATTCTATACTACAACTATACCTAACTTCATGCGTCACACCATCTTACTGCTAGTAGGCCTATTGGGTCTACAGTCCCTGGCTTGGGCTCAATCGCCCGGTGCCGTCATGCTCCGAAGCGGAGCTGAAAACTTCCCTCAGAACATATCAGAATTTGTAGCTGGTTCTGGCCAGGTTTCAGATGCTGTTGCAGGACGCTACTACCGTTTAGTGCAATTTGACAAAACGCCTGACATCGCGACTCGCTTCGCTATGGAAGGAGAAGGTTTGCGTTTTTTGGATTACATCCCTCATGCGACCTATTTGGTCTCTTTTCCTCAAAACTATGATCGCTATGGTTTAGTCGAATACCCAGTACGATCAGTGATGGCAATGAATTCATTGCAAAAGGTATCTCATCTTTTAACGGATGCTTCTTTACCCGATTGGGCAGTCAATGGCAACCAGATTGACTTGACAGTTTCTTTCCAAAAGGATCTTGCAGCAGGGCAAGTAGCTAGCTTACTTCAATCAAAGTCAGCTTTGATCCTCTCCGAGGGAACGCTTAATCAAACCCTTGACATTAGAGTTGATATCAATCAAATTTATTATATCGCGGATCTCCCTTATATCAGTTGGGTAGAGCCGATCACCCACCCAGGTGAGCCAGAAGATGATGGAGGACGTAGTCTTTCGCGTGCAAACGTGATCGATGCTGCGGACCCTTTGGGAAGGCAATATGATGGTACTGGGATCAATATCATGACTCGTGATGATGGAATAGTTGGGCCACACATCAACTTTCAGGGCCGTATTAATAACTACCTCTTAACAGGAGCTAGTGGTACTCACGGCGATATGGTTTCAGGTGTATTTACTGGAGCTCCTAATTTAGATCCGATTTCATCAGGAACTGCTCCGGGAGCATTTTTATATGTCTTGGATTACGTAGCGAGTTTTACCGATGCTACCTTAGGTTTACACCAGACGGATTCAGTGATGATCACCAACTCATCCTATAGTAATGGATGTAATGCGGGTTATACCACTACTACTCAGAGGGTAGATCAGCAAATCAATCAGAATCCATCGCTGCTTCATGTTTTCTCTGCAGGAAACAGTAATAATCAGGATTGTGGTTATGGCGCAGGAAACCAATGGGGAAATGTGACAGGTGGGCACAAGCAAGGCAAAAATGTCGTAGCGACAGCCAACCTGAACCCAGATGGTTCTTTGGTCGGCAGTTCTAGTCACGGTCCTGCCCATGATGGTCGTATCAAGCCAGATATTTCTGCGACTGGCAATGGTCAGGTATCAACCGCTGAAGGCAATAATTTCCAAGCCTCAGGTGGTACTTCCGCGGCCGCCCCGACAGCTGCAGGTTCATTTGCTCAACTGTATCATGCTTATCGCGACCTTCATAATGGCGACTATCCACAGTCTTCCCTTATCAAAGCCCTCGTCTTGAATTCAGCTGAAGATTATGGCAATGCTGGACCGGACTTCGAATATGGCTGGGGACGTATGAACGCCTATCGCGCTCTACTCATGATGGAAAACAATCAGTACTTTTCTGATACTGCTATATTGGGTATGGTCAATACCCACACACTAAGCGTTCCAGCAGGGGTAACAGAGATTCGTGCTATGGTTTACTGGATGGACGTAGAGGCTGCACCTAACGTTAGCCGCGCTTTGGTCAATGACCTTGATATCACCATGACAAATCCAAGTGGCGGAACGACATTACCTCTAGTACTTGATCATACTCCAAACCCAACGACGCTCAACTTCCCAGCCACTCCAGGTGTTGATTCACTCAACAATATGGAGCAGGTTCGGGTCTACAATCCAACAGCAGGCAACTATACGCTAGCTGTATTGGGTAAAGATATCCCATTTGGCAATCAAGCCTACTGGGTAGTATATGAATATTATACTGATGAAATAACGCTAACCTACCCTATGGGTGGAGAAGCCTTTGTACCGGGTGAAACACAGCGTTTGCATTGGGATACGCAGCCGATCTCGGGAACTTTTAATATAGAATATACTTTAGACAATGGTGGCAACTGGACTACAATAACAAGCTTACCGGGTAATTTCCGCATGTTTGATTGGGTAGTACCTAACAATATTACAGATCAAGCAAAAGTACGTATTAGCCGTGGCGCTGTAAGTGATGAAAGCGATTCGCCTTTCAATATTATTGACGTTCCGACAGGCCTATCGGTAATATATGTATGTACTACTTCTGCAAATCTTACGTGGGATGCCCTTCCAGGAGCAGCGGAATATGAAGTTTATATGCTAGGTGATAGATATATGGACTCCATTGGCAGATCAACCACTAACTCTATTTGTGTCAATGTTAATAACCCAACAGGTGATATCTGGTTTGCGGTGAGTGCTATTCCAACAGTTGGAGGGAGAGCAGGTCGCAGAACTTTTGCAAGTCAATATACTGGTACAGTAAGTACTTGCGCTAGCCTAGATGTTAGTGTAGCAAATATTCTTAGTCCAAATACGGATCAACTATCATTGTGCTTTACTGATACGGTAAATATCGAGTTTACAATCGTTAATGTGGGACAAAATCCACAAAGTGGTCTTACTTATGGTTACCAAATTGACAATGACCCCGTTGTATCTCAATCCTATCCGGGAACAATCAATGATTGTAGCTTCGATACAGTAAGTATCCTTGCCCCCTTGAACGCCTTACCTGTAGGGAATCATACTCTTAAGGTATGGACTAATCTCCCCGGTGATCTTAATCCATCAAATGATACGATAACCATTAATGTAGACATCGTAGGGATACCCTTTGTCGAAGACTTCGAGCAATTTGACCTCTGTGCAACAACTTCTAATTGTGAATTAGAAATTTGTACACTTAGTGGCAGTTGGGTAAATCAAAGCAATGGCTCAGAAGATGATATAGATTGGCGTGTCAATGAAGGAATAACACCTTCTAATAACACTGGCCCCAATACCGATCATAACCCAGGAACGGGTGTTGGCAATTATCTATATCTAGAAGCCTCTAATGGTTGCAGTAATCAAGAAGCTTATTTGATCAGCCCTTGCATGAATTTAGGAAACACTAATGCGCCAGAGCTTTCTTTCTGGTATCATATGCTTGGAGGTGATATGGGGACTCTACATGTTGATGTAAGTACTGATGGAATCACTTGGATCAATGATGTCATGCCAGTGATTTCCGGAGATCAGGGTAATAATTGGTTGCAAGCAATTGTCGACTTAAGTGCCTACGCCGGCCAAAACGTACAAATCCGTTTTAGAGGTATAACAGGTACTGGTTTTGAGAGTGATATGGCTATCGATGATGTTTTAGTCTTAGATCAAACGGCTGCACCATCTGCAGACTTTGAAGCTAATGCCTTCACTCCTTGTCCAACTCAAGCTGTCCAATTCACCGATCTTTCATTGCCGGCTGCATCTAGTTGGTCTTGGACATTTAGTCCTAATTCGGTTACTTATCTTAACGGAACTGATAGCACTAGCCAAAACCCAATTGTGCAGTTTACAAGCTTAGGAGCTTATAATGTTAGCCTAACTGCAACTTCTGCTAATGGCGCGAATACCCAAACCAAGCCTGCATATATCAATGTGATTAACGGAGCAGTTTTACCCGTCTCCGAAGACTTCGAGACCAACTTATTATGTGGTACTGCAAATGACTGTGAAGCGGAAGTTTGCCAGATCACAGGTGAGTGGACTAATCTGCAGAACTTAGTTGAAGACGATATCGATTGGCGAGTAGACGAAGGCGGTACCGCCTCAAACAACACTGGTCCAAGTGTGGATCATACCTTAGGTACACTAGACGGCAATTATCTCTATCTGGAAGCATCCGGAGGTTGTACCAATCAAGAAGCTATCCTTGAAAGTGGTTGCCTCGATCTCAGTACTGCGGCAAATCCTTATATCAGCTTCTGGTACCATATGCTAGGAGGAGATATTGGATCTCTCCACTTAGATGTATTTGATGCTGGCGCTTGGGTACTGGATGTCATGACACCCATTACTGGAGCTCAAGGAACTAACTGGATAGAGTCTAGTACCAATTTAGCTGCCTATGCGGGCCAAACTATTCAAATCCGGATTAGGGCTTCTACAGGCGGTGGCTTTGAATCTGATATCGCTATTGATGATATCCTGATTGCGGATCTTACTTCAAGTCCACTTACTGATTTTACCGCAAGCCCGACTGAGACATGTGCCAATATTGAGGTGAACTTTACAGATATCTCGACTTCTGCACCTAGTGCTTGGTCTTGGGCTATCAGTCCTAATACCTTTAGTTTTGTAAACGGTACTAGTAACACCAGCCAAAACCCTTCTGTAATCTTTAGCGCGACAGGGTCTTATAGTGTCACCCTCATCGCCACTAATGTCAATGGTTCAGATACGCTCACTAAGACCAACTTTATCAATGTCGGTTCGGGTACTGCCTTGCCATTTATGGAGGACTTTCAAGCAGGCTTAGTGCCACCAAGCAATTGGACCTTAGACAATCAAGATGGTGCTGACTCATGGGAAAACACTTCCGTCATCGGTATTGATGGAACTTTGACTAATGCAGCTTGGATTAACAACTTTGGTTATAACGCACAAGGAGAGTTGGACGCACTTCAGACCTATACCATTGATTTGGACCCAGCCGTAGCTTCTGGACCAATTCTCTCCTTTGATGTCGCTTATGCTCAGTTCAATGCCAATTTTTCTGACCGACTATTCGTCGAACTCTCAGACGATTGTGGTGCTACTTTCAGTAATATGATCTTTGATAAGGCTGGCCCTACTCTAGCGACCGTCCCAGATCAAGGAAATCTATGGATACCAGCTGATTCGTCAGAGTGGAGACGCGAAAGTATTAGTCTCACCCCATACCTGGGTCAAGTAATTCAAATTCGATTCGTCAATGAAAATGGCTTCGGTAACTCACTCTATATTGACAATATCAATATCGAGAGTGTCGTGCCGCCAAGCGCTGGCTTTGGCTTCAACCCATTAGTAATCTGTGAAGGAGAGGCTGTAATGGTAAGCGACAGTAGTAGTGGAGATGATCTTGCTTATAATTGGGCTTTTGGCCCTGGTGCTACACCAGCAACTGCCAATACTGCCGGACCACATAGTGTTACCTACTCTAGTGCGGGTAATAAGTCTATCTCTCTGACCGTAACAAATACGGCCGGTAGCAATACCCTTGCACAAAACATCGTGGTTGAGCCGCTACCTATAGCGACCTTCAATTCGACTACCGACAATGGCAATGCATTCAACTTTGTCAGTACTTCTAGCGGATCACCAACAAGCTATCAGTGGTTCTTTGGAGACGATAGCACAAGTACGGATATGGATCCTAAGCATACCTACCAAAGTAATGGTAAGTATATCGTTACCATGATCGTAAGCAATAACTGTGGAACTGATACTATTACTCAAGAGCTTGAAATCACTACCGTTGGTATTGAATCAGAGTTAGCAGGAGTCAGTATCACCCTCACCCCTAACCCTAGTAATGGTGAATTTGGAGTATGGATCAAAGGTGATCGTCAAGGAGACGTAGAACTTGCCTTGCTTGATATCAAAGGCAGAGCCTTACAAAGCAAATCGGTCTTCTTTGCCGGAGGAGAGTTAAATCAAGCTTTCCATGCTAGTAACCTCGCCAAAGGCGTTTACATTATGCGTATCACCATGAATCAGGAAAGCGTTTATCGACGCTTGGTGATTCAGTAAGGATGATTAAATAGAATTATGTCTTTATGACATTCTAAGTAGCGGCACAAGATTTTGTGTCGCTACTTTTTTTAAATGATATCCATTACCACCGCTTGAGATAGTAAGTCGTACCCACATACAAATCGCCATCGATCTGCCAGTCTTGCTCACGTGGATCAGCTGCAGCTTCCTCCTTAAAAAACCAAGTACGTGTTGCATAAGTATTATGAGCCAGCATCAGCGTCCCTTCTGCGTGCCCATCAATATGACCGCCTAACTCGACTCTATGCCCTGTAAACTTGAGCCATTCTGGAGTATTTTCGCCTTGCTGAACGCGTGTCAATAAGATGGGTTGATAGGCTAACCTTATGCCGATACTGCCTTTGAAGGCGTCGCTAGATAATGGAGCGGCATATACATAAGTCGGAATTAAAGCAGTATTCAAACCAAAGGAAGTAGTCTTACGCCCATCAATAGTATGGGTTCGAATCTTGGCATGTAAGCCCAAAGCAGCCGTTGTGCGACGCGCACGCAATGATTTATACAATCCGGCGACCACTTCATGATTGTCCATCGAATAAAGATCATCGAGTGGCATCCGCCATTCAAATTGCCAATCGGTATAAGTCTGATTGGTATTACGAAGATTGTATCCGACGCCAAAATAAGGCTTGCCTTGCCAACTCACGGAGACAAACCAAGTGTGCACACCGATAGTTTGAAAGCCAAAATAAGTCTGTGCTTTAGCCAATTGTGGGAGCGTTAGCAGGATGCTGGCTAACAAAAAAATATATAGATTTTTCATACGTCTTCAAGATTTGAGATTAGGATTGTGAGTCGATCAACCAAGCTAGGCGGATACTGAGGCCTCTCATATTAGGCGTTCGGCCACCGCCGACAGTAGAGGTCTGGGCCTGACGTAGCGAGGTATAATCCAAATGCATACGGATCGGCCACTCTCGTTTGCTGAGCTTATCCAAGGGTACAATCAATCCAAAGCCGTAGGTAAAATCTCTGACCTTGACAAAGTTTTCGGTAAAGCCACCATCATCGACATTACGCCGAAAAGCACCAATCCGTAGCGCTAGGATATTCCAAATTTCCACCTCACCCCCAAAACGTAAGGCCGAATAATAGCGGCTATTGAGATAGTCCTGCATTTCGACGGTCAGCAAATAACGGAGACTGCCCGTTCCCGATTGAGGGAGATCCAAAGTCGTCTCGCCACTATAGCTAGCTCCTAGTCGGAGAACGGCTGGCATATTGAATCCATCTTGATCTCCATTGGGCGCCTTATAGGCGATGCGGCCAAAGAGAAAGTTGTTGACACTGAGGCCGAGTCGGAGATTTTGTCCTTCGCCCAACGCTTTGGTATAGAGTAAACCCAAATCCAAATGCGGCATATAAGATGATTTGGCAGTAGTAAACAGCCGCAAACGATAGAGATTAGCGTTCAGCCCTAGCTGTAATCCTGGCAATATCTCTCGAGCCACCGTCAGCGTAGTATTGATCACTTTGGCTTTGTCTAGCTCGTATTGCTGATTTTTGATATAGGCATCGAAAGTGCTGGGACCGATGAATAGCGCTCTCACACTTACGCCGCCTACCCATTTACCTTCGTTGATGCGTTGGGCATAGCCCAGATAGCCATAATCTGACTCTGTGAGAATATAAAAAGGCCCGCTACTACTGAGCGAGAGGCTCCGAAAATTGATCGTCCCAATACTCGCGGGATTAATAAAATTTTGCATCACATCGCCCCCAATCGCTACCTGTGCTTTGCCCATGGCTTCGGCTCGCATACTCGGTAGTTGGGCCGCACCAAAATATTCTTCTTGGCCATCTCGGTATTGGCGATCATCTTGGCCTAATAATGTACTGGAAGCCAATACTCCCAGTATCAACATAAAAAAGTATCGCATACTCATTTCGATTTTAGGGTTCGATAAAGTATGAGATACTTCGGACAGAGGTTAACACTACTATATCTTATTGAAGATATAGGCTTCGATTTTCATTGTTTTCCTGCTCTTCGCAGAACGAATAAGTTGCAATTTCGGCGGGCTCAGCACGAAAGATTGATGAGTTGAGGCTATGTCTTAGATTTTCTTGTCATGCTGAGCGCGTTCTGCGAAGCAGAAATAATAGTCGCTTGAAATCATAAAAAAGAGCCAGTAACTAAACTCCAATTGGAGAGTCAGTTACTGGCTTTTAATATTTCTATCAGTCTCTCGTCTTGAGCTAGTCGCTCTGAAGAGAGAAAACTGTATTTTTAGATCAACATTCTCAATGGATCTTCCAACATATCTCTGAGTGTAACGAGGAAGGCAGAACCAGTAGCCCCATCAACCACACGGTGATCGCAAGACATGGTTACTTTCATCACATTACCCGGCACAATTTCACCGTCTTTGACGATAGGAGTCTGTTTGATACCGCCTACTGCGAGGATACAAGCATCTGGCGGATTGACGATCGCTGTAAACTCTTCGATGCCAAACATACCTAGATTAGAGATCGTGAAGGTGTTTCCTTCCCACTCTGCCGGCTGCAATTCACGATTACGCGCCTTAGGGCCGAGTACCTTAGTCTCAGCGGCAATCGCAGCGAGCCCTTTGCCATCAGCATGACGGATCACTGGTACGAGTAGACCTTCATCAACTGCAACTGCCATCCCGATGTGGATATGATGGTTGTAGCGAATCTTATCTTCTAACCAAGAGCTATTGACTTTGGGGTGCTGGCGGAGTGCCGCAGCCGAAGCCTTGATAATCATATCATTGAAGGAAATCTTGACAGGAGACAATGCGTTGAGCTGCTTGCGCGCTACGATGGCATTGTCCATGTTGATCTCCATGGTAAGGTAAAAGTGAGGCGCAGAAAACTTACTCTCGGCCAAACGACGTGCGATAGTCTTACGCATTTGAGAAACTCGTACTTCCTCAAATGATTCTTGTCCAGCAATCATTGGTGCTACGTAAGCTGGCGTCTCATCAGCCGCTGGAGCAGCGACAGGAGCGCTGGCAGGGGCAGCAGGCATCTGGAAGTTTTCGATATCACGCTTTACGATACGGCCATGATCGCCACTACCGCTGACCATTGAAAGATCGATATTGCGTGCTTTAGCCATGGCTTTGGCAAGAGGAGAAGCTTTGACGCGACCGTCTCCATTGCTGGAGGGTGCAGCTACTACTTGTGGAGCTTGAGCGACTGGCGCGGGTGCTACTGGAGCAGCTTCTACCACAGGAGCTGGAGTAGGTTCTGCTGCAGGCGCAGCTTCTTCAACAGGAGCTTCTTCTGGAGTTGCAACAGCTGCATTATTGGCTTGCTCGATCAGGGCAGAAACGTCTTCTCCCTTTTCACCGATGATGGTCAGTAGAGTTCCAACTGGAATCGATCCACCATCCTCAACCCCAATATAAAGGACGAGTCCATCCTCTGGGGCTTCAAAATCCATCGTGGCTTTATCACTTTCGATCTCCGCAAGTAAGTCACCATTAGAGACTGAGTCTCCAACTTTGACGTGCCAAGCGGCGATTACACCTTCAACCATGGTGTCACTAAGACGGGGCATGAGAACAACTTCTGCCATAGACGTATGCGTATGTTTATAAATTTCTTATTGGCGGATAAAGTTAGAGATATATCCTTAAATGTAAAAGGATCAGATCAGCTAGTTATCGCCAAAAATCAAAACTAGCAGATAGACAAATAGTTTCTTGCGTTCGCGATGAGCGAGAGGAACTAAATTTCGATCAAAAAGCACATTTTCAACTCTGAAAGGAGCGGATATCCGTAGCCACCCAATTCGGTGATTTTTTCCCAGTTTTACTGCTTTAAGGAAAATTTCTCCCCTATTTTACCGCCAATCCATGCCATAGGGATATAAGCGAGGAGGATATCAGTAATGCTAAACCAAGTAGGGCCGTTTAGCATATAGTTGACCGCAATACCTCCTGCAAGGAATAAGCCCCCAATGCCTAAGGCAAATTTCATTTTGTGGTTGGCGGCGATAAAAGCGGCTATGCAAGCCCCTACCAAAGTGCCTAAAGCATGCCCCAATAAAGGGAAAGCCAAATGTTCAAAACCTAAGTTGGGCATTGCAGCAGCGAAGGCTTCCATATCATTGGGATCAACTCCTGCTATAGGCATTAGTGCATGTCCCAATCGGACAAATCCCATATTAATGACACTGCCTCCCATCCATCCTGCGATGATTGCCAAAATATTTTTTACGATCGGATTCATAATAGCCTACTTATGTGAATTGATTAGGGCTATTGGGCTTTCAAACAATAGATCGTTTAATGGCCCAATAGCCGAATATATCAATTTCTATTCACTTAAGCCTGGCATGCAGACTTTAGTAGTTTATGGTCTTAAGACAAGTTTTTTGACATAGTCTCCATATCGGACAAGATAGATTCCGGCAGCAAACTGGCTGAGGTCAAGCGTTCGGCTAGGCCGGGTAAAATCAAACTCCTCCAATAGCTTTTGATCAATGCTGTAAATCTGGATCAGACCTTTAGGATCGATGGAGCCGTCAAACTGTATTTCTATGGCGCCTGTGCTCGGATTGGGATAGATTTGTAGGTCAAAGCGTTGACTGATGGGATTTTCAAGTCCTACACTCAAGACGGAGAAGCAGGCTGAAGTGTCTATACAACCATTTTGCATAATGGCGACGGCATAATCCCCGATTTCAGCTGGGCTGAACGTTTGATTGATAGCGTCGGGAATCGCCAAAAAGCCGCTGAAGCAATCCAGCCATTGATAGCTTGCATCCTCAATATCAGCCGATAAGGTAGTTCCTTGCTGAGTGATTTGCGTATTGAGTTCGTCGGCGATGCTAAGATTGATCGTCAAACTAGAGTCGCACCCATATGGGCCGACACCACTAAATACCTCCACAGCCCCGCTCACATCAAAATCATAAAAGGTATTGTTGATCATAATGCCTTCACCTGCACAAAGTGTTTGTGTCAAGCTGCCTGTTTTAGCTGGGAGAACGGTCAAATCAATAATTACGGTAGAATCACAGCCATAAGGGCCAATATTACTAATCACTTCTCGCTCGCCGCGAAGGTCAGCATCATAGATCGTACCATTGATCGTGATACTTTCGCCATCACAAATTGTCGCTTCTAAATGATTTTCCTTGGCGGGTAATACGGTGAGCTCAATCGTTACGATCGAATCACAACCAGTAGACCCAACATTGGTAAAAACCTCCTTGGCCCCCATGGTAGTTTCCGTATAGATGCTACCATTAATTTCTAACTGCTCTCCAGCACAGATCGTAGTGCGTAAAGTGCTAGCATGGGCAGTCAATACATTGAGATTGATCAGTACAATCGAATCGCAGCCTTGAACGCCAGCTCCGACAAACACTTCCCTAGCCCCACTAACACTATTTTTATAGATAGTGCCATTGATATTGAGGCTATCGCCTGTACATATAGTAGCATTAAAATCGCTGCTTATTTCGGGAAGTACTGTGAGATTGATGGTCACCGTAGAATCGCAATCAAAAGGGCCATTGTCATCGATCACTTCGACCGCTCCAGTTATCGTAGTATCATAAACAGTCCCATTGACGGTGATACTCTCTCCGCTGCATACAGTGGCATTGACGACACTATTGCGTATCGGACAAGCGGGCGCATACTCAAAAGTGATATTAGAGCTGGGATTAGAACCGATATTAGCTTGTTGGTTTTGATTGAAAATTAGAATGTAGTATTCACCCGCTGGAGCCGCTTTGGAGACATCATAATAATCCCCAACGTTCGGCGCAGCCGGATCATATTGAGGCCACTGATACCCATACCCTAATTGAAGGGTGTCTCTAAAGCCACAAAAATTGCCATACGAGCTAGTATAAACTAAATCTGACCAATCCGTAGGATTCGCTTTGGTAGCACTATAGGCGATGATGGAGCCTGAATAGTTGACAAAATTATCATTTTCAATCCGCAGTGAACCGTCGAGAGGCAAGATCACCTTGTATACCAACACCGAGCAACAAGGCAAGCTATGACAACTCCCAATCATGCCTGAGGCAGTCCCTCCGCCAGTGGTATTGACATTGGTCTCAGTATGCGGAAAACTGTCGATCACCTTGGCAGTAGCTACCGAGACATTGGTTTGAGCGTTGAGGGCTATAGTTGAGGCAAATCCAAACATCAAGAGAAACAAGCAGGCAAAAAAACGGAGAGTTGTCAGCATGTACAAAAAATCAGATATTATTTCTTAAATATTTTCCAATAATAAATTTATAAAGATTTTTAGTACCTCAATCATCTAATCATGGCCAATCCTTACCCTCCCGATTGAGCACAGTCTAGTTCTCACTGTCAAGTTAAATCTGGAATCGGAAGTCAAACTACATGCAATCATCAGGATCTAGTCGTCATCTTTACCCCTTAGCCTTTGCGGTAACAATTGCGTGCCCAGATCTCACTAGCTCATATAGGCCTCTAGCTTTTTCTATAATTACTTATTCCCATCCGACAACTCTCTATTTATTTATTGACGTTTTTTATCCTTTTCGGCTTCGCCGAACTCCATGCCCAATCCACCAAAGGCTTTAACTATCAAGCCGTCGCCCGCGACAATAGCGGAGCGACCTTAGACAATACAAGCGTTAATCTACGGTTTCAGATCAGAGATGGCAGTCCAAACGGCACGCTCATCTATCAAGAAAAACATACTCCTACGACCAATGGCTTTGGTTTACTTGCCACTCAAATCGGCAAAGGCGTCGATACTACTTTATTGGAAGCTGTACCTTATGCCAAGGTCGCAACTGATATGCGTTTAGAAGACCTAAAAGATGTCAATAGTCCTTCAGCAAACCCTAATCAAGTTTTGAGTTGGGACGGCAGTACTTGGGTGCCTGCCGATGTCGCCAGTACGGCTTATACCGCTGGCAATGGCATCAGCATCACTGGAATTGAACAGTACTTTTGTGGACCCCGACTGGGGAACGCTTAGTTATCTCCTCTACCCCAACCCTACTCAAGCAGCATTGGTACTAGAGATAAAGAGTAACAAAGCGCAGCGGCTTCATGTATCCTTTTGCGATATCAAAGGAAAGATTGTGATGGGAGCCCCTGACCTCAACCTCAGTCGTGAGGCCAAAGTCCAATGTGCTGTAGGGCATTTTGCGGCGGGTACTTATGTCTTATTGTTGCAAAACGAAGCCGGAGGCTTGATGCAAAGCATTCGCTTTGTCAAAACAGATTGAGTTTCAAGATTTTGCTACGACATGCATATCGTAGCAAAATCTTCATTAGTCAATCACCTCCAGATTTGAGACATTGATCCAGGGATTTACCATGAAACAACGAGTCGAATCGATCTCAAAGTCCATCTTAATCGAGATCGGAAACTCTGTAAGATCTAGATTAGGGAAATCTGATTGATTGCTCAACATATAGTATTCATCCTCATACTTATTAGGGTTTTCGGTTGTGGTGATCATTAAGCCTCCACAACAAGCACAGAGAGCGAGATCATAACCCGTGATGATGGCTTCGGTTTGTGGCGATTGAAAATCCTCGGCTTTGCAGCTAAATATCAGTAGCAGCGTTCCCAGAAGGGGTAGTAAAAAGAGTGATTTTTTCATGATGGTAAGGGTAATGCTTATTTTTCAACTACTTTCAGATCACTAATTTCGATCCAGCCATCCGCAAAGCTACAGGCATCAGGATTGACCGTATAATCGATTTTGACATAGATCGGAAAGTCTTCTTCAAGGTCTAGTTCGTCATATTCCTGTTGAGCGTTCCACTGAAAGTAGGGCTCAGCATATTTTTCGGGATCATCGGAAAGCGTGATCATATATCCACCACAACACATACATCTTCTCGCGTCATAGCCAGTGATGATAGCATCAGTCTGAGGAGGGCCCAAATTGCTTTCTTGACAGGCAAAGAAAAGCAGGGCCATACCCCAAAGAGGAATGGATCGTAATAGATTTTTCATGATAATTTACATTAACGGCCAAATCGTACTCCAGCCGTAAGCCCCAATCGGAACGGAGCCTGCTGCGAAGCCAAACTACCTACGAAGATATCGTTGAGCATATATTTGAAACTTGGTCCACCATAAAGAGCCAAGCGTGGTGAAATCGGTCTTTCATATTGTGCTTGTAGGAGGACAAAACTATTCCAGCTGCGATAGGCTAAGCTCTGAGACGCATCACTCAGACCGACAGCATTGGCTTGATCAGAAACCAAAAACACCGCTTGAGCGTCACTCCGCGCCGTAAAACTCTCACTGTTATAACGGGCCTGAGACAGATTATTGAGGTTCCGGTTAAACGACAATCCAGAGCCCAAGACAAAAGCTCCTTTTGCTCTATGTATTCGATATTGCAGCGTCAAAGGCACTTCCAATTGGATATTTTGTAAGCTTGGCCCTTGATTATAAGACCATTCGCCCTGATCTGGAGTATTGGGTGAAGCAAAGATGTCATAAACTACATTGGCCTGTGTAAGTCCTCCTAGGTTAGAAAACCCCAAGCCCAATCCTGAGCGCAGACTCCAATTTTTATGCAATTGATACTTTGGTAAACGGTAATAAAAATGTTTGCCCCGTAGGTTTTCACGTACCC
>JBGCFA010000345.1:0-6641 GCA_045106675.1 Bacteroidia bacterium
TTCAGCATACAAAGAGTAAGGTACCGCCCAAAGGCGATTGTCCCCTAGTAGTGTATAACCAGAGCCATCGTCTAGTTCTACTTGGAGAAAAAAGTTACCGCCTCCCCAGTCGATATTGACAAAGGAGCCTGCAACCGGAATTCCCGTTCCGACCACAGCAGTAAAAAGACCGTATTGATTGGTCGAGACACTGAAGTGTTCCTCCTGAAAGACAATCCCCGCTCCCTGACGGAGTGAAAATCGTACGTTGAAGGTTTGATTAGAATAAACAGCTCCACCATCGCGGGCTACCGCTTGGTAAGTAAATCCCTGGGGAGTGTTTGAATTTTGGGCGGAAAGGTGTGCGGCAAATCCACTCAAAAGAAAGGTAAGCAATAGTAAGGCTTTCGCTTTCATGTGTGCTGAGTTTAGTTTAAAAAGTTTATGCGTAACGAGATATCTAAGCAGTTACGCGTAGCAATTTGGCAATATAAATATTGAAGTGATCAAGACCACGTACGAATACACGTAAACGGTCTCTTGGAGGTTGGAATCCAACTTCTCTCCTCCCCTTCACACTTCCTCAATTTCTGTAAAAACGATAAGCCCCTTATGCCAGCAATCTACAAAATCCAGCGCATAGGAGCCAACAATCGGCGAAGCTGCTTTGGATTTTTTTTGTTGTGGATCAATCTGACTTCCTCATCAGAGCTATCTTTTTCTATTTATCGTAATATCACTCGTCCTCCTTGTGCCTCATATCCCTCAACTAATAAGCGATACAAATATACACCCGCAGGTAATCTCGCTCCATTAGCTTGCGTGCCATCCCACTTCACTTCGTGGAAGCCTGCCTCCAAGCGTCCCGCAAAGATCTCTTTGATCGGACGTCCCATCAAATCCGTAACCATCAGACTTACCGGATAAGCGTTCTGCGAAGCAGGTAAGCTAAATGGGATCGTCAAACTGGCAGAAGCCGGATTGGGATAAGATTGGCCTAAATAGACTTTATCTGGCTGTAACTCATCTGCGATGAACGATGGCCATCCATAATACACTCTAAACAAGCGTTTCCCTTCATTTGACCAAGAATTATAGGTGGTTTGCTCAGCCATATCTATCGGCAACTGGCGTTCAACATCAAATAAAATCAGTTGCTTACCACTATTACCAAAGGCACTATTGTCCCATTTGAGCTGTATTTCCTCTTGGTCTAGATTACTTTCAACGGTAAACTCCCAAACGTAAGATTTGGCAGTAGGCACCACATCATAGGCAAACCATGGGAAGAAGAAATCTTCATGGTAAAAGTGCATATCCAGATACTCACTCAAGCGAGGTGGTAACATTTGATCGTATTGATCAAAGTCAATTTTAGCTTCGGGGTTCATCCCTACACCACCGACAGGGTAAATCATGTTTTCGGTTTGAACCGTGATCGGGACCTGCCAAGTGTGATGATCCAAAGGTCCGATGCTTTTAGGGTCCGTTGGCTTCGCCAAACGCTGTACTGAGGTGTTTTTCAGGACGGGTACAGAAATAGTCGTTGCGGCAGCCGCGAAGATAAATCCACCACGAAAGCGGTCGATAACGCCATCTTGTTGTGTGGTCTTAAAACCATCACTGTAGGTTAGGATATTGGTTATCGAACCAATATTTGCCGCATTAGCGTCTCGAATTTCTTGCCAAGAGAGGTTAAAGTTGTATGGATTACCGATCTGGTTCCAGCCTTCTTTAAGATTCCAGACATAAGGTGATTCTTCGGTTACTTTGACCGTTTCACCCGCTCCAGTATTGAAGCTGCGTTCTGATTTAGTGATCAACCAATAGCCCAAGCCATCAGTCATCTGTTCAATTCCTTCTTTATACTCGTCATAGCGCTCATTTTGGTAGTGGAAGAAGCGCCATTGCCTTTTGTTATAGGTTCCAAACTGATCTTCGACGACTCCACTGATGGCGCCATTGTCAAGTTCTAATGGGATTGAGATGATATTATAGTCTCTCTGTCGTTTGCCGAAGGCTAAACCATCAACCTCTAGGCCTTCATTGTAACGGATGTAAGTATGGCCAGTGGTAGAAGTATCGCTAAATACCGCGACGCCTTTGACCTCAAACCAATAGCGTAATCCAATCTCATCGAGTAAGCTTTCCGTAATGTCAAAGCTGAAAGTCTCATCGGCAGAGCTTACTTCTACACTATCCCAATCCGCCGCTGCAATGCCTTTGTAGTGCAACAAGACTTTGCTGACATAAGAGGCATTATTGACTTCAACCTCAATCTGAGTGGACGTGGAGCCATTTACATGTATGTCTGCAAAGCTCTCACGTATAATCTCCGGTACAGGGTTGGTATATACGAAGGACTCTGTCACGAAATCAGAAGCTTCAAAATCTTGATCTATGGTTTGTACGCCCCATTCGTAAGTACCATCTGGTAAATTGAATATGGTCATCTCTAAACTACGAATCGCACCTTGTGCGGGTGTCTGTCGATAACCATCTTCATTACTGACTGCACTGACCAAAGTATCATTGGTACTAATGTCACGCAGATATAATGAGTATTGGTATCCCTCTGCGATACTTGCTGGACGACCATTGGAGACAGTAGGAGCGTTCCATTTCATGGTAACGGCTAAGATCGAATCTATAATTTCTTCTTCTAGGCTGGTCGGTTGATTAGGGATCACATTGGTTCCAGTATCGACATTGGCATATGCCGCAAAAATCGGAGCGGCCGAAAGACTGCTACTAGAATCACCAATCAATACTAAGTCGAGTTTACCATCAGCGGTATAATCGCCCCAAGCAACCGCACTTTGATCAACATCGACCATTTCATCAGTGCTGGTAACGGCTTCTTGGAAACGGCGAGCGCCGCCTTGATCATAATTTTGAAAGAGACGGGTGCTAGGCAAGCCGTTGTCTTGCGTTCCGCTAAGGAAAATATCAGACCAACCATCATTTTGAATATCCAAAAACTGAATATCACCACCAGAAACACCGATTAGATCATTGGAAACTGAGTTACGCAAAAAGTTATCACTGCCGGCCTCACGAGACCAAATCTCCACCACTTTTGTACCTCCTTGATCTCCAGAAAGGAGGATATCAACTAAACCGTCATTATCAAAATCACCCCAATCCAAGCGGCTTTCTGTCAGAGAGGTCAAAAAGGCACCGCCTACAAAGTTGAGTTTACCTTCATTGCGATAGACACGACAACGTGCCCCTAGTGCACCTTCTCCGGCCAATATTATATCTAAATACCCATCGGCATCATAGTCCAGCAATTCAATTGCCCCATTTTTGAGTTGGTCAAAAGTATTTTGCACTTCATCATCAGCAGCGACAAAGCCCGTCCCTTCCTTGTTGAGATAGACGCGTGTGATCGCAGTACCATTGGCATCGGCCCCACTGATAATCAGGTCCATGTCCCCATCATTGTCCAAATCGCCTACAGCCGCATCTCCTTGAGAGAGAGGGACCAGATTAGCAGACCAATCGGCTCTCATTTCCAGCGTATCATCACGATTGAGATAGATGAGCGAACGAGGAGCACCTGAAGCGTCTCGTCCCATATGAAAGATGTCTATCTGACCGTCTAGGTCAAAATCGCCCCATGCAAAGCGACTTTGCTCCAAAAACATAATCTTTGACATCGTATCAGCAGCAAATTTGCCAGCGATGTTGCGATAAAGTAGCGTTTTGGGTCCATCTAGCGTTTGACCCGTCAAAATCAGATCAGGACGATTGTCATGTAGATAATAGTCGGCAAAGATGACATCACCATTATACAGGTCATCAGGAGCCCCTCCGGGGAACGCGTTGCCGGTTTCTTCGCTAATCGCACTAGGTTCGAAAGGAAAATTGGTCGTATCAGAAAAAAGAGAGCCTTCCAAATCTGGGCCAATGGCCTGTACTCTACAACGATAATTCCCAAACTCCAGGCCACGAATGGTCATTTTGTTTTGCATCCCAACATTACCAGGAGCAGCTACTTGTCTGAACCCAGTAGTCAGATCCGCCAGCGGCGTAACGATCAAGGTCCCATCATCCACCTTTTCGAGATAGAGATTGTAAGTATAAGTCCCTTCTTCAATATCAGCAGGACGGGTCCAACTAAACTCGGCAAACAAACCTGTCGCTTTGACATCAGGTTTACCCGGAGTACCCGGAATCCGGTTTGGAGTACCTTCGACATTTTTGTAGAGCTTTAGCCCTTGATCAGGACCATTGCCCGTACGTCCAGCCACCAATAAGTCTAGCTTGCCATCTTGATCATAATCCCCCCATGCGGCGGCACTAAGATTGAGATCAAACAAAGGATCTGTAGCTTCAGAATCTAAGGCAAATGTAGCGGCACCGCCAGAAGCGTATACGGCAGTTTTGCGGGTGTTTAGTGAAGCAGTACTCTTACCGCTCATAAACAAGTCGATCAAGCCACTTGGATCATCGTTATAATCACCTAAGGCTATGGAGCCTTCGCTCAAGGCACCTAAACTATTGGTACTATTGGCGAAGCTGGTACCCATTTGGTTGAGATATATTTCTGTCGTAGGTGTATTGGCGACATCTTCTCCCATAACAATGATATCAAGTAATTGATCATCATTGAGGTCGTAAATCGCCAATTCACTTTTTTGGAGGCCCGACATCAGTGGATCCATCAGGGCCGCAAAGTTTCCACCTCCTTGGTTATAGTACACATCGAGGATTAGGCCGAGATCGCCTTCGCCAGTCAATATGATATCAAAAAGTTGATCATTGTTGACATCCATAATTTGGACATCGCCGCCTCGTACATTTTCGAGACTATGGGTTTGAGCACTAAAGGCTCCTCCCCCATTGTTGAGGAATACTTGTGTCAAGGGGCTACCATTGGCATCTCCCGTAAAAATAATATCAGCTTTACCATCATTATCGAGATCTCCCCATGCAATAGAGGCCTGAGAGACATTTTGAATAGGTAAAGTAAGGAGCACAAAACCAGTCCCAGTATTGCGATAAATGGCAG
Organism: Bacteroidia bacterium; assembly: GCA_045106675.1. Taxonomy (GTDB): domain Bacteria; phylum Bacteroidota; class Bacteroidia; order J057; family J057; genus JBCAWW01. Next base: position 4,997 of record JBGCFA010000345.1, read on the forward strand.
AAAAACCATTACCCCCAACATTGGTACCGGCAATCGCTAGATCTAAATCACCATCATTGTCAAAATCCGCCAGTGCAAGCTCACCATCTGATATTCCTGTGAGATTGGCGCTCCAAGTATTGTCTTCGTCAAATACTCCATTATCATTGATAAAGACTCCGATATCAGCGGCTGTACCATTGGATTTACCAGTAGCAAGAAAATCAAGATCTCCATCGACATCGATATCAGCCCATACCACCGAAGCAGCTTCTAAACCAATGGGGACATTGGAGCCAAATGCCAAGGCACTGACATCGATAAAGTGAGGCTGTACATAATTGACACTTTGCTCCGCACTAAATGGTCCTCCGTCAAAATCAGCATCTACGGCTTGAACAGCTGCGTAGTAATTGTTCTCCACTAAATTGTGGATGCTATAACTATTGCGTTTACCGACATTACCGTGTAGAGCGATTCGGCGATAGCCACTGGTATTTTCGCTATGAGAAGATACTTTTTGATTCCCTTCGCTAGCAGTACCGACATATATATTGTAAGTAAAATTAGGACCGAGGGCATTCCAACTCATCACGAGTGAATCTTCTTGCTGAGTTATACTAAAGCCTGTAACTGCAGCAGGCGTAGTCGGTATCGCCAGATCGATATTACGATAGAGTTGAGTGATGCGGCTAAGTGGACCCGATAATGCAGATTCCCCAGCGATCAAGAAGTCTAATTTGCCATCTTGATCGGTATCTCCCAAAGCGATGCTTCCATCAAAAGTAGGACGGAGATAATCAGAAGTCGAGGCATCTCTAATAAAAGTGCCGCTTGCATTGCGATAAAGATGGGTTTGCGGCAGGTTGGCATCATCTGTACCCGTAATTAGTGCATCAGGTCGGCCATCGTTATTATAGTCGCCAAAGACCGCGTCTCCACTATGTACTCCTTCTAGCAATTGTCCGGGGCTAGATACGAAGTCCTGCTGCGCAGAACGATAGGTCAAGACTCTTGCATAAGAACTAGTGCCAGACTTGCCTGTAAGTAGCAAGTCCATATTCCCATCTTGGTTTATATCTGCGAGACTAACTCGGCTATTGATCAAACCAGCCAAATTGGTTGCCGTTAAGGCTTGGAAACCGGGATTTTGAAAACCTTGATTGAGATAGACTTCGGTAAAACCATTGACGGTACCGTCGTCTCCAGAGACTACCAAATCAGGATAAGTATCTCCATTGATATCCCCCCATTCAAGGTCTCCATTATAGAGTTGTCTAAGACCAAAGTTTTGGTTGACTAAGCTTCCATTGTCGTTGCGATAGATACGAGTAAGCGCTTGCGGCGAGTTGCCTTGGCTACCCATGATGGCTAAATCGAGATCTCCATCATGATCATAATCAGCCCAATCGACATCACCTTTATGCAATCCAGGGATTGAGCTAGTTACAGCACTTACTTGTTGTAATACTCCGCTTCCATTGTTTTGATAATATCGAACAATCGGACTAGCAGGACTAGCGCCAACAGCAGGATCGCCCATCACAATAAGGTCCAACCAGCCATCACCATTGAAATCGCCCCAGTCTGCACTGGCATGACGCAAGGCAGCGACATTATTTGAAGGGTCTACGATATAAGTCCCATCCGTTTGTTGTTGATATAA
>JBGCFA010000346.1:0-8337 GCA_045106675.1 Bacteroidia bacterium
GTATTTTTGAGCGGGCGTAGGCCGTGAGCGGATTAAGAGTTGAGGTTTCAGTACGAGGGGTATCCTCTGCTGAACCATATACACTACAAGATGAGGCAAAGATAAATTTGCGTACCCCTGCGGCTTTGGCCATTTCAGCGATACGAACATTAGATCGGTAATTAATATCCATAGTAACCTCTTCAAACTGATTCCCAATTGGATCGTTTGAAATAGCGGCAAGGCTGACGACAGTGTGTACTCCCTCCAATAAATCAGCAGGAAAGTCGCGCACATCGCCATAAAGCTGTTGGTCAAGATAACTTTCGGGAAAGATTTTGGTACTAGTTACGTGTTTCGCAAAAAAACCCGTGTCAAAACCAATCAGGGTGGCATCGGGATAGTAGTTACGTAATTCTTTAACAAGTCCTGGGCCTACATAACCCATATTACCGGTGATCAGTATTTTCATACAGATAAGAGTGATTTGTATAGAAATAGATAGATGAGATAAGAACTATTTTGATACAGACTATGTATCTTAACCAAGATAAAAAAGCAAGCTGAATATTATCAATTGCTTACTATTTCGAAACTTGAAGAAAGTTACATAAATAGACATTGCCTAGGGTAGTTTTTTGGGCCAACTGAATATATGCAAATCTGAATGGACAAATCTGAACCTAAACGTTCTGTTCGCGCCTTCATCCTTTTAGGATTTATTCTCGCCATAAGCGCAGTAGCCATCATGGGCTATCAGGCTTATAAAAGTGTCAATGCACTAGCCAATGACTTGCAAGAGGCTGCAACAGAGGATCCTTACATTTCCTCTCTCAATAGAATATTAAACGAGTTGACTACCGCAGAAAGCGAAGTAAGAGCTTATACGATCACTCGTAATACTTCGGTAGACCTCCCCAAATGTAAAGCCGCTATTTTGGGCGTAGGTGTATCATTGGAAGCAATAGAAGAAAGCCATGCTGACAAAAAGAATTTCGATCAAATTCAAAAACTGATCGAAGAAAAACTTGAAATCATGCAGGACTTGACGGCCTTGGTAGATACCAACCAAAGTCGTGAAGTTTATGAACGTTTCTCGGAAGAACTAGATCGTGTTGTAGAAGCCAGTAGACCAAAGCCTCCCACCTCTAGCATACCAGATATTAAGCCTTTGGAAGCTCCTGAGCCAACAATTTCTACTCCAAAAGAAGAGCCAATCAAAACAGAGGAAATGAGTCGGGCTGAAGCGAGAAAACTGAAGAAACGAGAAAGGAAGGAAAAGGGAACTTTTGTCCAGCGTTTACTCAATAACGATAAGCAAACGGAGCAACCCACAGCTCTTGAAGTACCTGATACCCCGCCGATTATCTCAAATCAACCCACAGATAATCCGACAGAACTACCGGCAAGCAATCCGAGAAAACCAGCTAGTGTTTCTTATCGGCCAGAAAAGATGGTGCAAGACCTTCAGTCTACCTTGACCGAGATCGAAGCAGAAGAACTTATCGCAAGAGAAATCATCCAAGGAGAAATCACGGAACTCACGCTTGAAGGACAGGAAGTCATGGAAGACCTCAAATCCTTGCTCACTCGACTAGAAGAAAGAGATAGCAGGGCGAATCAAGATTTGGCGCAAAATGCAGAAACTCAAGCCGATGACACGACGAATTTTATTGCTTGGTTTAGCAGTGTTGTGCTCTTGCTATGTGTAGTCTTGATTGCGGTGATCTTTGGCGATATGGCCCGAAATTATCGTTTACAGAAACGATTAGAACAAGAAAAAGCCAGAGCGGAAAAACTAGCCAAAGTAAAGGAAGACTTCCTCGCTAATATGAGTCATGAGATCAGGACACCGATGAATGCACTTATCGGATTCTCCGAACAGCTGGCCCAGACTCCGCTAAAATCAAGTCAATTCTCCTTGCTACAACCGATACGCAACTCCGCGCACTATCTACTTGCCTTGATTAACGACATCCTTGACTATTCCAAGCTAGAATCAGGCAAATTCCAATTAGAGACCACTACTTTTCAGCCTCGCACGCTATTGGAGGAGGTACTCCAAACCTTGCAACCACTCGCCCAAAACAAAGGAATTGAATTAGTAGGAGAAAACTTTTCGAAACTCCCACCCGCTATAAAAGGAGATCCGCTTCGATTGAGGCAGATGCTTTTCAACCTACTCGGTAACGCCATCAAGTTTACTACGGAAGGAAGCGTTCGCCTACAGGCGGAAATCCTATCTCAAAAGGATAATAATATCAAGCTCCGGTTTGCAATCAAAGACACTGGCATCGGGATTCCTGAAGACCAACTCAAAAAAGTATTTCAAAATTTTGTGCAAGCTGACAATAGTACCACTAGAAGATTTGGCGGTACAGGCTTGGGGCTTTCTATTACCCAAAAACTAGCCACGCTGCATGATGGAGAGGTGGCAATCGAAAGTACAGTAGGAGAAGGGACTAGTGTGAGTTTGCTCCTCCCCTATCTGATCGGCAAAGAGGAAGATGTGCCTCAGAAACCACAGAATGTTCAAGTAAAACCGCAGCAACTCAAAGAGAAACGGATTTTAGTTGCTGATGATGAAGCTTACAATCGAGAGCTGATACAACTTATCCTCGACAAATGGGAAGTGATTTCTGTGATCGTAAATGATGGGAAGGCCGCTCTAGCGGAACTTAAAAATCAATCTTTCGATATCATTTTGATGGATCTTAGGATGCCGGAAATAGATGGAGTCAGTGTTGCCCGAGAGCTTCGTCAAATACTCAAGATTAATACGCCAATACTCGCCTTAACTGCAACTTCTACTGAAGAAGAAATCAATCAAGCACTTGAGGCAGGGATGAATGGGCACTTATTAAAACCCTTTCAAGAAGCGGATTTATTGGCGACTATAACCCATTTATTAGGACTCCCGATGGAAGTAGAGATTAGAGACTTACACCAAGTAGAAGACGAATCAGAAGCACTTCCTGAAGATAAGTTTTCACTCGTCCATCTGGAAAACCTGACCAATAACAATCCGCAAGCATTGGCGCGTATGTTGCAGTTGTTTTCAGAGGCCGCAAAAGACAATATACAGGGGATCGAACAGGCGATAGTCCAAAAGGATTGGCAGGAGATCAGTATGAGAGCCCACAAAATGATCCCGCCTTGCCGTCATTTGGGATTGGAAGGATTGGTGAGTCAATTGAAAGCAATCGAAACCCAAGCAAACCAACAAACTGATTGGCCTGGATTAGTGAAGTCCTTGACCGAAGGGCTCCAAAAATTAAAAGCGATCGTCAGTACAGTAGAAGCCCGGATCAAGGGCTAAGCCTTTATCTTTTTTATGTATCTTTATCCCCTAACCACTTCATAGATCCACATTTATGGCTGATGCCGGAAAATTTCTCGTCTTTGTAGTCGATGACGATGATTGGTACCGAGAACTTCTCAAATTTAATCTAGAGGATAATCCAGATTATACTGTAAAGGCATTTCCTGATGCAACTTCCTGTTTAGATGCTTTGCACGAAGGCCCCAAAGTGATAACCCTCGATTATCGCTTGCCGGATATGGAAGGCTCAGAAGCTTTACAAAAAATCAAAGCCTTTGATCCTGAGATAGATGTGATCGTAGTTTCAGAGCAAGACAATGTGCAAACTGCCGTTGAACTGCTCAAGCTTGGGGCCTATGACTATATCGCCAAAAGCAATGATATCAGAGATCGTCTCCTCAATACGGTCAAAAATATTCGCTCCAAAGCTTCACTCGAGACGCGGATCAAATCGCTACAGCAAGAAGTAGAGCAACGCTACGATTTCCAAAGTAGTATCATCGGTCAAAGCCCAGCCATCAAACGAGTCTTTGCCTTAATTGAAAAGGCGATTAAGACCAATATTACTGTTACCATCACGGGAGAAACAGGCACCGGTAAAGAACTGGTAGCCAAAGCAATACACTTCAATTCCAAACGCAAATCTCATCCTTTGGTACCAGTCAACATGGCTGCGATACCGAAAGATTTGATGGAGAGCGAACTATTTGGACATGAAAAAGGCGCCTTCACCGGAGCAGTCAATCGTCGCAAAGGTAAATTTGAAGAAGCGCATGGCGGCACCCTCTTTCTCGATGAGATCGGAGAGATGGATGTTACGTTCCAAGCTAAACTTTTACGAGCCTTGCAGGAACGCGAAATCATCCGTATTGGTAGCAATGCGATCCAAAAAATTGATACGCGTATCGTTGTAGCGACTAACCGCAACCTTGTTGAAGAAGTAAAAGAAGGCAACTTTAGAGAGGATCTTTTTTATCGTCTAAAAGGTTTGCCGATTGAGCTGCCCCCGCTGCGCGAACGCGGTAACGACATTCTTCTTTTGGCGAGATATTTCCTTGATAGTTTTTGTAAGGAAAATGATCTTGATGCCTTCACCCTCAACCAAGATGCCCAAAAGAAATTACTCGCATATGCCTATCCGGGCAACATTCGTGAGTTGAAATCTGTGATCGAACTGGCCGCCGTTATGGCTAATGAGCAGGAGATTACTCCTGAGGAAATCACCTTTAGCTCTTATGATCCATTACCGGATGCATTATCAGAAGAGTTGACTCTCAAAGAGTATAATCATCGGATATTAGACATCTACCTCAAGCGTTATGAGGGCGATAAAAAGTTGGTGTCCGAAAAACTAGATATCGGTCTTGCCACAGTCTACCGGATGCTCAAGGAGCGTGATGAAGAGGAATAACTTTTTTTCTCAAAAGTGTTAACCTCTCCCTAAGGCCTGGCATACATTTATAAACACCTAAGTTTATGAAAATTGCAGCCTACTCCCTTATCCTGATCTCAGCTTGCTTATTTATTGCCTGTGGCGGTGGAAGCAGCATGGACGTTAATGATGAAAGCGTCGAATTAGTAAGATTTCAAGACCCACGTGAGGGTGCCTTTACGATTGAGTTACCACTAGAGTGGAACGTACAAATCAGTCTTGAGCGTCCTCAAGGCATGATTCGTAATTGTGGAGTAGCTACTAGCCAAGACGGCAAGTCAAAAGTATTTTTTGGCGATCCTCATCTCCCAACCTACTATCTACCCAATCCCAATATGGGCATGTATCAAGGCATGAATATGGGTTCCCCCATGTTAGCCGTTTATCCGTTCGTCGAAGCCGAAGCTTTCTTCAAAGATTACCTACAACAAAAATATAGTCGTCTCACAGCTTTCCAAATCCAGAGCATCAACCCCAACCCAGAACTCGAAAATCAACTCCGCCAGCACGCTCAGGAATTAGGCATGAATCCTCGCATCACTTCCACTCAAATTGACTTTAGCTTTATGCAAGATGGAGAAAACCGCAAGGGAAGAATCAATGGTGCGACTTTTTTGATCAATGATATATGGTTAGCCTATATCAACGGGTTCATGACCGATGGAGAGGTTGAAGATATGTCCCGCTTACTCTTGCATGCAGCCCAGTCCTTTGAAACCGTTCCAGCATGGCAGGAAGCAGAAAACAAGCGCAATCAGCAAGCAATGGCTCGTTCTCAGCAACAACATGAGCAGCGTATGGCAGCCAACCAACGTAATTTTGAAGCTCACCAAAACATGATGAAAGGTCGCTATGCTGCCGCCGATGCTCAACATCAAAACTGGCGTAACAATCAAGCGATCCAAGACCAGAGTCACCAACAATTTATTGACCACATACGCGAAGAAAACACCATCACCAATGGCCAATACGAAGCCAAGGTTGAATCTGGCTATAATGACTACTATGTCGATCCTAATACCGGCAATTATTTTGGATCCAATACCCAGGAAAATCCTGATCCTACGGTTTACGAACACTGGAACATCAAACGATAAGCGCACATTTTTCAATAAAAAGAACATGCGAAATCACCTCCTAACTCTACTACTTTGCTTTACTGCTAGTCTCATGCTAGCCCAGACAGGCATCCCTGTCGCGAGTATGAGTCATTGCGACACCAAGTTTAGCCAGTTCATGTCCCAATATGGCATACCGAGTGCAACTGTAGCAGTAGCAAAAAACGGGAAACTTGTCTATATGAGAGGCTTTGGCAATGCCGACATCGCAGCCACTGAAGTTACCCAACCTTACCATATGTTTCGGATCGCAAGTGTGTCCAAACCCATCACTTCAATTGCGGTCATGAAGTTAGTCGAAGACGGCCAACTCAATCTCAGCGACAAAGTATTTGGCAGCAATGGTATTTTAGCTAATCACACCTATCTCGATAATGTAAGTGTCAGTGATAATCGTATATATGATATCACAGTCAAGCATTTGCTTGAGCACTCAGGCGGCTGGAATCGTGATGTAAGTTGCATTACTGGAGTTGCAAGTCCTTATCAATGGCAGCTAAGTCATTGCGATCCGATTGGGTTTCCGTTGCACGTAACGCAAAAATTTGGTGAGACTAATCCTGTGAGAGAAGAAGTTCTAATCCGCTTTTTGATGGAGGAAGGAGTAGAGTTTACTCCTGGCTCTCAGTACGCTTACTCCAATATTGGCTACCTCACTTTGGGGGTGATCATCGAACATCTCACGGGTAAATCTTACGAAGAATATATCAAAACTGAGATTCTTGATCCGATAGGAGCTTACGATATGCACATCGGCCGCAATCTCAAAGCAGACAAAATGGAGCGTGAGGGTGAATATATCGGAAACGGCTATACCGCGCCTTCACTTTACGGGACAGGCTCTAATGTTCCTTGGGAGTACGGAGGATGGAATTTGGAAGCAATGGATGCTCATGGCGGCTGGATAGCTAGCGCACGTGATCTTGTTAGACTTTTAGTCCGAGTGGATAATTTCAATACCAAGTCAGATATTCTTAGCTCTAGTTCCATCAACACCATGATTGCGCCTTCGCCTACCAACCAAGGATACGCCAAAGGCTGGTCTGTCAATCAATTTGGTAATTGGTGGCATACAGGTGCTTTGGATGGTACGGCTAGTTTATGGGCGAGAACTAGTGGTGGGTATACCTGGGCCATTATCCTCAACAAAAGGATCATAGACAACCAAGCCAACAATTTTTGGGGAGCCTTAGATAATCTACCCTGGGACTGTGTTGGCCAAACCAATAGTTTTCCAAGTCATGATTTGCTAGCATCTCCACTTCAAAATGGCAAAGATATCGTCTTCAATGGTCAAGGTAACACTGATCTTACCGTCAGTTGGACTAATGGCGATGGAACAGCTCGCCTATTGATCGCTAAAGAGGGAGCGGCAGTGGATCGTTTTCCGCTTGACGGAACGATATATCTTCCCAATTCGATTTGGGCTCAAGGCGATGATCTAGGAGATGCTAACTATGTCGTTTATAATGGTGATGGCAATAGCGTAAGCCTGAGCGGTCTCGATCCTAGTAAAACTTATCACTTCAGGCTATTCGATTATAACCAGAATAGTACAACGGGTAATCATGCTTTGTATCTACTCGCGCGTTCTCCGCAGGAGAGTGCTACCACAGCCAGCTATACCAGCATCGAAGATTTGAATGAACTGGGTCTGAAGTTTTATCCCAATCCTGCCCAGGAGCAAGTTTTTATTCAGGTAGAGGTGCCTCATGTTAGCGACCGTGTCGAACTCATAAACATGGCGGGGCAAGTTATAAAATCACAGAGCCTCCATAGTGGCAATAACCAACTAAATACCAGCGACTTATCTCCGAGTATTTATCTACTCAAATTTTGGAAAAAAGGGCAATATATCGGTGGTGAACGTCTCTTGATTGAATAGGATTTCGAGTACAAAAACTGGTGAAAAAATATTTTCTTGAAACTTTTTTCGCACCAACTCGTGTACTATAAACATGAACAATTTATTTCATCATATCCCCCAGCAGCAAGCGCAGCCGATTTATCGGAAGGGGTATGGTGTATTGATTTGACAATCAAATATCACTGAAATATATAAGCCCCTTTCGTAAAGAAAGGGGCTTTTTTTTATTCAGAGTGCAATGCAGTGGCCGTACTTACCCCCCTTGGACGGGAGGTATTCCGCAGGTTCGAATCCTGCCACTCTGACTTAATTTTGCCGAGTCGTCTAATGGCAGGACACTTGACTTTGACTCAGGAGATAGAGGTTCGAATCCTCTCTCGGCATCCATATGGTGTATGTAGCTTATTGGGAAGAGCGTTAGACTGTGCATCTGAAGGATCCCGCTTACACCCCTAAAGGAGTTTTTGAAAGTATTTCACATCGAATCATAAATAATAGCATGAACAATTTATTTCATCATATCCCCCAGCAGCTAGCGCAACCGATTTATCGGAAGGGGCATGGTGTATTGATTTGACAATCAAATATCACTGAAATATATAAGCCCCTTTCGTAAAGA
>JBGCFA010000347.1:0-3987 GCA_045106675.1 Bacteroidia bacterium
AAGACAATGAAGGCGATAATAACAAAGACTGAAGCTTTAAACGCTCGTTTTATTCCTGCCACTAACTCATCGAGATTAGGGATAAAACGAAAAAACTTCACAAAACGGGCGACCCTGATCACTCTAAAGACAAATACAAAAGCCAAACGATCATCGGGCACCTCAGAATAAAACAAAAGGATAATAGAAGGGATACTAAACAACACAATTACAAAATCGAAACGATTCCAGGCTTGTGATATATATGTGCTCCAACCTTGAATACGGATCTTCAAGACGGCCTCCGCCAAAAAGTATAAGAGAAAAAAAGTGTCAATTAGTTCTAGCCAAAATACGTAGGGAGCAGCCTCCTGAAAGGAAAGGATAAATAGGAGAATCGCATTTAGGAGGATCACAACCGCTACCGGCTGGTCATCTGTAAAAAATCGGATGAGAGCGCTTCTCATTGCTTTTCTTTTGCACTTTCAATTTCAAGTTCTGGCACAGGATCATAACCATGTCCCCCCCATGGATGGCAACTACCGATACGTTTTATCGCCAACCATCCCCCTCTAAACGGTCCATGCTTTTGGATCGCTTCTACGGCATAAGTAGAGCAAGTTGGTGTATAGCGGCAACTTGCTGGAGTCAAAGGAGAAATCCCATACTGATAGATTCGTACCAACAACAGCATGATGGCACTCAAAGGCTTAACAATTAAGATTTGAAAAATCTGCATGATGGGGTTTCGCGAGAGAATAAGTTCTCAAGCAAATTTAGGAGATTTTTGGCAGTAAATCGCAAAGAAGATGTTGCCAAAGCATAGAACACAGAGAAGCGGAGTCTTAAGCAGTAATGAATGTAGAGGATTCCCCTGCTTTTCCGTCTCTCTGTGCTCTGTGTAGAAATAAAGTCTCAGGACCTTATTATTGTCGAGCGGCTTTGATCGAAAAGGAATCATAGCCCATACTCACCTCACCATCCATCATATCGCCCATAAAAGTGCTTTCGATAACCAAGTTATAGCCTTGATATGAAAAATTAGCCGTCAATTTCTTGTCAACTATTTCGATGTCTTCCAAGTCCAAACTCCCTTCCTCAGTACGAAGCTCTCCAGTATAGTTGTCACCATCTTTGGCAATCATCATTACCCCTTTGACATCGCCAGCGGGAGAATCCGATACGACATAATCCCAAGAACCAACGGGAGTCCAAGCCACGGCTTTTGAACCTTTACAAGCGCTGCCGACAAGGACCAGCATTAAACATAGCAGCATTAGTTGTTGAGTAGTTTTCATAAGAAGCAGATTAGTGAGTTAATTATGTATGAAATGTCCGATTATCGAGCTTGCCCAAATTTGAATTCCATCCAATCTAAGGCATAGAGCGGATTATCACTAGTCTCTCCCTCACTTGCTTTAAATACCAGATACAAATCATGCTTGCCCTGAGCATTTACTTTGAAGTTAGTCGGGTTTGCCTCCATACTCATGCTTAATTCAGATTCGACATTCAGGCTCTTTAAAAGTTCCCCATCAATCGCATCTAAACGAAACTCCAGTACGCCTCCATCCATAATTGGTTTAAACGCTAAGGCAAGGATGGAGATTTCGTTAACATTGGTCAAATCAAATTGCTCATAAACGATATGGTTGCCAGCCGTACCAATGACAATCGTAAAGGCTTCTTCAATCCCAGGCGCCATATCTGGAGTTACATCAAAACTCTGCACCTTGGCAGATTTTTGGTCATAGGATTCAATTTGTACGAGAGGATTTCTTAAGGTTAAGACTTCCCTAGCAGTTAAACTACTAGTACCAGCCGCTCCCTTATCATCGTAACTAGCCGTCATTACATAGGTGCCTTCTGTGCCTTGGCCGAGGTGTTCCGCGAAGCGGTAAGTCCCTTGAAGCGGCAATCGTCCCACATCCGTATCTAGTTCGTCTAAGGATAAAATATAGCGAGCCATTTTCTCAGCCTCACCACCAGATAACTGTGGGTGAGCAGACATCATCGCGTCTCCCCAAACTCCATTACCACCATTGATGATTTTGTTAGCCAATTGACTGACGATCGGATCGTTCATTTCATACTTAGCGGCAATCGCTTGATAGGAAGGCCCGACAGATTTTTCTTCCATCTGGTGACAAGCGCGACAATCTGAATTGGAAACCAAGTTTTGCCCAATAAAAAAGGCTGAAGCCTGGGCCATTGCTTCGTGTCCTTGCGCGATATTAGTCATGTCAAAGCCGCGTTCGAGGAAGTCGATCGTCACCGCTACTGCTTTAGGATCAATCCCTGTACCTACTTTGCCATCTTCTGCATCCTCCACCATTACTTGATAGTCGATCGTCTGGTTGTCGCTATAGAATGTCTGGTTGCCACTGAGGCTCCAGCTAATCTTAGGTTGCTCATTACCGGCTAATATCTTCACTTCACGCTTGTCGGTTTTACCTTCAGGATCACTCACTGTCAGGCTAACCGTATAATCACCGGGCTTGTCAAAAGTAAAGCTAGGACTAATCTCAGAGGAAATTCTCTCTCCCGCAGTCCAGCTATATGTCAAGTCATCCCCATCATAATCTTTAGAGTTTGTACCATCAAACTGCACAGTCAGCGGTATCGCACCCACTCGCTTATCAGCTTCAATTGCCGCCACGGGTTTACGATTACCTGCGATATATTCGAGATGAATCAAACGCGCATCTTCATTCTCGGCAAACCAATTGGAACCATACTCCAACAAATACATATCTCCGTCTGGTCCCATCACGATATCCACAATATTGTTGAAGCTCATGCTAGGCAAAAACCTCTCCATACGTACCATATCACCTTTTTCGTCCATCGTCACCGCCATAATCCAACCGCGCATCCAGTCGTAGGCAAAAAACTTAGCGTCATAATATTCAGGAAATTTCTTATCCGTGTCTGGGTAATCTCCATGATAAAAGACTGGGCCAGCCATTGCATTTCGACTGCCCTCTCCTAGTTCAGGAAACTCCGCAGAGCGAGAATATGGATACCAGATATAAGCCGGTTGCGCAGGAGGCAATTCATTAGCCCCGGTATTGTTGGGAGAGTTGTTGATCGGCTTGAGTGGATCAAATGAAGCGAGACTCACCGAATCTTTATAGTCATACTCTACATAAGGCTTATTGTTGCCAACAAAGTAGGGCCAGCCAAAGTTACCAGCGGCACGTGCTTGATTGATTTCATCATGTCCGGCCGGGCCGAACGCTTCGTCTGCATCGCCAGCATCTGGACCGACATCCCCCCAATAGAGGTATCCGGTATGCTTATCAATATGGATTCGATAAGGATTACGACAACCCATCACATAGATTTCAGGACGCCCTATGGCTGCATCTTCAAATAGATTACCATCAGGAATGCTATAGGTACCATCTGCCTCAGGATGAATCCGCAGGATTTTGCCCCTCAAGTCTTGCGTATTAGCGGAGGATTTTTGAGCATCCCATGGGGAGCGAGTGGGATCAGTCTCATCGATAGGCGCAAAGCCCGTCGCCCGTGGGCTAGTATTATCTCCTAATGAGAGGAATAGATTGCCATCAGGACCAAACTCGATCGAACCTGCAGAATGACAACATTGTTCGCGCTGCACATCCACTTTCAGGACGAGCTTTTCTGAAGCGATATCTAAAACATCATTTTCATAGACAAAACGTGATAGATGCTGCACCGGATCGTCTCCTGGAGGTGAGTAGTATAAATACAACCAATGATTGTTTACAAAGTCTGGGTCCAGGGCCATACCCAATAAACCATCTTCCAGCTTATCAAACACTTCAAGTTGAGCCACCATCACGATACTATCAGTCTCTGCATCATGACGCTTGATCGCTCCATGCCTTTCAATAAAGAGTATATCACGATTTGGTAAAACCTCTAGTTCCATTGGCTCATAAAGTACTTCTGTCAGCACGGTCTTATTAAAACGGTTGTCTTCTGGCGTTACTGTTGCTTTATTATAAGCAACCGGCCGCC
>JBGCFA010000348.1:0-8601 GCA_045106675.1 Bacteroidia bacterium
GAGTAATAGAGGTTTTTGTCATACTTCTCTGGCTTAAAGGAAGCATGCAATTGTGCCCAGCCACCCCAAGAACCTGCTTTGTTGAGATAGTTAAACTCTGCCCCGGCGTTACGGCCAAAATCATTGGCGTCAAAACTACCATTAGAGAAGGCTTGACGATTGGTCAGGATACCCGTTATCGAAGAGCGCTCCAATACTTGCTGTGAAAAGGAAGCCACCGCAATATTTTGGCCCAAAATATCATCTTTAGGGCCAGTCTGAATATTCATCAAACCGATCCTAAACTTATCAGTAAGATTGCCCGTTAAGCGTGCGCCAAAATAAATAGGGATCGGTACTGGTAGACCATTGCCATCAGCCTCTAAGCCAATCCTGCGAGAGAAAAACGGACGCGTTGGGGGAATCCCAAAAGACGTAAACAAATCACTGTTTTCGAGAAAGAAGTTGCGTTTCTCTGGGAAGAAAAGATTGAAACGATCCAAGTTCGTCACCTGCTCATCAACATCTACTTGAGAGAAATCTGGATTGACCGTCAGATCTAGATTCAAAGCAGAAGAGAGCGCAACTTTTGCATCAAAGCCAGCATTATAAGTAGCTTTTAGGTCGGTTCCTTCTTCATAGTCTTTAGTCAAGCCTCCGGTAACGTATGGAATCAGCGACACATTGCCTTTAGCGACTGGCGGAGCTTGATCCCAAAAGAGATCGCCCATATAACCCATATCCACTCCCATAAAGTTGAGCGGCACATACGACCAAGTGGAGTAGCGATTGCGTTTGATATCATTGCGGATAAAATTGATCGCCCATCGCTTCGATCCTTCTTCAAATCGCAAGGTTTTGAATGGGATAGCAATTTCAACTACCCAATGATCATCGTAGTTTTTGACCGCCGAAAACCAGCGATTGTCCCAGTCAAAGTTGAAATCACTATCGTCAAGAGTAGAGCCGATCAAACCTTCAGATTGTGCTCCTAAAGCATTTAGCCCAAAGAAAAAACCATTGGTTTTGCGTCCAACGGGGTCTATCACCACCGCAAAGCCATCCGAGTCAAAGAAGTTCTGATCTCGTTTTAACGTCTGGATGATATACTCTGGTCCATCGGTACAGACCGCCGCTATGTAAACAAAGTTCTGATCGTAGGCCATGCGTACTTCAGTTTGCGAAGCCGCATATCCGGTATCCACTGGCCATTTATTGAGAAAGGGAGTCGTTTTTGTTTGCTGTTCCCAGAACGCTTCTTCCAGCATGCCATCAATGACCACTGCTTCATCAATTTGTTTGATGTTGAGTGAAACACCTGCGTGTTCTGGCTGCGCCAGCACACATAAAGGGAGCAATAATAAAACAAAAAGAGTATAGTGTTTAATCATTCTTTGCGGCTATGAGTCCGCAAAAGTACGAAGTGATCTGACATTTTCCAGAGGATGTAAACATATAGGCAACAAAGCCCAATTAATCACTAGATCGATTTACTATCCAGATACTCAGGATGATAACTCCTGCAGCCAGTAGTTGATCCAAACTGATCACTTCATTATCCAACCACCCCCAAAACAGCGCTACCACTGGAATGGTATAAGTAATCAGGCTAGCAAAAATGGGTCCTCGTACCTGAATCAACTTGCTCACCAAGACAATCGCTATTGCATTGGCAAAGATCCCCAAAAAGACCAGATAGCCCGTTGCCTTGAGGATCGGGCCACCTTCCATGATCCGTGCCGGAACGCCATACCAAATCAATATCACGAGTGCGATTGGAAATACTAACCAAAAGGCTAATCCGGCGATCTGAGCAGCAGGCACATTGCCCAATCTAAACTTGAGCACATTCCCGCTAAAGCCATTGCAGACCGTTGCGAGAATCGCCAACATCGCATACCAGTTGATACTAAATAGTCCATCTACCCCATTACCCAGGACGAGATAAGTAGTTCCTATCATGCCGATCACTAAACCTAGCCATTGATTTTTGAGCATCCGTTGACCAAAAAACCAGCCCCCAATCACCAGAGTCATCAGAGGAGTTGCCGCATTGAGGATGCCCGTCATCGAGCTACTGATCTCAGTTTGAGCCATCGCATATAAGATAGGCGGAGAAAGCGTAGCCGTAAGCGCAAAAGCCGCGATCCCCCACCAAGCCCTTTTACTGATCTTCTCTAAGCCACGAAAACTAAATGGCGCCAAAACCAGGGACGCCACGAAAGCCCGTATCGCAAAGACTTCCAATGGATTATAGACTTCAAGGGCCTTTTTGACCATAAAAAAGGTCGAGCCCCAAATGAGCGTTAGCAGCAATACTAGTCCCCATGCATACACAGGAGATTCGAGATTTAGGCTAAATCTATTTTTCATAAGGCGCAAACTTACGTTTAAATCTTGGTTTCAGTGCCTAAATTGCCAAGTATGAAATCAGACTTAGTTGCAGCTCTCAAAATCCTAGAATCCGTTTCCCGCCAACTTGATCCGAGTAGCGAGCAACGACAAGCATGGGCCCAGGCCGTAGTCGCCAATGGTGAAGCTTTTTTGCAAAGCCTCGATGAAGCCTCTCCCGCGATCTTTCAAGAGCAGCCCGCCAAAGAATTACTACAACACCCGCCAACCGAAGCTGCCAGTCAACTCTCCGACATATTGCCGCTCATCACAAGGAATGTGCAAGAAGTTGGTCTCAAACCTGCTTCTGGGGGCTATTTAGCTTATATCCCAGGTGGGGGCGTCTATCCTTCTGCCTTGGGCGATTATCTAGCGGCAGTCGGCAATCATTATGCAGGGGTATTCTATGGTTCTCCCGGTGCGGTGAGGATAGAAAATCAGCTTATCCGCTGGACCGCGGAACTCTTGGGTTTTGATCATGACTTGGTAGGAGGCAACCTTACCTCTGGAGGTTCATACGCGACTCTGATCGGGATTCATACGGCGCGTTCTGCAAAGCAGATCAAGGCAAGAGAAATCGAAAATACTGTCATCTATATGAGCAGTCAAACGCATCATGCCGCCATCAAAGCCCTCAGAGTAGCGGGCCTAGACGAAGCCATCATGCGGGAGGTGCCTTTGGACGAAGCTTTTCGGATGCAGCCAGCGGCCTTAAAGCAGATGGTAGAGGAAGATATCGCAGCCGGCAATCGCCCCTTTTTATTGATTGCTTCGCTTGGCACTACGGACGTTGGGGCTGTCGATCCCATCGAAGCACTAGCCGATATAGCCGATGAGTATAAACTTTGGTTACATGTCGATGGTGCTTATGGCGGTTATTTTGCTTTAGATCCTGATCATAAAGCATTATTTCAAGGCTTAGGAAGAGCTGATTCGGTGGTGATTGACCCGCACAAAAGTCTCTTTATCGCCCTCGGCACTGGTATGATCCTGATTCGCGATCGCCAACACCTCCTCGACGCTAACCAAGGTTCTGCCGCCTACCTCCAAGACTATGTCGAAGACCCTACCGAATATTCTCCTGCCCAACTATCGCCCGAATTGAGCAAGCATTTTCGTGGGATGCGTATGTGGTTACCTTTAAAGCTATTTGGGGTCGCTCCATTTAGAGCTGCGCTGCAAGAAAAACGTCTCTTAACGCTCTGGGCCTACGAAACCCTAAAACAAATCGAAGGCATCGAAATCCCGTTGGAGCCCCAATTGACGGTTTTATTGTTTCGCTACATTCCAGATACGGCCGAGCCGAACGCTTTTAATCAAGCCATGGCCAAAGCAATCCAGCATAGTGGTAAAGTGTTCATCTCCACGACCTCAGTCGAAGACAAATATTACCTGCGCCTTGCTATTTTGCACTTTCGAGCCCATTTGGAGCAAGTCAAGTATGCGGTAGACTTTGTACGCACCTATATTGAGGAGCATAGATAATTTTGATGGAGTCTTTTGATTAGCCATTTCATGGAACGCTTTCACTCATCGACAGATATATTTCAAGAGTTTCGGGTCAGTCCCATACGAGGCTTTTTGCCTGCAACGGATCCTTTGCGCAGTCTCGGCCCAGCGTTCTCAGCATGGGAAGAAACCGCCCAAAACCTCCCCCATCTAGTCGCCAATCAAATCATCCAAAAACAGCTAGCAAGTCTCCCTGATTTTCAAATCGCAAAAATCAAGACTGTAGCACAAAGTGAACGTGCGCTACAAATCCTGTCCTTTATTGGTCATGCTTGGCTCTTAGAAAGCGAAAAACTGTCCGTCCCTCCCCTATTGGCACAGCCTTGGTCAGAGATCAGTCAACAGCTACAACGGCCACCGGTGATAGCTCATCCTTCTTATGTATTGCACAATTGGTATTTAAGCGTTCCCGAGCAGGGCATCACCTACTCCAACCTCAATGTGCTCCAAGAATTTGTAGGCGGTAAAGATGAAGCGGCCTTTATTCTCCTGACTGTGATGATGGAACAATACGGAGCCAAAGCTGTTCGGGCCATAATTGAAGGAATCGAGGCAGCACACCAAGAGGACTTCAATAAGCTACTATCTTGCTTAGAAATGATTCGAGACTCAGTTTTGGAGATGACCCAAACTTTTGAGTTGATGCGCCAAGAATGTCAGCCAGATGCTTTCTATGCTGATATCAGACCCTATTTGTCTTCTTTCAATGGATTGGTCATGCAAGGGGTAGGCAAAGAGGAAGCACAAGATTATCACGGCGGTAGTGCGGCCCAAAGTTCCATTTTGCAAAGTTTGGATGCTGCCTTAGGGCTTTCAGCGCCTCCGACTCGAGCAAGAGCCTTTCTTGTCAAAATGCGAGACTATATGCCTCCCGTTCATGCTCGCTTTGTAGCGGCACTTGAACAAGAGCAGATTATCACCAAAGTATCGAAACTTGATAGTACGCTAGCAAAAGCGCGCCAAGCCTGTATTGAAGCTATTGTGGCTTTTCGTAATGAACATCTCAAGATCATGGTGGAGTACATTATCGCTCCTGCTAAGGGTAAAGATATCATGGGTACTGGAGGCACTCATCCTAGTCGATTTTTGAAGTCAGTTCGAGACGCGAGTAAACAATCTGAATAGCCAAGGGTTTTCCTTGCAAAGCCTTGCAGAGAGGCGTAATTTTGAAGTATGCTGTTTAAGAAAAATAAGGACGGAAAAATCACTCGTGAGAAAGTGCTCGCCGCACTCAGCCATGTAGATGATCCAGATCTAAAAAAAGACCTCGTTACCCTAGGCATGATCAAGGATATCGAGATCGAAGGAAAAAAGGTCAGCTTTTCAGTGGTATTGACGACTCCGGCATGCCCGATGAAGGATGCCATCCAAAATGCTTGTATCAATGCCATCAAGTTGATGGTCGATCAAGAAGCGGTGGTCAATGCCAATATGACGGCCAATGTGACGGCAGACCAAAATAATAAAACCCTCCCCAAGGTCAAAAATATCATCGCTATTTCTTCTGGCAAAGGAGGTGTGGGCAAATCTACTATCGCAGCTAATATGGCTGTAGCGCTAGCGCAAACTGGCGCTAAAGTGGGTTTAGTAGATGCCGATATCTATGGTCCAAGTGTGCCTATATTATTTGGCTTCGAAGGAGAACGCCCGATGATGGAAAAAGTAGGCGAAAAGGATATGCTAGTGCCATTTGAGCGTCATGGTGTCAAACTGATGTCTATCGGCGTCCTCATGCAGCCCAATCAAGCGGTAGTATGGCGAGGCCCGATGGCTTCGAAAGCCTTAAAACAATTGATCTTTGATACCAATTGGGGTGAGTTAGATTATCTCCTAGTCGATCTCCCTCCGGGAACGGGCGATATTCACCTCACCTTAGTGCAGGCTTTGCCTGTAACGGGTGCCATCGTGATTACTACCCCGCAAAAGGTAGCGGTCTCCGATGCGCGTAAAGGAGCAGAGATGTTCAAAATGCCGCAACTTAAAGTTCCGATATTGGGTGTAGTGGAGAATATGTCATGGTTCATCCCTGATGATGCTCCGGACAAGCGTTATCCAATATTTGGTAGTGGCGGTGGTCAATCATTAGCTGATAGCATTGGGGTGCCATTGTTGGCGCAATTGCCGATGCGCCAAGGTATCGGAGAAAATGCCGACGCCGGCAATCCCGTAACTTTGTATGCCGATGGCTTATTGAGCGAATCATTTATTGATCTCGCCAAATCATTGGCTCAGCAGATAGCAATACGCAATGCTACCAGCCCACCAACTTCTAAAGTCGAAATGAATCCGTTATAGTTAGTGAGACAATATTAAGTATAAATTACGATGATCTTTTGATTATCAGCATTTTAGCCATCTCTCTACTTTTTACTCAATACTGAGTACTTACTTAATTGATTCCATTCGCTTAATTTTGTTATTTTACTACTATGCAAGTCAAGGTTAGTGAAGATTTGAAAAATCGAGTTGAGGGAGCGTTGGATTCAATCCGCGACTACCTACAATCTGACGGAGGTGACGTACGTGTTCATCAGATTCGTGATGATGGCGTCGTAGAATTAGAGCTACTGGGAGCCTGTGAGTCTTGTAGCATGAGCAATATGACCATGAAGGCAGGTATCGAACAGGTAATTTTCCGTGTAGCCCCTGAGATTACTAAAGTAGAAGCGATCAATCAGACAGTCTGATTTTGATACAAATGATAAAAAGCGTCTCTCGTTATTACGGGAGACGCTTTTTTGTTAGAGATAGACTACTTGATATACCTTCTACTCACGCCTTTATCGGTCCCAATCCACCAATTTGTCTCACTTTGAATCAATATGCTATATACCTGATTGCTCGCCAATCCATCACTAATGTCGTAGAAGTTGATCAAGACATCATCTGGTGTATCAAGGCCGCTAATCACATTTAAGCCCTTATCAGTGCCAAGCCAGAGGCGGTTTCGATCATCAAATTGCAGACAATAAATCGTATTACTAAGCGCACCTTCGTTTTGGCCAAATTGATCCACTTGCTGAGCGTTCTCATAGAGAAAAGCACCACTGCCTTTAGTCGCAATCCATATCTGTCCATTGGGGTTTTGAGAGATCGCAGTAGGTATGGAGCCCAGATTCTCTGAACGCCAAACGCCAGTCTCACGAATATGGATTTGCCCATCTTCGGCCCCTAACCAAAGGCGCCCATTGTCTTCTTCAAAGACAAAAGTGATGGCATAAGCAGGATCGCTCGGATTTACTACTGCGTAGAACGCAGCCTCATATCGCCAGAGTTGAGCGTTCTGTGAAGCAGTCCACAAAGCAGCATCCGAATCAATAGCAAGGGCAGTAAGGGTATCATCAGATAATAATGGCGTCCACTGTTCTCGTAGAATGTGTAGGCCGTTTTCGGAAGCGAGGTATAGGCTATCTTCCCAAAGCAATAAGTCATACATCTTCACACCTGACCAAAATTGCTGAGTATTACCCACAGGAAACCAATTTTCGCCATTCCAATAATTCAAGCCGAGTTCTGTAGCAGCCCAAACCTTAGCTTCTGGCCCTTCGATCAAATCATTGATCTGATTGTTACTAAGCGATCCATTGCCTTGGCTATAGGTTTCCCAGATCAATTCACCAGCGGGCTCCTGACAACATTTGGGCTGAACATTGCCTGTCTCACAAGCCATTAGGAAAGTGGCTATTAGCGCGAGCCAAAGAAAGATTTTAAGGTTAAGCATGGCTGATATAAACAAAAAAAGCCCACACAAGGTGGGCTATAATATATTTTCAAAATCCAGTAAACTTACTGAATGACAATTCTTTTCATATAGACATCATTTCCGGCTTTAAGATGCACGAAATAGACGCCCTTAGGTTGGTTGTGCAGGTCGATTTGCAGACGCTGATTAGCTTCCAAAGTTTCCTGCTTGATCGTTTTACCGATTAGGTTGACTACTTTGAGCTCTAGCTGCATCAAGTCTGTATCTTGTACTTCTACATAAAACACACCATTGCTTGGATTTGGATATACCTGTACTTCGGCTGGAAATACTTGTGGTGCCATCGGATTGGTATCAAAAGGCCCATTGGCAAAAACGCCGATCGAAAACAAGCAAAGGAAAGTTAGGAGTATCAGTTTCAGTTTCATATCTGTAGTCTTAATGGGTGCTTCTACATATTAATACATTTTTTTGAATAAAAGTGTTACGAAATTCAAAAAAAAATATCCAAACGTGTCGTTTTTTTTATTAAACGTGCATAGCTAGATGCATCCTTAATACAATTAGGGGCCATTTGTCCCTAAAAACAAGACGTTTTGGGGTGATAAATTTCATTAAATTCATAGCAAAACTAGCAATATGATCGCAAAGAAAGCATTGATTTTGGGAGCTACTGGCTTAATCGGGCAGGCTGTAATCGCGCGATTATTGGCAGATGATCGCTATGATCGGGTGGTGGCGTTCTCGAGGAGAGAGATAGCACTGACACATCCTAAGCTAAAAGTGGAGATTATTGATTTTGCTGACATGGAGGAATATGCAGAGAAGTTTATTGGAGACGAATTGTATTGTTGTTTGGGAACTACTATGAAAAAAGCGGGATCAGAGGAAGCCTTCAAATGGGTGGACTATGAGATCCCTTATCGCGCAGCCAAAATTGCTCAGAAGCAAGGTCTCAAACATTATCTGATCATTACCGCCATGGGCGCTGATCCTAAATCATTCTTTTTTTACAATCG
>JBGCFA010000349.1:0-34852 GCA_045106675.1 Bacteroidia bacterium
GAGTCAATTAAGTTCTGGTATATATTTCATGAAAATAAAAAGTAGTGAGGGAGAAGTGCTTGCCCGACAACTTTTTGTTAAATAAAAAATATTAAGCCGCTTCTTTGTGCTAAAGGAGTAATAAACGCATCACGTTTTTCTCTAGTAAATAGAGGGAAATTTGATGCGTTTTCCTTTCCTATACTGTCCTCTTCCCCTAAGCTGCCACCGCTCTAAAGTAGAAATTCTGATTATTTAGTTCAAATTCATCTGGCGTTTTATACTTGATTGAACTGTGTGGCCTGATGGTATTGTCGGTGATCCACCATTGCTGTACATTTTGATTGAGATGTTCAAGATTTTGTAATCAAGGTTTTGGCTGGAATACTTTTGTAAGCCTCTGTCCAGAGCGCTTTGCGCGAGCAGTCATCCACGATATAGAGTTTTACTTCTACTCATACAGCATGGAAAACAATGAAGACTTTTGGTTAGGCTACAACGATGGTTCTGGCTGGCAGACCGTTGCAACTTGGGCTAGAGGAGCGGATTTCAACAACAATACTTTCTACTCAACTACTGTAACTTCTGATCTACCAGCAGGCGTTTATATGCTGACTGTATGGGAGGAAGAAGCTGAAGTGATGCGCGAAAAGATCATTAAGCAATAGTCTTTTCTCGCTCATCTCTTTTTAGATATTGGCCTTCTGTTTTGCTACTCGTTCCGAGAACGATTGCTCAGATAGAGGGCCATTTTTTGTTTGAGCCACTCGCGTAATTAGTCAACAAAAATCAATCAACTTACTTGCAAAACATATAGCATTATCCTAATTTAGTTATGCGAGGTAACCATTGTTACCGCCAGTAGGAATTAAGTCCGCGGAATCGACCAACGACCCGGCCTACTGTTAAGTTTCACTTAAAGGAAGGAGGTACCAAAATGACTAGTTCCAGTTACTATTTCATCGATTTTATCACCTGTAAGCTTCGTAAGAGTTAACAGACTGATGGTTTGTACCTTCGATAGCTTGGTGATACTGCCCTCGGCAGATAATAAAGAAATCGAAGTTAACTAAGGAATAAGTCCAGGACCGTAGCGGGTGCTGGACTTCTTTTTTTGCCTGCTTCGCAGAACGCTTGTCTTTAGCCCTTTGGGCCAGATTTTAAGACTGACAGAGTGATGGGCAGGGGGCTTATAACTCTGCCAGCCTTTTTTGTTTTTTCCTACTCCGCAGAACGATAAAAGCGTTCCGCGAAGCGGCAAATAAAAAGCTCACCTACCTAACCCAAATAGCGCTCCCGAAATGCATGCATCATATGCACATTGATGCCCCACTGATCTGCTAATGGTTGCTGCGTATAAGGTACCGTCGGGAGATAGTTAGGCGGACCAAATTCAGTCAAGACGGTCAGGTTTTGTTTGGCTTTACTTTTTAAGGCTACGATTTCGTCCCACCATGCAAAGTGTGCTTTTACGGCATTTTCCCACTCAGGCGCCCGTGGGTCCGTTACTTGAGGCCCTTCTTGATGTCCGATGCGGGCGTGAATATGATCCGTTCGGCCGAGGGCCAAGCTGACAGTCTCTTGCTGGTTTTCAAGCAAGGACTCATGCACATTAGTCCAGTGCGAGATGTCAAGCGTTAGACGTAGTTCTGGTATTTCTTCCAAAAACTGACGGCAAATATGTGCTGCAAACAGGATTCTGCCACGATGCGTCTCATGATAAATCGGGACTCCACTGCTTTTGGACAATTCATTGGCATAACGAATGATCTGAGCGTTCTCCGAAAAGGAGAAAAAATCACGACCAGAATGGCAATTGACATAAAGAGGCTTTTGCTCAACGGCAGTATTAAGCGCACGCTGAAAACGATCAAAATGGGTTTTGAAATCATTTTCGCCCACTCCTGCTAATAAGCCAAAAGATAAATCATACTTTTTTAGCGCTGCAAATAGACTATCACGCCTTGCTCCAATCCCTGGCAACCAGACTTCTATGCCATCAAAGCCATCTGCCTTAGCTGCTGCGCAGAACGCGTCAAAGTCTCCTTTGAAACCCCAATTAGTCGCTAGTACCGTGAGTTCAAATTGCTCGTCTGCCACAAAGCTTGGAGCAGCCAAACCTTCAAAACCAAGGGCCGCGATGCTACCCATTGAAAGTAAACTGTTATTGATAAAACTTCTACGATTCATACTCATGATCATTAATCACGATAAGATAATAAACGGAGGGCATTCAAGACGACTAATAGTGTGGAGCCTTCGTGCATAATGACGGCCGGTCCCATGCTAGCAATGCCCATCATGGTGATTGGTACGAGGATTGCGATCATGCCCATACTGATAAAGAGATTTTGCCGTATGATTCTTTTGCTCATGCGACTGAGACCAATCGCAAATGGCAAGCGTTGTAGGTTATCGGCCATCAAGGCAATGTCAGCGGTTTCGAGTGCGACATCAGAACCAGCGGCTCCCATCGCTATGCCAACGCTACTACGTGCCATTGCGGGAGCATCGTTTACGCCATCTCCGACCATTGCGACTTTACCTTCAGTTTGCCTGAGTTTTTCGATGGCTTTGACCTTGTCTTCTGGTAGCAAATTGCCCCAAGATTCGCTTAGGTCAATCTGTTTGGCAATCGCTTCGGCTACTTGTTGATTGTCGCCAGTGAGCATGACGATCCGCTTGATGCCTAGCTTGCGGAGTTTTACGAGCACTTCTTTGGCCGCTGGTCGGGGTAGATCCATCAATCCTAAGATCCCGAGATAGCGTTCGCCTAGGCGGACGATCATACTGGTATTGCCATTAGCCTCTAATGTTTCCAATTCCTTCAAAAGAGTAGGGGGAAGGCTTTGGTCAGCATATTCGGTAAACAATGCTTTATTACCAATCAGGACCTCTTCTTGGTTTACGCTTGCGCGAACGCCACGTCCAGTGATGGATTCTAGACTTTCTACTTTTAAGATTTCTTTCTCTGGTATGATTGCTTGAGCGCCATTAACTACTGCTGCTGCTAATGGATGGTCGCTGAGTCGTTCGACTGACATTGCGATTTGGAGCAATTCTTCTTTTGTCCCTTCGTGGACGAAGATTTCATTAAGCTTAGGCTTGCCTTCGGTCAAAGTGCCGGTTTTGTCCATGGCGAGGGCATTGAGTTCCCCCAATTCCTCTAAGGGACGACCTCCTTTGATCAAGACTCCTCCGCGCGCTGCTCTACCCACACCGCTGAGTACTGCACTCGGCGTGGAGATTGCCAAGGCACAAGGGCTCGCAGCAACCAAGACGGCCATCGCGCGATAAAAACTATCTCTAAATGGCTCGTCAATCACCAAAAACGCAAAATTGAGTAGCAGTACCAGAATCAAAATTGCGGGTACGTAATAGCGTTCGATACGATCGGTAAGATGCTGAGTCGGAGATTTTTGTTGTTCCGCTTCGCGAACGAGTTGGATCAGCCTCGACAAAGTGGAGTCTTCTGCTTTCCGTTTTACTAAGACTTCGAGGGCTGAATTGCCGTTGAGCGTCCCGGCAAAAACCCTATGAGTTGGATCTAGTTGCTCGATCGTGGGGATTTGTTCTAGCGTTCCCTGCCAGGGAAACTTATCGACAGGCATACTTTCACCCGTGATGGCGGCTTGATTGACGCTACTTTGTCCTTTGACCACGACCCCATCGGCCGGAATCTTACTATTAGGCCGAATCAAAATACGATCCAATAGCTGTAAGTCTTCGACTGCCACTGCTGCCTGCGTATCAGCCATAATTGCAGTGCTAGGACTCAAATCCGCCAAGGCTGCGATAGATTTGCGGGCTCTACCCATCGCATAGTGCTCCAGAGCATGCCCTAAACTAAATAAAAATAGCAGTAGCGCTCCCTCGGCCCATTCTCCCAATATACCAGCGCCAACGGCAGCTAAAAGCATCAAGAAATCTATATCAAATTTCCCCTCTTTTAATGATTCCCAAGCATCAAATAGCGTAAAAAAACCGCCAAAGAAATAAGCGAGTAGATATAAACCTAGTACGATAAAAAGGGGAATCGTCGCTACAAAAGAAAACCCAAAACCGATTGCTAATGCCAATCCGCAGATAGCCGCAAACCATAGCTCGGTGCGTTCATTGAAAAGGCTTTGAAAAAAACCATCTTCGGTATGTGAATGGGAGGTGCTCAAATATAAAGTGCCTTTGAATTTACGTTAAGGTAGTAAATCCAAAGGCATAGGTGACACTATAAAGCTAATACAGAGTCATTCTAAAATGTAAGGGATTAATTCAGAATCAAGAGATTTTGAGAAGTCTTGCCCAACGCATTGGTTACTTTGAGTAGGTAGGAACCTCTAGGATATTGGGCTACACCTAAGCTATAATCGGTTACTAACTTACTGCCTTCAATACGCTCCTCCATCATCATTCTACCGTCGATAGAGAAGAGCTGAATGCGGAAATTTTGGTTGAGGTCTTCCCAGTTTTCAAGACGTATTTGCGTAACATTTTCGCTAGGGTTCGGGAATACCTGAATCCAATCATTCGCTGCTGCTTCTACGCTTAGCTCTACTACATCAGACAAACTGGTCGTACCGTCAAAATCTACTTGCAAAAGTCGGTAGTATAGATTTGTTGCACTGATCGGATCATCAAAGTTGTAATAGGTGTGTTCTTGGCTATTGCCAGCTCCTTTTACGGTGCCGATCGGGAAAAAATCCTCTCCGTTTTCGCTCTTTTGTACTTCAAAGTAGTCATTACCTTCTTCGCTAGCGGTAATCCACTCTAGTTGGGCAACACCGTCTTTGGCTTTGGCTTGGAAATCAAGCATTTCGACGGGAAAGTTGGCGCCTACGCCGACTGTGCCGGAATTTGCTATTGGGGTAAGTGGGATCAAAGTGGCATCATAATATTCTAAGGCAACAGGCGTACTACCGAGACTGATTGTAGTTATAGTACCAATAAGAGCGGTTGGTTTGATTTGAAAATTGATCTGAAAGACAATGGTACCATCATCTCTAGTTATGCCTCCACTAGTACCTGCTGCTGGCTCAAAATAGGAAAAAGTAACTGATCCAAAGGGAATAGTCGTGCCATTGGGGGCTGCTGGGGCTAAACCGCCTGGAATTGTGCTTGCTGCGCTAACATAGTCGAGCACACTTTCATCATAGAGAATCGTGCCTTGATATCCAGCAATTCCGACGATATTATCTGCCGTGACATCAACTGTTACTAGACTACCCGGTAATTCACTAGTAGAGTTGACTGTGAAAATAAGTCCTTGTCCCATCAGGCTAAGCCCAAAGGTAGACAACAGAAATAGGTTGAGTAAAAATGAAACTTTCATGTTTGCTTAAATTTGGTAAATATTGGTGGTTTGGTAAAAACTATTGCGACCAGTAGGCATCCCACTGATCGCAATAACTAAGTTTACTGTGCGCTACGCTGCATCTGGATAGTACCGTTGAAAGAAGATGATTTCATGCGGGCATAGTAGATGCCTGCACTCACTTTCATGCCTGTTTCATTAGCGCCATCCCAACGGATCTGACTCTTACCTTGAGGATAACGTCCCTCATAAGTGCGAATGATCTGGCCGACATTGTTGTAGATCTCGATGGTTACAAGATTGGATTCTGGTAACTCAAAGATGATATCGGTACTCTGACCAAATGGATTGGGAACATTTTGATAAAGTCCAAAGCCATTATTCTCAGTCGGGTCTACTGCCGTGGTGCTACCTAAAGTGATCGTAGCTGGGCTACTGACAATATTTAGCATATCGAGATTAGCATTATAAGCTTCACTCTTGGTCAAAAAGGAGTTGATCGCAAGCGCAGTCTGAGTGTTAAGCTCACCTACAACTTGAAAGCGAAGCTCAAAAACTTCAGTACCATCATTAAGGCTGATTGCCTGTGCATTCGGATCATTCCAACTAGCCGTCAGATGTCCTTCCTGCACACTGTTTTCGCCAAAGTTGGTTTGGAGATTTTTGTTCTCCACTTCGAGGAACGATAGTACACTTGGGTCCCAGCTCATCGTAAACTGATATCCAGCAATGTTTTGGAAGTCTTTGACTGATACTGGGATGCTAATCACCTCGTTGGCTTGACTCTGTACGTCTTGCATCTCAAAAGCGACATCTCCGACCGTTCCGGTTTTGGCGACATTTGGATCCCAGCTATTATTTACATCTCCCAACTTCATCCCGATAAAATCTTGATCGCTCATGGGATTCATAGGATTATAAACCCGAGAAGTATCAAAAGCGAATGAATTAGGATCGCTAAATACATAATCACTAGGGGTAAAGGCCCATAGGCGAGTACCCGCTCCTAGCGCATTAGAGCCACCGGGTTCAGGGAAAGCGAGACGTTGCTGCAAGATCATCTGACGGATGAAGATAATATCGAGCGTTTCGATCGAGCCATTATTGCTGACATCGGCGGCAATCTTTTTGTATGGAGTGCTCAGCGGCGCAATATTCAGGATCTGTCTTTGGATCAAAATGATATCTAAAGTGTTGACACCATTGTCTAAGTCTACATCATTGTTCTTAAAAGCACCGATTTCGTTAGTGCCGCATCGAGTAAAGCTGAAATTGTATCCTGGATTACCCGTTTGGATAGGCGGATTGTCCGTCCCAGACATCTTAAAGCTTACGCCATTGATCACAGCTCCTAGTTCAGAAACCGCATTACCACTGATACTAGATGAATTCGGGATGCTAATACTACCAGGATTCGTCAAGGGAGTGAGACTATTCAACGCGAGGTCAAACAATAATGCACTTACAGTATTCGAAAACTGAATACTTGTCGTTCCACCCAGTGGACCGCTCACATCAAACTCCATGATGAAGAGCGTATCGCCATCGGTCAGGCTTTTGCCCGTAAAGGTTGCATCATCATAAGAAAAGGTGATCTCGCCGCCTGGTAGTGTGTTGAAGCTAGCGGGTACAATATCTGAAATGCCGTAATCTGAAGTTGATAACAAAGTGATTACGTTAGGGTCCCAAGAAATAGAACCTTGACCACCTAGGATGTCGGTATAGTTGGTTACCGTTACCGGGATCAGTAGGCTACCACAAGTGATACCACCATCAGAACCGATGCTAAACAGCACATTGTTTGCGTTAGAGCAACTACCCGGATCACTGATTGTGATCGTACCCGTACAAGCATTGTCAGTTGCATCTGTAATCGTCAGGCTGATATCGCCCGCTCCTGCCGTAGCAGTAGTCGTGCTAAAGCTAGTTAGCACTCCATAGGTACCCGTCGAAGGGCTGAAGCCTGCTGGCATATTATAAGTAGTTCCTAAGCCATTGCCAGTTGGATTGAGAGCGAAAGTGATATAATCATCGGCCGGATCTGTGTCTGTGGCATTGTCATTACATTGAATATTGCTCAAGCCTAGATCGCTGATCAGACATTGGTCAGAGCAAGTGCCGGGATCAGTAATGATCTCTGCAAAAGTACAAGCCCCACTGTTTGCATCTACGATAGAGATATTGATGTCTCCTGCTCCTGCGCTACCGCTAGCTGTAGAGAAACTTGAAACTTGTCCATATGTGCCGCTACCCGTAACACCGGTAAGGCTGTAAGTTGTCGCTAAAGCATTGCCTACCGGATTTAAGTCAAAAGTGATAAAATCATCGCTAGGATCGCTCGGCGTACCATTGTCATTACACTGGATATTGCTCAAACCCGAAGCTGTGATATCACATAGATTAGAGCAAGTACCGGGATCAGTTACGCTTTCAGCGAACGTACAGCCACCGTTATTGCCATCAATAATTGTAATCGCTACATCCCCTGCACCAGCTGTGCCAGCCACAGTAGTGAAACTAGAAGTGCCACCATAAGTGCCAGTACCAGTGGCACCCGCTACGCTATAGTTTGCACCAAGGTTAAATCCTGTAGGATTGAGGTCAAAACTGATGAAGTCATCACTCGCGTCAGCGGCGGTGCCATTGTCGTTGCATTGGATATTGCTCAAACCAGAAGCGGTGATATCGCAAGCGTTAGAACAAGCACCTGGGTCAGTCACGCTAGCCGCGAACGTACAAGCCCCACTGTTACCATCTACAATCATAATGGAGAGATCACCTGCACCAGCAGTACCAGCAGCAGTGGTGAAACTAGCCGTACTACCATAAGTTCCTGTGCCAATTGCCCCAGAAACGGTATAGGTTGCCGCTAGATTAAAGCCACTAGGATTGAGGTTGAAACTAATGAAGTCATCGCTCACATCGGCTGGGGTACCATTGTCGTTACATTGGATATTGCTCAAGCCAGAAGCTGTGATATCACATAGATTAGAGCAAGTACCGGGATCAGTTACGCTTTCAGCGAACGTACAAGCCCCGTTATTGGCATCAATAATTGTAATCGCTACATCCCCTGCACCAGCTGTGCCAGCCGCAGTAGTGAAACTAGAAACTTGTCCATAAGTGCCAGTAGCAGTGGCACCCGCTACGCTATAACTCGCACCGAGATTAAATCCTGTAGGATTGAGATCAAAACTGATGAAGTCATCACTCGCGTCAGCAGCGGTACCATTGTCGTTGCATTGGATATTGCTCAAGCCAGAGGCTGTGATGTCGCATGAGTTAGAGCAAGTGCCCGGATCAGAAATATTGACAGATAACTGGCAGCTCGGATCAGAAACATCTGTTAAGGTGATATTTAGATCGCCTTGACCAGCCGTTCCCGGAAGGGTAAGAAAGCTAAAAGGACCGTAAGAAACATTGGCAAAAGAAACATCACCGCTTACACTATAGCTAGCACCAATATTGGCTCCCGTAGGATTGAGACTAAAGGTGATAAAGTCATCCGTTGGGTCATTAGGCGTACCATTGTCATTGCAGCTTACGTTGCTGAGACCTGCATCCGTGAGGGTACAGCTAGCAGAGCAACTACCTGGATCGCTAACCGTAAAGCTGATCGAACAGCCGGCGCTATTATCATCGGTAATTACTACTGAGAGATCTCCACCACCTGCTTGAAGACCCGCGAAGTTGTTAGGGATACCATAGGTGCCAGCACCTGATACATCACCGCTTACGGTATAAGTGGTCCCAATATCAGTTCCCGTAGGGTTGATACTAAAGCTAAAGGTATCATCGCTCGGATCACTTGGAGTACCGCCATCGTTACAAGCACTGACGACTAAGCCGCTGGTGTTGATGACACAAGGATCAACGATCGAAACGCTAAAAGGGATCGCTTGATTCAAGGTATTTATCCCCGCAACAGAGGTCGAAGTGATCCTCGGAAAGCCAGAGGTCGCATAAGTGATCGCCGTACTACTGACAAGCGCTTTCGCCTCGAAAGTGATGGTAACAAACGTGAAATCCGTGCTAACGGGAATTCCAAAGGTACCAGCGGCAAAATCAATAGTGCCTGATCCGTTATCAAAGTTTGGCATAGGGATCAGCGGAATCGGTAGTGAAGTACCGCCTGTAACTGAGAGCACTTCCAGAAAGGTCGGATCAAAGTCAAGGTGAATCTCAGCACCAGCGGTAGCTTGACCATTGGTCTCTACCTCTATCGCGACGGCGAAGGTGCTCCCATTATTGACCACACTGTTGAGTGGGTTGGGCACAAAGTCCACCACTGCCGATTGCGCTCGCAATAATTGCGGCAACATTAGCAAGCACAGACAGCCAGCGCTTATTATGAATGATTTGAGAATATTTCTCATGATTTATTTATTGTTTTTTCTATTGAATTTCGATGGTATGATTAAGGTTGTTCTCCAGTGGTATTGAATTGAGGACTGAGCAGCGTGAAATCTTGAAGATTTATGACGCCATTACAATCAAAGTCAGCTGAAGGATTGAAGTTGGGATCACCATCAGCACTTAAGTAAGCAGCACTGAAGAGAGTAAAGTCATTGATATCTACATCATTGTCTCCATCTACATCTCCTGCAAGCAGAACGGCAAAACCTACTGTAGTTATACCACCATCAGTAAAGACGAAGTTGGCTCGTAGTCTTTGGAGATAGCCGTCTACCTTGAGATAGAGGTCAAAGGTTCCCGCAGGGAAACCCGTCATGACAAAACCACTGCCATTGACATAAGGAGCTGTACCAGTATAGACCAAAGTATTGGTTCCCGGCATATAAGCCTGAACGATTACCGTCTCACCTGTACAGAGGGTCGGGATGCTCAAATTGCCGTCCAAAGTCGCTCCTTGCTCAAAGCGTAAGATGATCGGATTGGAGGTCGCACTCGTCTGGATCGCACTGCCGTAAGCGCCTGTATGCGTTACCGCGATAAAGTGATTCGTACCACCATCAGGAGAGCCTGCTGGTGTACCAACAGTCTTCAATAATACTACTGGGATATCAACTGTGCCACCAGCTCCAATTACGGCTGAGTACAAAGTCTTGCCGCTCATGGCTTCATTAGCGTAGTACGTTACATCGGGCACATTGAAGGGTGCCGCTCCAGTGGCGATATATGTTCTGGCATCCATTTGTAGGAGCGTAACATTGTCGCCAGGGGTACCACTAATCGTGAACGTTTGGTTGGGATCGCCAACAGTTGCAGGAGTAGTAGGAGTACCCACTACGGCTATACTAGGAGCCACTGTCGGAGTAGGAGCGATAAGGGCATTAGAACCGCCTAAGCTTCCTTCTTCAAATAGATTACCTACTAAAGTGCTACCATCGCTAAAGCTAATGGTTATGGTCGCACCGATCAATTCGTAACCTGAAACGGCACCCGCACCACCAGCACCAGGAACCCCTTGAATACTATTAGGGTCGAGGTCAACGGTCCAGCCAAAGCTCTCAGTTGGATCAAATTCATTGAAATCAATAGTCATGACGTCAAATCCTCCTTGGCGAGGCTGGCTAAAGGGATCTATACAGGCATCAGCCGGTGCGATCAAACCAACCGTTGTCGCATCAGGACCCGCTGTGAAGCATTGAGCAGTTGCGTCTCCACCTGTACCAGTAGGATCAAATACCATGTCTGGCAATAAACCAGTGCTAAGATCAATCGAGATGCCTGTGATTTGTACATCACCTGTTGACTGATTGGTGAGGATAAATTTATCAGGACTACCAAAAGTGCTAGCATCTAAGGCACCACCCGGTATCACCTCCAAAAAGGCAGATGGAATACCAAGCTCATAGCGTAAGATGATAGGATTGGAAGTCGCACTCGTCTGTAAGACTGAGCTATAAGCTCCAGTATGTGTTACAGCGATGAAATGATTGACACCACCATCGGGACTACCTACTGGAGTGCCAGGCGTTCTGACTAAGGTTACGGGAATATCTACTGTACCACCTGCTCCAATTACGGCTGAGTACAAAAACTTACCGCTCATGGCATCATTGGCGTAGTAGGTTACATCAGGTACATTGAATGGGGCTGCTCCAGAAGCGATATAAGTACGCGCATCCATTTGTAGGAGCGTAACATTGTCGCCAGGGGTACCACTAATCGTGAACGTTTGGTTTGCGTCGATCACGGTAGCAGGAGTAGGAGTTACTCCCACCACTGCAATACTCGGAGCTACGGTTGCATTGGGAGCGATCAAGGCATTTGCGCCACCTAAAGAGCCTTCTTCAAAAAGATTGCCTACTAAGGTGCTACCATCGCTAAACGTTACCGAGACGGTAGCGCCAACTAATTCATAACCCGAAACACTTCCGGCACCGCCTGCGCCTGGGACACCTTGGATACTATTGGGATCCAAATCGACTACCCAACCAAAGCTTTCACTTGGGTCAAATTCGGTGAAGTCGATACTCATCACATCAAAACCTCCTTGACGAGGAACGCTAAATGGATCGACACAAGGATCGGCCGGAACTACGACCCCCACGAGAGCGGCAGTTGCACCTGGTGTAAAGCATTGAGCCGTTGCGTCTCCACCTGACCCCGTAGGATCAAAAACCATATCTGGCAAAAGACCGGTACTGAGATCGATCGATACTCCTGTGATCTGAAGTCCACCAGTTGATTGGTTTGTGATGATGAATTTATCCGTTCCACCGAAGGTGCTAGCTCCTAAACCTCCACCCGGTATCACTTCTACAAAAGCAGTAGGGATGCCGGCAGCTGTAACTACTAGATTGACGGTCGCGAAAGCATCGTCATAGCCAGTGCCCGTTGCGGTGATTGTGGCAGTATAGTTACCAGCCGCTAAGCCAGTAGCATCAATTGTATAACCGTCATTAGTAGGATTGATCACTAGCCAGTCTGGTGCATTGGCATCATCGGTGAGATTCAGGTCCAGTGGTAGGGGAGTGGCATCACTTGTACTGACGACAAAAGTGTTTGTCGTGTTATTGCCTGAGATGAGTGCTTCATTGAAGGCATTTGGCGTGATGACCAGTTCCGGATTCTCCGTAACGTTGATTGTTGCTCCAGTAGTGCCAGTGAGTACATTCTGGAAAGCAAAAGTGGCAATCGTGGCAGGTGTTCCAAAGGTGAAATCAATATTAGTCGTTGGGCCTCCTATGGCGACAAATTCAATCTGAAGCAGATCAAAATTACCGCTAGGAAATCCCGGAGGTAATTTGCTCGCTGCAAAATCTATCGTACCGGCAACATTATTAGGTGTTGGATTGATGATCGTCAAAGGCAATTGAGCGGAAGCCAAATTGGTGAGATTTTGAACTTGCAGAACAGTCGGATCAAAACTCAGATGAACCTCCGCTAGATCGATGTCTTGAGTATTGGTTTCGACATTTACAATGACAGTGAATACATCGTTTTCATTTACATTTGAAAGCGCTGGATTAATCGTAAAGAATACATCCGTACTCAAGGCTAAAATATCAAGACTAACAGAGCTTGTATTTTGTAAACCTTGTGAATCCGTTACTCTCAATTCTACTGTATGGGTACCGACCCCAAGGCCAAGTGTACCTAGCACTAAGGCTGTTATAGTCGGTTGAGCGCCGGTAGCGTCATCAAAGCTAGCGTCGCCATTGAGTTCCCATTCATAGGAGACGATATTGTCGCCACAAGCTGCATCAGGATCAGATGAACCGCTACCATCAAGGATTAGATCATCCCCGAGATTGATGCTGTAAGGACCACCCACTAAGGAAATAGGAGCAGTAGAAGTGGTAACATTTACCGCTTGTGCCAAGATGTTTGTTTCTGGGACAGCTTGGTCATCCGTTACCCGCAGGGCTACTTGATAAGAACCAATCGTAGGATAGCTAGTACTAGCAGTCGTACCGCTAGCATCTACCATAAAGGTGGTGCCATCATAGTCAAAATCCCATTCGTAAGAAACGACATTAAAAGGACCACTATGGCTAGAAGCGCTGCCATCCAAGGCAACTGATACGCCACATTCTACCGGATTGGGAGTAGCAGTAAAAGTCGCTACTGGACCACCGGGCGAAAGGATGCTCAAAGCTCCGGATGAAGTATTGGTCAAGCCTTGAGAGTCAGTTACTCTCAGCTGGACAGTATGATTGCCAACACCTAGACCGAGGGTCGAAAGTGCAGAAGCTAACACTAGTGGCTGCTCTCCATAGGCATCGAGAAAATCATTGTTGCCATCCAAATCCCACTCCCAAGTGGTGATTACATCGCTACAAGCACCATCAGGATCCGAAGAACCGCTGCCATCCAGTTGGAGGTCGGCACCTAATACGATGCTGTAAGGACCACCCGCTACCGAAGTAGGAGCAGAGGAAGTCAAGTTGATCGAAACGATTTGAATGTTTTCCAATGCTGGTACTTGATCATCCGTTACCCGTAGGGCAACATCAAAAGTTCCAAAGGCATTATAAGTATTATCGCTTGTGCTCCCGCTAGCATCTATATCAAAGGTGGTACCGTCGTAATCAAAGTCCCATTCGTAGGAAACAATGTTGAAAGGTCCGCTGTGAGAAGAACCACTACCGTCAAATGCTACCTGAGTAGCACAGTTGGCAGGGTTCGGTGTAGCCGTAAAGCTGGCGATTGGCGAACCAGGAGCTATAACTGTGAAGTCTACCTGGCTACGCGCTTCAGCATTGGTAAACTCAGTATGTCCACTTTCAGCACCAACTATGACTACGGTATTATTACCGATTACGACCCCGTCCGCGGCACTAAGGTCCCAGAACAACTGTCCAATCTGAGAGGCCGTAGAAATACGGTCGTTAGGGTCAAGATTGTTGGGGTCAGCAGGATTGACGTAGAGATGAAAATGCTCTTGGAAAGTATTGTCTAAGAACATGTTGGCTGCAGTCCAAGTAACTTGAATATCTGTTCCCACTACTGTGGAGGCATTAGCAGGAGAGGTGAAATCAATGTCTGGTCCCGGAACAGTTATAGTAATGTCTTCAGTTACAGTATTGAGATCCGAATCAGTAACACTGGCTTGGATGACATAAGTACCAGGCACAAAGATGCTCGTGTTAAAAGAACCGCCTGATCCTGCGAAGGAAGATTCGAATGGAGTGATACTCCAAGTGAGACTTGAAGTGAGCGCACCATCTTCAACATCAGTAGCAGTGGCACTAAAGGCAGTGCTAACATTACGGTTGATCGTCGCTCCATCAGCTGGGGAAGTAATACTAACTACCGGAGGATTATTGGTCGCAGCATTGACGATCACAGTGGCAGTTGCCGTTGTCGTTTCACTACAAGCATCGGTTACCGAAGCGGTAATGGTATGCGTCCCTTCTGTCAAGCTGCTAACATTGAGGCTCAATCCTGTGCCCAATGGGCCATCTAGATCAGAGTTCCAACTTACCACAAGGCTATTGTCATCATCTTCTGTATCAGCAGCAGTGGTAGTAAGGGCCACTGAGGAGCCTACGGTTATGCTGCCAGGTGTCGCTGAGGTAGCTGTGAGTACTGGGACAGTATTGGCGATGACATTTATGGTGATAGTAGCAGAGGCGAGTGCTGGAGTCGCATCGCTAACTTCGGCAGTGTAAGTGGTCGAACCCGTAAGGCCAGTTAAGGCTAAACTAGCTCCTGTACCGACGACAGTGCCTTGATCATCTTTCCAAACGATGATGGCGTCCATATTGCCTTGTTCGAGATCATTGGCGTCCGCTACCAGCGTAACGTCTTCTCCATCATTTTCGCAGTCTAAGATATCTGCTACTGGAGTGATGGAAATCGTGGGCACAGCATTAGCGGTGAAGTTGGCGGTTTCGGTGATACATATACCCGCCAACTTGCCATTGTCTATAGATGCCGTGATATCAATATCTAGTACGCCATCTGTAACACTTACTGCATAGGTTTTGGTAAATGCAGTAAGAGGGCCATAAGTATCAAACATATCGATACCAGATTCGATGGTACCTTCTACATCGATATCAAAAATTCTGTCCCCAGTTCCAAGAGCAGAACCACCACCTGGAAGTCCAATATAGAGTTCTGCGAAGTAGAGCTCAACCGTAAAACTACCGTCCCCTGTAGGGATCTCATAACTAAGTGGACTGCCAAAATTTTCTGTTTGGAAAAGCTCTGCTTCTCCGCTTCCCGGAACGGTACCATCGATCGGAGTCCCCAATTTGTTGAAGGTACCGCCGCTGTTGACTAAATACGGATTGTCAACTACGAAGCTGCGCCCAAAAGCAGTTAAGGCTGTGGCCAAATTGTTGCCAACATTAAGGCACAAAGGCAAAGCAACTGCTTGAACAACCTCTAGACTAATACTTGCATCGCCAGACAATGGATTGATAACATCATTATCGGTTACGCTAGCAGTAATGGTGTGCGTGCCAACACTCAAGCTTGCAATATTAAAACTTGCTCCAGTACCGATTGCACCGTCAAGGTCAGATTCCCAGCTCAAATTTGCGCTGATGTCTCCGTCCTCAGGATCATTGGCTGTGCCCACAAAATTGACGCTTGTACCATCGATAACTGTGGTAGCGTTCGTCGGAGACGTAATTGTAACTACGGGTGAGGTATTACTATTGGCTGGGGGAGCAAAAACCATTTGCTGCACATTGACTCCACCATCAAACTCTAAGCGAAGGGTTTGAAGACCAGTATTGGCAAAAGGAATTGAAATGGTATAGTCTATGAAAGGAGTCCAGCCGGTTTTAGGAACTGTAACAGTACCGATAGGTATATTATTTCCTTCTTCTAGAATATTAATATTGGTGGAAGACCCATTTGCACCGCTACCATTAGAAGCATTGAAGGTAACATCATAAGTCCCGGCAGTCGGTATGTTGACGGCATATTCTACAAACTCACCTGCACCAATCCAGCCGATATTACCCGCTAGTTCGATCGCTACTGTAAAGGGGCTTACAGGATTCCCTCCGTACCATGGATCAGGATTGGTGAAGGTGTTGGCTAGGATCGTTCCCGGAATCGTTTGGGCGATATCAATCTTAAACTCCTCCTCTGTGGCTGGAACATTTACTCCATCAGAAGCGGTGACTCGAGCTAAGTAAGTTCGTCCATCTGCCGAGCTAGTGGTCCATGCCAAAGCATAGTTACCACCTCCATTATCAGTAAAGGTATATCCAGAGATAGCGGCGGTTGGATTGAAAGGATTATTAGTGCCTCCAGCACTAATATCAAAAATCTCTATTGTTGCCGCAGGATTATTATCATCTGTAACTATAATGGCTACATTGATATCATCGCCCGCATTGACTTCGACATCATTGATCGCTCCAATAGTTGGAGGTGTATCAGCAATAGGAGGATTAACTGTTAAAGTAAACTCCTCTGTAATTGCGGAACTGGTTCCATCGCTAATGATTGCATTGATGGTGTGATTACCAGCTTCTAATGCAGTTGGAGTGCCTTCTATTTGTCCTGTACCACTATTATAGCTTAAGGACGCAGGTAAACCAAATAAAGTAACTGTAAGGTTATCATTTTCAGGATCGCTAATATTCAAAGAGATAGCAGTAGCAACTGTAGCATCTGCACTCAGGTTGCCAATATTAGATAATGGCAATAAATTGGCATTGCTAACTTCTGTTACACATAGTCCAGCGAGCTTACCGTTGTCTATAGATGCTGGACCAATTCCAACCGATAGTACCCCATCATTCACATCAACGTAATAGGTACGAGTGATGGCGGTTTGGTTGGAACTGAGCCCATCCTTCACTGGATCTACTAGATCATATTCGTCTAGAATAACTTGACCTTCAAGGATCACATCGTAAATTCTCCCTCCTGAACTTGGATGAAAAACCTCCGCAAAGTATAAATCGACGGCGTAGGTACCATTGCTTACTGGAATATCATAGGAAAAGCTAGGGTTATTGCCGCCAGCTCCACCGTAAATTTCCTTTTGGAAAAGGAGCTCCTCAGGACTTCCTGGAGTAGTGCCGCTTATTGGATTACTAAAGGCACCATATTTTTTGCCTGCAGTACGGGTTGGGTGAGCAGTAGCTCCTGTGTTAGCATTATCCTGCTCAAAAGTACGGCCAAAAGCAGTCAGCCCTACCGAGCCAGACGCAATACATAGCTGGAAGGGCGGGTTAGGGTTTACAATTGTAATGTCAATGTCTGAGGCGGTGAAATTTACAGCATTACCAGCTAGTAGCACTTCTGTATTGCCAGCACCTGTAACAAATGCAAGGCTTGAAACACCAGAGCCTCCCACTACATTTAGGTCTAGACTAATGAGGTTGAAATTGCCATTTACACTTGCTCCTTGAGATAAGATCCCTGCCGAGAAAGTGAAATTACCATTTGTATTATCAATAATTAGTCCTAGAGAAGTAGGCAATGTCGTGCCGGGAGTATTCCCTGTAATTTGAAAAACGGCAGGATCGAAATTAAGATTAATTGCGACAGTATTTAGGTCTATGACTCCTGCATCTACTTCAATATCTAAGGTAATATTGTCCCCAATATTGACTGGGTCAGCAGAGGGGGTGCCTGTGATACTCACCTGTGCTAAAGCAGAAGTGAGCCCAAAGGCCATGAAAAAGAATAAGCAAAGGATACTAAGAAAAGGTTGGATCAACTTCTGCTTTTCTCGCAGGGCTAATCCTCCTTGAAATAAATAAGGTGAAATTTTCATATTAGGCCAGATTAGGAAGTAGTGATGTTGAATATCTGTAGTCGAGGTCGTACAACATTTTTGTGATATATTCTTTAGATAGAATCATATTATTTTTGGCTAGGAGGCTAATGAAAATTCGACCTTCGGCAAATATTTGCCGAAGGTCGATAGCCTTAGTTAGTCGGATTTTCACCCGCAAGATTATAGTTAAACGCCAGCAAGGAAAAGTCCAATGCACTGACAATTCCATCGCCATTAAAGTCTGCTCTAGCATCAAAGAAGGCAGAAGCTGGTAGAGCGTTGTATGAAAATGCGAGTATGGAAAAGTCCGCTAATGAAACGAGGTTGTCATTATTAGCATCTCCCATGATTAGCTGTCCTACCGAAGTAGTGTTGGTGCCAGCAGCCAAAGTCAAGGTCTGTACCTTTTGTAATGAATTACTGTATTTGACCCCCACCTCATAAGTACCTGGCGCAACTCCTGCGATTATCATATCTCCAGCTGCATCAGCAGTGGCGCTTAGATCATAAAGCAAAGTTCCGTCAGTTGGGTCGTAGAGCTTAACAGCATAATCGCCGCTATAATCTGATCTAGCTTGGAGCGTAGCATTGATGCTAAGACTCGCATTGTTAGCCGCACAAGTTGGATCAACATCTAGGACCAATACATTTGAAGTCATACTCACTTGCTGATCCACAGCATAAGGGAGATCGGAGACAACTGCTACTAAGTAGTTCAATCCACCATCAGGACTCCCCGCAGGGTCTCCCGTAGTTTGTAATAAACTGACAGGTATTTGGACCGTACCACCCGCGCCAATTTGTGCTGTGTACAAGGCTTTGGCCATCATCTCATTAGGTAGGTATGGCAACTCTGCGGCAGGTACAAGCGGTACAAATGGTGCCGCTCCTGATTGGATGTACATCCTAGTGTCTAGTACCATCAAGGAGACAAAAGCGTTCGGCGTACCGCTAAGCTCAATCGTCTGGTTAGGATCACTCACACAGGTTGGACCTACGCCAACCCCTACTGCCGATATGCTCGGTGCAGGGAGCGCATTAGGAGCAATGATTGCTTCACCGCCGCCAAGACTACCATCTTCATAGATGCTAGAAGTAAGAGTCGTACCGTCGTTGAAAGTGATCGTAATAGTAGAACCCGTCAATTCTAGGCCCGAAACTGAACCCGCACCTCCAGCGCCAGGGACGCCTTGGATAGAGTTTGGATCAATATCTACTGAGAAAGTAAATTGCTCTGCTGGATCGAAGTCGCTAAAGCTCATACTCATGGCATCAAAACCGCCATTGTATGGCTGGCTAAAGGGATCTACACAGGCATCAGCCGGTGCGATCAAGCCTGTAGCAGTTGCAAAAGCTGGATTTGGCGTAAAACACTGAGCAGTGGCATCTCCGCCAGTAGCTACTGGATCAAATACCATATCAGGTAACATACCCGTGCTAAAGTCAAAACTGACACTCACGATTTCAAGATTACCCGTGGAGGTATTGGTGATCGATAGATTGCTATTCCCGCCAAAAGTGCTTGAGCCTAAGCCGGCGCCTGGAAGGATTTCTACTAAGGCGGAAGGTACTCCGTTAGGGGCTACATCATTGACAATCCAGTCAAAGTTGATGACGCTGCTTGCGGGTGGTACACAGTTATCGGTAACCGTTATATCTACGCTGTAAGGGCTATTTAGAGAGGCGCCTAAGACACCACCTACTGCTTGCTGAGAAGGCGCGCCATCTAGGGTCGCCGTCGGTACGCCGGTACTTACTAGATCGACATGAGTCAGAGCTAGTCTATCTACTTTATGCCCTGCAGAACGCTCAGATAGCTCTAAGGTATAATCACCTGCAGTTGGGAAGTAGGCGTACATCGGGAATCCATTATTGTCAATGGTTTTAACATCCCACTTATTACCTCCGCCACCGCTACGGTATCCTTTGAAGTAACCACTATTACCAGGGTTTTCGTTACCGTGATCGGTACGTCCCATCGCGTTCCCCGCAGGGTAATAGATCGTCTTAGTTGTCGCACCTCCGTTGAGGATGTTTTCAAACTCAGTGGTACTACCTATGGTGCCACCTTGGACGCAAAAAAAGTGAACGTCTGCTGTATTGACTACTCTTAGCCAACAATCATTTTCTTCAGTGGCATTAGTGCCTGTGAAATTAGATTTCATCTGGATGCGATATACACCCGGATTAGCAACTTGAAGATCATAGGTGATGTTTTGACCATTGGTATTGCCAAAATGATTGGTGGTAGCAATCAAAAAGTCTACTCCATTTTCATTTAATGGATCAAATCCACTTGGCTGATCCACAAAGTCTGTTTCGGCTTCAAAAAGGATCAATCCATTGTTTTCAATGAATGCACCAGCTATTCCACCTCCGGTCCCTTGGTCTATAGTACCGCTGATTACCCCTGTGTTGGGATCAATCGTTAGGGTACCCGGTAGGCCAGTGGCTTGATAAGTCAGACCACCACAATCATCGACATCAGTTGCTACAATTGCTAAGCTGACAATATCTCCTTCTACTCCTGATTGAGTACCAGGATTAGTCGCTACTGGAGGATCATTGTTGATCACAGGCGCAGCGGTCAGGATCTCAATAGCTTTGATATTTGGATTTTCGATACCGTGAATAAACTCGATGTCCAAAGAGCCATCGGTCATCGTCAAAGTATGGGAAAGCATAAAAGCTCCATTCAGGCCGTTTCTGGCAAATTGATCAATCCCACTCAGATTGCTAGGGACACTCCCTTCGATCGAGACATCAAAGACGCGTTCTCCGGCAGCGGTGATACTTGCAAATACTTCTGCAAAGTAGAGGCGGACGACGACTTCTTGTCCTACGGTAACAGGGAAACTCCACGTCATTTCTGGGGCAGCAGTAGGGTCCCAGCGCTCTTGCGAGAAGAGAGACACAGGCGTTCCTACTGGTAGGGAAGGATCTGTCATATCAATCACTGCAGCAGCAGGGGTCTGAAAGATATTAGTCCCAGCTGGGAGGATGAGATTCGCTGAAGGCGTAGCTACAAGGTCTTCACTCCAATCTGGATCAGCAGGATCACTCGCGGCAACTAATTCACCACCCGCATTGACTCGGTAGAGGATACTAGCGGTGCTTTGCCCACTAGCCAAACCGATCACCTGCGTACTGCCATCGCCATAAGTGATGGTCAAGTTTGCCGTTTTATTGTCTAGCGTTCCGCTGTGCGAAACGATAAGTCCTAAGGTTTGGCCAACGCCAATCATCCGAAATGAGTTACCTGAAAGGCTAAACTCCGCGGCATCCGGTCCACTCAATTGGAGGTCCGTAATGACAATACCGGTATTGCCACCAGTATTGGCGATATTGATATTTGTACTACTACCCGTCGGAATGATCGCACTGGTAGGGGCACTAGGACTACTAGCCACCAAAGCAGTTCCTGTTGGATTGTCAGTACCATAAAACTCCATATTTTGCATCGTACCAGCGCCACCTTTGCTGCTAGAGCCAGCGGCTATGTGGATACCGTCACCCGAGACGATACCTTGGGTACCATGACGCTCGGTGAGTAGATCGTCTTTAGTGGTCCATGAACCCCCAATTGGATCGTATGCTTCGGTAGTTTTGAGAGCATCGTCGATCACATTGCCTTGGAGGTCAATACCGATCTCACCACCAATGACATAAACTTGATTTTGAAAGTTGATGACAGCGGCAGCGGCTCTTGGAGTAGGAAGATTGGTCGGGCTAGACCAAGTATTTGTAGTAAAGTCATAGACATCTACCTCTGCGATAAGGGGTTCAAATAGGCTCCCTCCGCCTGATTCACGGCCACCCGCTACGTATAGTTTATCTCCCACTACAGTAGCGTGAAAGTGGTCTCTCGCTCTAGGCGCATCAGCCATCGGTGTCCAAACTCCTGTTGCAGGATCAAATTCATCAAACCAAGGGATATAACCCCCATCATGGCCGTCAGTATTACCTGCTACGACATAAAATTTGTCATTGTACATGACCAATCCCGCCGAGCCTCTTTTGCGGCTAGTAG
Organism: Bacteroidia bacterium; assembly: GCA_045106675.1. Classification (GTDB taxonomy): domain Bacteria; phylum Bacteroidota; class Bacteroidia; order J057; family J057; genus JBCAWW01. Next base: position 21,985 of record JBGCFA010000349.1, read on the forward strand.
GGATAGCTGGTCCTTGAATCCATACATCATTTGCAGGATCATAAGCCCAGATAAAGTCAGCGGGAACCTCGTTAGGAAATGCATTGGTTTTGAAAGCACCAATCACCCAGATCAATCCTTGGTATTCTAATGCTTGGAAGTGGTTGAAGTCCTGCGGCGCAGAACTCGCAATCGTAGTCCAAGTTTTGGCCTGATAGTCATATACGTCTAAATCAGCTGGGCTTTCACGTCCTCCAAAGAGATAAAACTTATCTCCTGCTTGGACAAAAGTACATTCATGACGAGCCGTATAGGTTTCAATATCGGTTTGATCTGTCCATAGATCTGGAACGCTTGCGTTGTTTATTGTCCAATTGAAACTGAAACTTTCCACATCCGTTGGGTCAGTGTCCGAATCATCTACACTTACCGTTACCGAATAGGGGCTACCTAAAGCTGCTCCTGGATCTACAGTACCATAGATGTTACCATTGGTAGGCTCCATAAATACACCTGTCGGCAAACCAGAAGCCGAGTATTGGAGGTTGCCATCACCACCGTTGGCGATGACTACAAGATTACCAATGAGAGCATCTCCGGCATTGTTGACTTGGTCTGGGACGGTGCCTGTGATGGTGATAGGAGTACCACTGGCTTGCGCACCAAGAATGGCAATAGCAGATACTTTTGCATTGTTGGTTACTGTAATAAATTCAATGTCAATCGAACCATCAGTAATGGTTATTGGGAAAGTTTTGATGACTGCGGTACCAGCACCTACATCGTCGAAAATATCATAATCTTCTAGTTCTAAGGCTCCGCCTTCGATATTGACATCAAATACACGACTACCAACACCGCCGCCGCTACCGCCACCAGGTTGACCAAAATAGATCTCGGCAAAGTGTAGCTCTACTACATAATCTCCATTGGCTACTGGGAAGCTATAATCAAAATTGCCATAACGCTCAGTATAGTAAAGGACATCATCTGTTGTGTTTGCAATCGGGTTGCTAGCGTTGGTATAGGTGCTACCATCTGTGAAATAGTTATCTGCTTCCCAGACTTCCCCATCGCCATCGGTATATGCTGGACCCGTAGCGTTTACTCTATATAGTACGCTTGGAGGATCTACAACATCAACATTGAAAGTCTGCTCTACAAAGAGACCAGAGCCATCAGTAGCTCGAACGGTAATATCCGTATTTGCCGCAGTAGCGGGATAGGTCAGGGTGAGTAGGTTTGTGGGAGTGCCAAAAGATGCACCAATCGCAGGATTGGTGTTGCTTTCAACTGTATAGGTCAGATTGCCTACTCCATTGTCGTCATCAAAAAAGTTGTTCAAATCAATGTCTTCAGCAGGATCATTGACTATCTTACTGATATCTCCTAAGGTCTGAGCGATTGTCGGAGCAGCACCACTTACATTTAAGTAATCCCACGAACCTTCTAGCTCAACTCCATTCGTTTTTGAACTACCACTAAAGCCTACGGCAAGTGGTGTGTTTGCATTTTGAATGGCCGCTAAAATAGGACCACCGGCGTTGAACGAACCCAAAGTCAAGAAGGTTGATCCACTGTCAAATGCGTATTTGAGGGTCACGACGCCAGTTATAGCATCAACTTCAAACCGCATGATAATATCATTATTAGGACGATTGGCGACGGTCAAAGGCAAACTCAGACCAGCACCTTGAGGGGCATCTCCAATCTCTTGAATAGCTTCAAGACCATTTTGAGTCAAGACAAACTTGATGAAGTTGCTTTGAGTCCCATCTCCGATAAAGAGTCCTAATTCCCCGTTCGCGGGAGCGCTGGAGCCATAAAGTTGGAGAGGATCATCAAAATTGAGCAAGCGTCCTTCTACTACAAAGGCAGAGGTGGCTTGATCAACATTAACCCCATATTGATATCCTTTGGTTTGATTGTTGCTATTGCCATCAGCTGTCCCATCGCCCATTTGGAGGGTTACGGTACCAGTAGCTCCGCCAAGAAGATCATTTGGATTGGGGCCTGCATCAATCACATCTAACCAATTGAGGTAGTTTGGATTAGCAGCGCCATTGTTCATAAATCCTGTAATCCCAAGGCCAAAGTAGCCTTTCAAAGTAGGATTATCTGACAAAAGTTCATTGATGACAGGAAGGTTGAAGGCATCGGAACCAGCAGTGGTTGGATCACCTAACTGAAAGGGATCGTTAGCGTCGCTAAGCCCGTCATCATCATCATCAGGATCATTGAGATCGGATACGAGCGTTCCTCCTGCTGATTTATCAAAATCATTTGGCTGATTGCTACCACTACAGATTACGTCTTCGTCTGTTTCTACGCCACTTTTGTTGTCTATTTCGTCTTGGTTGGTATAGCCATCACTATCGTTGTCTCCACTTGCTGTATAACCAGACTCTCCCGGTAAAATACAAATCACAAAATCTTGTGGTTCAAGTACTTTGATGCTACCATTAAAAGGAGCAACCCAGATAGTCCCGGGAAATGGGTCCGAATCACTATTACAAGTAATTCCTAGTGCGTTTCCACCTAGGTTAGAAGCAAAAGTCTCATTTAAGTTTGCGAGTGTATTAGTATTTGTCAGTTGTACTCGTTTGAGGACTCCTCCATTTTTACCGGCGATTAGGTCTCCTTGCATTGCACCTCCAAAATTGCTGGCGGTATATTCGTCTATGCCATTGGTATTATTACTCCAAACAGTAATCAATACATCATCAGGACCGTCAGGATTGCTGACTGTAGGCCCTCGCCAGTCTCCTTCTACTGGATTTGCCGTTTGCACCGGAGGCCAGTTGGCTGGTAGTCCAATACTGGGATTTGTCGTAGAATTGGGGCGTGAACCATCGGGGTCATAGGTCAATGTTCTGAAAAGTGCCCCTGCGGTTCCGTTTGCGGTTGGATTTGTGTACAAACCAGCTCCCGTTGGATTGGCTCTCGTAGGAGTCGGATGACCACCGTAAAAGCTGCCAAAAGCATAAGTCTGGATATTGTCAGTAACCATCGTTAAATGATCCTTATTATCAACTTGTTCGCCACCTGTGGGGGAACTGCTGCCTGGTTCGCCTGAGACGTAATTGTTTGTAACGAGACTATTACCGTTTCCATCTAGGAGACCTTCGTTTTCTGGAAGACCGCCCCAGCCACCATTGGCGCCATTGTCGGTAACAAATACTTTGCCGTCTACTGTGATAACTAGATCGTAAGTATTGCGGTAACCAGGAGAAAATATTTGCACTGGGCCATTGGGGACAATCATGGCCTGATTGAGACCGTCGTTGCCTCCAAATGGGTCACCTGGATCGATACCATCATATGCTGCATTATCTGGGTCATTGATACCATTAACATTTGGTCTATCGGGATCATCTAGAGTAGGGATGTCATAGATGTAATTGCGTCCACCATCATTCAAGATTGGATAGACAGCAACATTTTCGAGCATCGTCAAGTTGACCGAAAGTACTGCCGCAGATAAGGCATATTCAGGCGTCCAAGCAAAGTTATCTGAAGGAGCCCCAGCATTTGCATGACCTCCTTGAGAAACGATGAGAAAATCCGTAAGTGTACCATTCATATCAATGGTTACAAATTCCAAACCATTGGTCGCATGATTTTCTTCTGAGCGCGGCAATCCACGCACCAAGTCCACAGTTGCCCAAGTATTAGTGCTGGAGTTCCATGAAATGCGCGAAATGATCCCCGAATTTGTATCTAGGTTTTGATCTCCGCTTGGTCCTCCCACTCTTGGGTCACTCGAGGTGACATATATGATGGGTTCTGTCGCTGTTCCCGTAACGGTTAGGCCCGTAGCTTCTCTATCATTTGTAGTAGAATTATTGCCATCATCGTTATGATTAGGGATGTTTTTGACTGTCAGGATAGTTTCTGCAGCCGTTACGACGTAGTCATCTTGTCCATCACGTTGTATGGTATAGATGTCGATTTCACCACTGAGAGACAAAACATATAATCTGCCATCTGGTCCAAACATCAAAGAGGTGCCATTGTTGACACCATCTTGGCCGTTGAAGTCAAGATCGCTTGTTCCGAAACTCTGTGCGGATAAAGGTGAGTGAAGGTAAAAAATGCTCAAGAGGCCTAGACAAAAAGCTATTTTTAGATTTTTGTGCAAGAGCCTAGACCTCTTAAATAGGAGGAGATAGGGTTTATTATTGCGCATATGTTAATGAAGATTCCTAAGTGTTATCAAATGTCTGGTTTGTGTTGTATTGAGCCTTTTATGAAAAGCAATAGCTCCCCTCAAGCCATTTTAGATGACTTTTAAAGGTGAGCAGCGGGGTGAACCAACAGTGTGTACTATCTGGGATTGGAGAAAGTTGTGAAGCTTTTGGGCATAAAGAAAGGGGCTTAATGCTGTGTCGGGAGCATTAAGGCGCTAACAAAAGTTACACGATCGTGAAGGAGTCCTTTTCCTAAATAGAGATGAACCGTTGTAAAGGGTTAAAATGTAAAAAGTGTTATTTCATATTTGAATCATGTCGTTTAAGGGAGTTTTGGCTGTTTTTGGCCACAAATAGGCCATCCTAAATACTTTCAAATAAGTATTAAGGCAATACGAAAGCTACACAAGCACATAAAAATGATCTTCCTCAATGTAGAGGAACTGTTGTGTAAGACTAAAATGTAAAAACCGTTATTTCATATTTAGGTAGTATCGCTTTAGGGGTTAAGGGCTGTTGTATTAATTTCTGGCTTGAAATTGATTTGTGTTATGATGCTTTCTTCTATGTGAAGAAAAAACGTGGCTGTGTGTGTGGTTAATCAAATATAATAGGCTTTGTAAGAATTTCCAAAAATAACAATAAAAAGGCAGAGCGGTAATTTTATCGCTCTGCCTTTTTATAATAAATGAATATTTTTAATTGATTGACAGTTAGTTATTTATAGGTGTTTTGAGGTAATTTTTGGTCCTCCGTTTAATATTTCCTGATTGGAGTTTTTTGCAAATTGAGCAAAATTTTCAATGAAAGTTTCTGCCAAAAATGTAGCTTTTTTATCATATTCTGTTCCAGAACGCCAAGTTCTCTTAGGGGCCAAGATCTCCGTTGGTACCTCTGGGCAAGATTGCGGCACCTCAAAACCAAAGTAGGGTTCGGTACGGTAGGATACCTCATTTAACTCATCTTTGAGGGCAGCGCGGATCATCGCCCGTGTGTAACGAAGTTTGATTCTGCTCCCTTCCCCGTATGGACCACCTGTCCAGCCAGTATTGATAAGCCAGACAGTCGTTTTATGTTCTGTCACTTTCTCGCCCAAGAGTTCCGCGTAGCGGGTAGGATGAAGTGGCATAAATGGCGCGCCAAAACAAGCCGAAAATACTGCCTCTGGCTCTGTAACACCTTCCTCAGTCCCAGCTACTTTTGCTGTATAGCCTGAGATAAAGTGATACATTGCTTGCCCTTTATTGAGGCGTGAAATCGGGGGTAATACTCCATAAGCATCACAAGTCAAGAAGAAGATATTTTTGGGATGTCCACCCATAGATGGCTCCACCGCATTGGGGATATGGTTGATCGGATAAGATACTCGAGTATTTTGGGTAAGGTCTACATTGTCATAGTCAACGACATTGCTACCGGGGAAGAAGCGCGTATTTTCCAAAATCGCCCCAAATTTGATCGCTCGGTAAATCTCTGGTTCGTTTTCTTCTTTTAGATTGATCACTTTGGCGTAGCAACCTCCCTCAAAGTTAAAGACACCCTCATCGGTCCAGCCGTGTTCATCATCTCCGATTAACGCTCGGTCACTATCGGCTGACAAGGTCGTCTTGCCCGTTCCTGAAAGGCCGAAAAAGACTGCGGTATCACCTTTTTCTCCAATATTGGCACTAGAGTGCATTGAGAGGACGTTTTTACGTTCTGGCAGCAAAAAATTTAAGACGCTAAAGACACCCTTTTTGGTTTCTCCAGTATAGCCGGTCCCTCCCACTATGATGATACGCTTGCTAAAGTTGATAATGGCAAAGTTCTCGGAACGAGTACCATCTATTTTTGGATCGGCCTTGAAATCAGGCACCGCTAAAATCCGAAAGTCTGGCTGGAAGGTTTCTAGTTCGGAAGGCTCAGGCCGCAAAAACATATTGTAGCAAAACAGATTATGTATTGCCTGGGTATCGATGATCCTAACTTTGAGTCTATAGCGAGGGTCTGCTCCAGCATATGCATCACGCACATACAATTTTTTGAGACTGAGGCTTTTGATCATTTTTTGATAGAGTCGATCAAATGCATCTTGTGAAAAGGAACGATTGATATCTCCCCACCATACATTTTCGTGGGTCATGCCATCATCGACGATGTAGCGGTCTTTAGGCGCACGACCTGTAAACTTACCCGTATCCCACATGATCGCACCTGTATCAGTAAGCTGGCCTTCACCATTTTTGATCGCTTCGGTGATGAGTTCCGCGGGGGACAGATTCCACATCAATCCTTTGGCATTGGTAAGACCCAGTTCGTCAAGGCCTTTGAAGATGGAGTTTAGGTTACTGACTTTCATTGTTTAGATGGCTTTTGCATTGAAAAACAAAAAGAGGCATATGTTCATCGCGTATAAGCGTTTGAATCCATTTTTTTTGTAGAACCCGTGTAGCGGGGTCATGATCAAGCATGATTGCAGCTAAAGCTTCCGGTCCTACTGTATGTAAAGGCAGCAAATTTTTAGCTGAGCCAACAGCTGGAGCCGAAATATTGAGTGAGAGTTGATAGCTAGCACATACTTGTTTGAGGTAGTTAAGCGTCTCTTCACTTTGATTGGTACTCCTCGGCAAGAAAATGAGACGGGTAAAAGGCTGACTTTTAGTCCTTTGAGGGATCGATAAAATGGGACATTCCGCTTTGTCTATGACCTCAAGACTGACACTTTCCATGAGGCGACTGGCCCCTGCACTCCCCAATATGATGAGGTCTACATTTTCCATTTGTGCCATCTGCAATATCTTTGAAGCTGCTCTACCGGGCATAACCATGCTCTTGTGTAGGATATTAGCATGGGCTTCGCTTTCACAATAATCAGCGTATTCTTGCAGTTTTTGCTGGACCATTTTGATCCTTTCTGCTTGTAGTTCCTTGATATAGCGATCTGGAATGATCGCTGGGTTGATGGGTGGAGCATCAAGAATATGGGCAAAGATCAATCGGGTCTGTCCTGCTTTAGCGATTGTAAGTGCATGCTCGATGGCTTGCCAAGAAGCTTCACTAAAATCCGTCGGGATTAAGATCTTTTTGAACAACTCCTTTTGCTGAGTGTTTTTTGTGGCTGATTGCATCATAATCAATCGGATTTATAGAGATTCGACTACTTCTATCAATTTGATATGTTCGGCATGCTTGACCATGAGGATCGGATTGGTATCATTGATGCGGATGAGTTTTTCGCTTACACTTCCCAACAAAAAGGCTGATGCAGGAGTGTGTCCTCTTGAACCAATGACGATGAGGTCCATATTTTTTTCTGTGGCTGTCTCATGGATGACCCGCGCTGCGGAACGATGGTCCTTATCAAAACAATATAATGGAGTGATTTCGCCAGATGATTCACAATCGGAGAGGAATTTTTGAGACCTTTCCTCTGCATGATGGCGCATAATTGCTGTGAATTCCTCTTCGGATTTGCCTGTCCTATAATATCCTTGCGGCAAACTGAAGACATGCCCACTATACAGCTTGATATCTTTGTCAATGCTTTGAAATTGGCTTGCTACTTGAATCGCTGATTTTGCATAGGGAGAAAAATCATTGGCAATCAATATGGATTTAAGCTGAAAACGGACGTTTTCAGGTATAAACAAGATTGAACAATCTAGTTTTCTCGCCAATTGTTGCGGAACGATTCCTTTGCCGTGTTGCATTGATTTGCGGCCTAATAGGAGCAGATCAACATTTTTGATATGAGCCCAACGTGCTAATTCTACTCTCGCCGAACCTTCAATGATCTGAAAGTCTACTTCATAAGCATCCTGATCTGGAAACCATTTTTTGACTTTGGCTTTAAGATCCTGCAGCAGTTTCTCATCTCTTGGTTGTCTCAATTCTGGAAAGGCGGCTCTCACACTATCAGGGATGTCAAGGTCCGGCTGGATGTTGACAAAATAGATCTTCTCTGGCTTTAGATAGTAAGCCAAAAATGCGGTGTATTGGATGAGATGTTGATCAATAGTGGTGAAGTCAAGCCCGACCATGATTCTTTTCAATCCTTTCATTGTTTTGCCATTTAAGCGTTCCATATTCAAAGATGTCCAATGTCCTGAACTGGACGAATGATTGAAGTCAAGTGTACGATTGACTTTTGTCGGGGCTGGATAAGACTTATTTTTGCCCGCATGAATCAGCCAAGTTTTTATCAAGATTTACGTTTAGGTATAGTCGGCGGCGGGCAATTGGGCCGAATGCTCATTCAAGCTGCGATAGATTTTAATGTGCATATTTCGGTACTCGATCCTTCTGCGGAGGCACCTTGCCGAGCTTATGCACATGAGTTTACACAAGGTTCATTGACAGACTACGATACAGTTTATGCGTTCGGCCAGGCCGTAGATGTACTGACTATCGAGATTGAAAATGTCAATGCTGACGCTCTAATGGCACTCCAAAAAGAGGGGAAGACAGTCTATCCTGATCCCGCGACTATCAAAATGATTCAAGATAAGCGGGAGCAAAAGCAATTTTTTGTTGAACATGATCTCCCTACGGCACCCTTTTGGTTGACCGAAAATGCCGCTGATCTACAAGGGATGGCTGATAAATTACCCGCAGTACAAAAATTGGGTCGAGCTGGCTATGATGGGAGAGGAGTACAAGTGTTCCGCGAAGCGGCTGATCTCAAAAAAGCCTTCGACGCTCCTGGCTTAGTAGAATCTTTTGTGTCTTTCGAGAAGGAGATTGCTCTCATCGTCGCCCGTAATCCACAGGGAGAAGTCAAAACATATCCCTTAGTCGAGATGGTTTTTCATCCGGAGCATAATTTAGTGGAGTACCTTTTTGCGCCTGCTGTAGTCTCCGAGGCAGTAGCTGAGCGAGCACGGCTCATCGCCGAACGCTTAGTCGAGAAGCTAGCATATGTCGGTTTGATGGCAATTGAGATGTTTGTCAAAGAAGATGGAGAAGTAATCATCAATGAGCTAGCTCCACGGCCACACAACTCTGGCCATCAGACGATTAGGGCTAATGCAACCTCTCAGTATGAACAGCATCTTAGGGCTATATTAGGGCTGCCATTGGGGGATACGGCTCAGCTTTGTCCTGCTGCGATGGTGAATCTATTGGGTGCAGATGGGCATACGGGTAAAGCCGTTTATGAGGGGATCGACCATATCCTCGGTATCGAAGGCGTGTATCCGCATATTTATGGTAAAGCTCAGACTAAACCGTACCGCAAAATGGGACATGTAACCATCTTGGATAGCACGGTAAAAGCCTTGCAAGAAAAAGTGCAAAAAGTGAGAAATGGCGTGGAGGTGATTGCAGAATAACTGTACCTTCGTATGAATATTTGTGGTAAAAATTACTTGAATTACTTATGAAAGTTGGAATCATCATGGGAAGCAAATCAGACCTTCCCGTCATGCAAGGCGCAGCTGATTTATTGGAGCAATTGGGAGTTGCATATGAGATGACTGTCGTCTCGGCGCATCGTAGTCCAGAACGTATGATGGAGTATGCGAAAAGTGCTCGGGAACGAGGACTCAAAGTGATCATTGCTGGAGCTGGCGGTGCTGCGCATTTGCCTGGTATGGTGGCTTCTATGACTATATTACCCGTAATTGGGGTGCCAATCAAGTCTTCCAATTCGATTGATGGTTGGGATTCGATTCTGTCTATTTTACAGATGCCTTCTGGCGTACCTGTAGCGACTGTTGCCCTCAATGGAGGCAAGAATGCAGGCATCTTAGCAGCACAAATCATTGCTACCCAAGCAGACGATATTACCCAAAATCTAGTGGCTTATAAAGCAGCGCTAAAGGCAAAGGTAATGGAGATGGTATCTGAAGTGGAAAAATAAAATCCATTTATTGGACCGTTTAGGAATGAAATATTACCATTGGGTCTGAGTAGGTAAGAAATGGAGTATTTATGCCTAATTTTAGACTTGAAATCATATTTTGGGTGTATTTCATTAACGCGTAAGTAACTTATGACATAGGCAATCAGCATTTTCCTTCCTCCCTTTTCTACCTGTAAAAATATAATCCAGTCTTGACCTAGAAGAGAAGCTTTTGCTTCCTGGGAGACCGCAGAGATGTGGCTCAATTTGCTTTTAGGATAAGTCAACGAGTTGACCTCTTAGTGCTATTTACCAATACCAAAACTACCAAACCAAAGCTTGTTTTTCCCCTCAATTCGTTCCTAATGAAAAGACTAGTTAACTATACGTTCTTGCTGGCAACTTTACTCTGGGGAGGCGATATTTTTGCCCAAGAGATCTGCAACAATGGTGTGGATGATGATAATGATGGGCTCATAGATTGCTTCGACCCAGATTGTGGTTATTCTCAAGCTCCTAATTTCATCGTCATGCAATTTGCGGATGATGGAGAAGAGGAATTTGGCGTAACCGATATTCTTGAAACCGGAACACCTGACCTAGACTTTGAGTCTACCAAAGATGTAGGGGTCCGTTTTGTCAACCTCAATATTCCCGCCGGGGCAACGATTACCAATGTAGAGATTACCTTTACCGCTGCCAGTAACCAGCCTGGGGCCACTGATATTGACATTAGAGCCGAAAATAATCTGCTTCCTCTGGCTTTTCAGGCTGCTAACAACAATATTACGAATCGACCATTGACAACCGCTACTGTCAATTGGCCTACCACCGGTGCTTGGACTGGAGGACTTACTTATGCTACCCCTGATTTGACACCAATTGTTCAAGAATTGGTAAATCAGATTCCTGTCAATGGCTCATTAGATGCTATTGCATTTCTTTTTGGGCAATCTGCTACCGGCAAAGCTTCAGCTTGGGCCTCAGAAGCCAGTGGCAGTACGTCGCCAGAGTTATTAATTGAATATGTTGCCTGCTTTAAAGAAATCTGTAACAATGGAATAGATGATGATGGTGATGGAGACATTGATTGCTTGGATAGCGATTGTGGTGCCAGCTATGCATTTGACCAGCCTGTAAATCAGACCAGCGATGACGCTGAAGAAGATGGTGGATTGGTCGATATTTTTGACGTTGGACCTATCTCAGACCTTGATTTTAGCCCCGGAAAATTAGTAGGTACTCGTTTTCGCGGTTTTACCATTCCTTCTGGAGCGATTGTTACTAGCGCATTTATCCGGTTTACAGCTTCTTCAGATGAAGTTGGGGCCGCTGGTATAAGCATTAATACGGAATTGTTGAATACAACTTCTACTTACCAAGTTATACCGGGTAATATTTCTGGCAGAACAACTTCCGTGCAAAATGTAAATTGGAATACGGGTGCTTGGACCAATGGTAATACCTATGATACGCCAGACATTTCGGTGATCATTCAAGAAGTGTTGGGCGTTTTGGCCGCGGGAACCGATTTAACGGACATCAATTTTATTTTTGATGGAGGTGTGGCTGGAATGGCTTCTGCTTGGGCTTTTGAAGGAGGCCTATCAGTAGCTCCTCGTTTGTTTATCACTTATGCTGCTTGTGGACCAGAAATCTGCGATAACGGTATAGATGATGATGGTGATGGCTTGATTGATTGCTATGATCCTGATTGCTCCAATGCAACGAATTGTTCGTTTTTTGTAAATTATAGCTGTGTTCGCGCTACTCCTCCTGATACGATCTGTATTGGAGAAGTTTCTCGTACGACAGGTTCTTATGCTAACCGTCTTTCCGTGATGGTAGCAGATATTGACCAAGACTCGACTGTAGAGTTGATTGGTTTCAATAGTGCAGGTACTGGTATTGATATACTAGATCCGAGCACAATGGCGATTGAACATTCTTTTCCGGCTACTTTTTCTAACCGATCTAATACTCTCTGCGTCGCCCAGATGGATGGTCAAGGATTTCTTGAAATCGCTTACATTCGTTCGGATCGCAGGATTGAAATGTTTCGACACAATGGTACAATTTGGGAGACCGTCACTTCAGATGTCAATAGTTTTCCCAATGTAGCAGTAGTCAATAATATAACGGGACTAGGCGCGGCTGATTTCAATGGTGATGGTCAGCCCGAATATTATATGGCCAATCGGATCTATTCCTTTGCGCCCGATCCTTCTTGTATCGGCGATTGTATTCGTATGATTGTTGACGGTGATACTGTTACCAATGGCGGTTCAAGAGGTAGTGCTGATTTTGCAACATTCTCGTCTGTCGGTATTGATATTTTGACTCCTGCCGATTGTGGTGGAGATCCCGAATGTGATGGACTTGAATTAGTGGCTGCGAATGTGGTCTATTCAGTAGATATTGTTGCCCAAACGATGACCGCTCGACGCAATTTAAATGATGCTGGAGTCGGTACTTTTATCGATGGCCAAAGTGCAGTGGCAGATATCAACAATGATGGTGTTTTAGATGTCATAGTACATGGTTCTTATTCAGGCGCTGGAGCGACTATCCCTACGGCTGCTGGTGCTTTGTATGCATGGACACCGCTAACCAACACTCTACTGGGCGGTTGGAATACCGCTGTAGACAGAGGGGTACCAATCATCGCACAAGTTTATGATGATGATTTGGCTGATGATGGCGATAATTCGAATAATTCGACGCCTAATTACTCAGAAATAGTCCTGCTGACTCCGAACCAGATGGATTGTTACAATCTCAATAATTTGAATACTTCCCTTTGGAATCAGGCGGTAGTCGATCCTTCGGGCTCTACGGGTATTACTTCTTTTGATTTTAATGGTGATGGGGTCGACGA
>JBGCFA010000035.1:0-6913 GCA_045106675.1 Bacteroidia bacterium
TCTGACTGATCTTGCTGCTCTTCATCTTGTTCCTGAGACTGATCAGATTCATCCTGCTCTTGCTTTTCCTGATCCTCTTGATCCTGATTTTTGTCCTGCTCTTCTTGATCCTGATCGTCGTCGCCTTCTCCTTGCTGTTGCTCCTGCTGTTGCTCCTGCTGTTGTTGGAGCATCTGCAGAGCGTAGGCTAGATTATAGCGAGCGTCCGCATCATTGGGGTTATGACGCAAAGCCTGAGTATAAGAGACAACGCTTTTGTCAAACTCTTGTTGCGCCATATGAGCGTTGCCGATATTATGATAGGCTTTCGCTTTGACTAGATCTGATTCAGCCAATTGAGCGGCTAACTGATAGGATTGAATGGATTCTGGGAAACGCTGCTGTTGATAGAGTGCATCTCCTAAGTTGAAATGAGCTTTTGCTGCTCCGGGAGTTAATTCTAATGCTTTGCCGTAGGCTACTTGAGAATCAGAGAAGTTCCCTTCTTCATAGGCTTTGTTGCCTTCTCTTAGCAAGTTACGGGCACGATTATCCTCCAGTTGGGCGAGGCCCAACAAAGGCAAAACAATCAATGCTATCAATATCCCAATTCTACTTCTCATACTTTGAATATTTTCCAATCCGAGAGCCATTCACTACGTCTTTCCGAGATAAAGTATTCCATGACTAGAAAGAGGATTCCTAAGCCCAATAACCATTGGAAGTGATCCTCATAGTCTGTGAAAACTCTATCTTCATACTGTTGCTGTTGTAATTGTCTAAGGGCGCGACGAATCCTTTGTACATCACTCAATCCGCCTTGCAAACGGAAATAATTTCCGCCTCCCGCTTCCGCCACTTCTTCCAACATGGGTTCATTGAGCTTGGAAACGACAATTTTGCCAGTGCGATCCCGCTTATAATCATCTCGGTTATTTACTCTAATGGGGATCGGAACCCCTTTAGTACCACCAATACCTAGGGTATAGATAACAGTACCATTTTCTGCAGCCTTGATGGCTGAAGTTACCGCCTTACCTTCGTGGTCTTCGCCGTCAGAGATGATGAGCACGGCTCTCGATTGGGATTCGCCCGAGGCGAACGCCATCTCTGCGATATCTATTGCTTCACCAATGGCCGTCCCTTGTGTAGCTGCCATCTCAGGATTGATTGTGCTAAGGAAGGTTTTGATGGTTACATAGTCACTTGTGATCGGTACTTGTAAATATGCATTCCCCGCAAAAATGATCAAACCTACTCTATCTCCGCCTAATTGATCGATCAGTCGAGAAACTACTTCTCTGGCTTGTTCTAGGCGATTTGGTTTTACATCCTGCGCTAGCATGGAACGAGAAATGTCTACGGCAATCATCAGGTCTATACCCTCACGCGTCATGGTCTCTTGCTTGAGGCCATATTGAGGATTAGCCAATGAGCAGATCAACATTGCCAAGCCTAAAAAGCCTAATACAAACTTAGTCTGATGCTTGAAATCAGGTTTGAGCGGCATTAGGTAAGACAGTAAACTTCCTTCACCAAAACTCTTCGTGGCTCGGCGACGATAACGCATAAAGCCCCAATACAATAAAGCCAACGGCACCAATAGGAGCAGCAGCCAAAATGCTTCAGGGTTTTCAAATCGAAATCGTTCCATAGTTTAGGGAATGTTTCTCACTAGGGTATAGCGCAATATCAGTTCTAACAAAAAGAGGCCCGCTCCGAAAATCAAAAAAAGATAAAAAGCTTCACTACGTCTTGTAAGCTTACTCATTTCGATACGAGAGGTTTCTAGTTCGTTGATAGACTCGTAAATGTTTTCCAATGCCTCGTTATCAGTGGCTCGAAAGTATTGACCATCAGTTTGTTTGGCGATCTCTTGGAGGAGCTCTTCGTCGATCTTTACCTCTTGATACACATATTTGGTGCCAAGTAAACCTTGTACTTGTACGGGAATTTTGCCTCTCCGGCCTACGCCGATGGTGTAGATCCTAATGCCGAAGGTTTTTGCCGCTTCGACAGCCATCATTGGCTGTATTTTGCCAGCATTGTTTTCTCCATCAGTGAGGAGAATGATGACTTTACTTTCAGCGGTTGATTCTTTGAGTCGGTTGATGGCGGTACCCAATCCCATGCCGATGGCGGTACCATCTTCAATTAGTCCGCTCCTGATCTCTCGCAATAGTTGCTGGATCATCACGGTGTCCGTGGTGAGAGGGCATTGGGTGAAGCTTTCTTTGGCAAAAACGACTAAGCCGACTCTGTCATCAGCTCGAGCTTGTATAAATTCAGAGACTTTTTTCTTAGCTGCTTCCAGACGATTGGGTTGGAAGTCCCTATGGGTCATGGAGGAGGAAATATCCAAAGCGATCACGATATCGATGCCTTCGGTTTCAATTTGATCCTCTGTTTGAACAAACTGAGGTCTGGCCATTGCCACGATGAGTGAACCTACGGCCAATATCCGAAGGACATATAGATGGCGCTTTATCCATCCTCGCCAAGGAGAAGCATGTTTGTTGACTCCTGACAAAATCGGCAGCTTGAGCACAGGGTAAAGTTGCTGGTAGCGCCAAATCTGCCAGCCCAAAAATAATATGGGCAAGATCAGCAATAACAACCACTGCTTATCTGCAAATTCGATAGTGTCCCAATAGCTGAGGTATTTATTCATCTTTTGGACCCTCCTGTTCCTCTGCTTCTATATTATTTACCGTCTCTACTTTTTGAGCTTTAGTTTGTTTTACAAACTCTCGAGCGAGATTCATGTTGTCGAGGTTTTCTCGTTCTGTAGGGGTGAACTTGGCAAACTTTGCTAGTTCAGCCATTTGCAGCATGCCTCGTAGTTTTTGCTGTCTGTTCTCAGATTTCAGCTTAGATCCTAAACCACTGAGGATAGACTCTGTCGTTGATTCCAAAGCGGGTATTTTAAAACGCCCTTCTATGTATTCACGCAGGATATATGAAAGCTCAAAATAATATTCTCTGGCTTGTCCGTTTTGCCAATATCGAGCAGCTTCTAATTGGGAAAGCTTACGCATTGCCACTTCATGAGCGGGTAGGGGAGCTGCCTTGCGAACGGGAGCATCTTCCTTACGATTTAAGCGTTTGAACAAAAAGACAATCCCAAGAATGAGAGCAACTAAAATTAGACCACCCGCTGCCCAAGGCCATATATCGGCAAAACCGATGGGTACATCATAAATGTCCTTGATCGGTTTGAATGTTTGCGTGGTATCGACGACGGGGAAGTCAAATCTAAGTAATATCGAATCAGTAGCCGCCATGATTGCGGTGCCGCCATCCTTTGGTTTTGCACTAATCTGTTGAGAGGGCAAATACACATAGCCTGAGTCAAAACTCGTAACTGACATTTTGAGAATGGACCGCTGGTAGTTGCCAACGGGCGTGACTTGGGGTTCTCCAAGGGAGAGAATCTCAAGCTCAGCTAACTTACTACCCATCTGATAATCGGGTAATTGGAGCTCCATGTCAGCAAGATGCTCTACCGTAAGAGTGAGATGAATAGGACTCCCTATCAGAGTGCTAAGGCTATCGACTTCTGCCTGTGCTCGTATGCTCTGCGCTTGTGCGAGAGAATAACTGATCACCAAGACCAGAAATGAAAGAATGAATTTACTGATTTTCCGCTGCCGCATATTATTTATCAAGCCATGCAAATATATCGTTTTTTGAGCCCTGAGGGGTGTTAATGTTTTGTTAAAGTCTACTAAATGCGTGGCTGAATATTACAAGAATGAAACATTAGCAATGTTTCATTTAGACGGGGAAATAAGTGGAGGAGTAACGATAGAATGGAGCGTTCGATGAAATCGCTATAGCTAAGACATCGAATCTACAAAAGTCCTAAAGGGAAGACTACGCTAAATCGCGCCTGGTTTGTCGTGCGCTGAAAGTGAAATGTGGAGGTGATCACCCGTTCCGCCATGGCGTAAGGTGTTAAACCCCATCAGTCTAAAGTACCACTGTGTTAATTTGTTGCGGACTTCTGAACGGCCATTGGTACGTAAATCCATCGCATGTACGTAGCCATCGGACTGCTCATAATGGAGGGAGTTTTTGAGCGTTTTGAGGCCCATACGTTTGTAATCCTCCTTCACGCGAGACATATCGGTAACCAATAAACCTTGATCGGCTAGTACAAAAGTACCGACTGCAAGACGTAAATATGGATGAAGGGAAGTGTATTCGGATTTGACGCCTTCGGATTTGGCGTTGGCGCCAGAGAGATTGATGAGGCTATATCCTACGAAGGCAAGCATTACGGCTAAAACAACAAAAGACTTGAGCTTGAGGCTTGTACGAGTGACTTTGCCCGCACCGACGATGGAATCATATAGCATGACTACATAAACCAAAAGCACCACAAAAACAGCTCCCAAACTGGCAAATAGCGCCAACCAAGGATGCCACTGATAGGATTCGTATAGCCAAGTAGCGCCCCTAATCAATAGGACGAATGGCAGCACCAACATCAGCGTGAGTTGAAGTAAGATTGAAAATAGTTTTCGCAGCCATTTCATAGGAAATCGTATTTGGTGTATGCCTTAGCTAATAGACTTCAGACTTGCTAGGAGGTTGGAAGACCGCCTTGCGGAACGCTTGGGTATGGTTTTGATTCGGCTTGCAAGCCGAATCAAGCAAGCAAATCAATATCAAACTACCAGCATAGCAGCGCCAAATACACCCGCGCTATCGCCTAATTTGGGACGAAGAAATACGGTTTCCATACGTGGATTGAAAACATATTTGGCAACTGCTGCGACGCCTTCCGTGTAGAGCAAATCGACATTGCTGACACCTCCGCCTAAGACGATTGCATCGGGATCTAGGATATTGATGATCGGTCCAAGCCCTTTGCCAAAGAAATGAACTAAGCGTTCCATCGTTGTAGTGGCATGTGGATCGTTGCCAGTTTTGTGGCGTTCGACAATCTCTTTGAGATTACGTTTTGTGCCACTGATAGACTCATAGTAGCGTTCCGTAAAGGGACCCGAAAGGATGGTCTCCACGCATCCAACTCTCCCACAATAACAATCCCCACCGGATTCGTCGAGGAAGTTATGGCCCCATTCACCGCCGATACCATGACGACCGTTGATGATCTGATTATTGACTACCACTCCGCCGCCAACTCCTGTACCCATGATAACCCCAAAAACGACTTTAGCGTTCGGCAAGGCCGTGGGTACAGCTCCCATCATGGCTTCGGCCAATGCAAAACAATTGGCATCATTGGCCATCACTACTGGAATACCGAGTTTGGTCTCAAGATCGCGATGAAGAGGCATACCATTGAGGACGGTGGTATTACTGTTTTTCATGACTTGGTCGGTCGGGTCTATGGCGCCGGGAGTGCCGATGCCAATGCGCTCGGGGCGCTCGCCTGTCTCTTGGGCCATCTGATCAATCAATTTGGCAATCTGATTGATAATGTGTTCGTAGCCATGTTCCTTTTCAGTTGGAACCCGAATCCTACACTTTACAGCCTTTGCGTCTGCTTTTGAGAGGACTACGCCTTCAACTTTTGTCCCGCCAAGATCAATTCCCCAGTATGATGCCATAATACTTTGTATTTGCTGCAAGCATAGGTAAGGAAGAGGATTTATGCAAATATGAGCGTTATTTTTGACGTCTTGGCCTCAGCCAAAGATTGAGTTTGAGTTGGAAAAACGGTCGAAAATTCACCTTGGGCACAGAAAGCTGACTCTCACGATAACTACTGCTAAGGGTGGTGAATCGTTCTACTTCAAAAAATTTGTTGTCCAAATATTGCAACTGCCACCAAACCGAAGCTTCGATAGAAGCGGGATTGCGTAGTCTCAGACGAAGGCCTGTTGTCGGACCTGTTTGATGATTGCGGATATGTAGATTGATGGGAGTCAGGACATTACTAATATTAATCATTGCGGTATTGGTGTAGCGCAATTGGCTAAAATGCTTATAGCCAAAGTCAAAAAACAGCAAGGCATCTTCCACTGGGGATTTGATCTGCCAACGATTTTCCCATGTAGCTAGATAAGTAGTGGTGGTGTCTAGGGTTGTTTCGGAGAAGGCGTCCCAATTGAGGTAAGAGACATGGATCTCTTTTCGATAGAGTGAAAGCTCAGAGTTGAATTTGTCATTGTGGCGGTATTGCAATCGGACGCGAGTCTCAAGATTGCGAGTAGAGCGATCGGTGAGATTGCGGTCTTCAAAGTCTTTGACATTATAGGTAACATAGATGTATTGTTGACCCGTCATTCGCCAACGCGAAAGAAACTGCCATTCGTATTCAAACTTCATACGCAAGTTGCGCTGGGTATAATTGTCTTGGCTGCGTTCCTTGAAAAGGAAAGCATAACGTCGCACCCCGCCAATCAGCTGATAACGAGTGGAGAAGTTCCGCGACCAGCGGCCCCTCCAATCAACACTCAATCCGTAGTTTAGCTCATCATGATCGTCAAAATTATCGTCAGCCGGGGTGTCATATTGGAGATAGCGATTGGAGCCTAATAAGGTGATGCGATGTTTGTCAGAAGGGCGGTAAGCGAGCTGCAGTTCTAGATTAGAAAGATTGCGGAAGTAATCCTTTTGTTGTTCACGTTCTAATAGGCGATTGTATTCGATGTCATTTAGTTCCATCGAGTTTTCGAGTTCATAGCGACGCCCGAGGTATTGATACTCATATAAAAAAGCGAGATTGATCTTTTTGGTGGTCGTGGAAATTTTTTGACGGGTATAGAAGTCTATCTGGTTGAATAAGAGGTCGTTAAATTCAGATTCTTCTGCAGAGAATAAGGCGTAGTCAAATTGGCGACGAGTATAACTGAGCTCATTGTTGGATTCGAGCAAAATACCTGGAAGGAGTTCGTACTGGAGATTGAGTTGGCCCCCTAGGGTATCGGCTTTGATTTGTTTGATGGACCCAAGGGTA
>JBGCFA010000350.1:0-4456 GCA_045106675.1 Bacteroidia bacterium
TTGGAAGCGGGAGATCGCGTCAGTGATCTGATTCAGCAAGCAGGAGGATTAGAAGAAGCGGCTTATTTACTAAGGGCGTATGTAGTACGGACCAATCCCAATACTGCTTATGTGAGCTATCTCCCCATTGAGCTTTCGGCATTGGATAAGCCAGAAAATAATATTGTTCTGCAATACAATGATGTATTACAGATATTCTCAGAGCGTAATTTTCAAGAGACAAGGACTATTGATATCAGTGGGCAAGTCAATAAGGCTGGTAGCGTTCGGCTCAGCCGAGAAATGACACTCAAAGACTTACTATATCAATCAGGAGGTTTGATAGAAGGGGTCTATATCCAAGAGGTTGAACTCTATCGTCAGTTCAATCCTCTCGAACGAGGTCTCAATAACCTTGGCTCTGGTGAAGATGAAATCATTCGACTAACTGTTCCACGTGATTGGCAAGAAAGTAATATTGCAGATAGTCTCAAGATGTGGGACTATCGCAAGGTTGTGATTAGGTCGGAAAGTGAATTTATCCGTCGTGGCCAGATCGCCGTTAAGGGCTTAGTCCGAAAGCCTGGGACTTATGAGGTTTTACCCAATATGAGTCTTAAAGACCTGCTTTATTTGGCGGGAGGTTTTGAAATAGAAGCAGACTATACCAATCTAGAGCTATCCAGAGTGATCGAAACGATGGGGGAAAATAACGAGATCACCCCTGTACCGATTGTGATTCAACGTATTTCAACCTCACAAAATTGGCGAGAAGACTCGAATCTAGATAACATTAAAATCAATGTTTATGATCAGATATTTATCCGCCCTGATCCAGATTTTCTTCTGCAAGAAAGTGTGAGTATCATCGGAGAAGTGAGAGTCGCTGGAGAATACAATAAGATTTCGAAAAACGAACGTTTGAGTTCTTTGGTTTCCCGTTCAGGTGGTATAACGGAGTTAGCTTACTTAAAAGGAGCAGTGCTTGAAAGACCGGGCATTGGGCTTATTTCTATCCAATTGGAACAAGCTTTACGCAGTCCTGGATCAAAATGGGATATCTCAATCCAAAAAGGAGACCAGTTGCTTATCCCTCCTAGAATAGATGTGGTTACCATTACTGGAAATGTGCTCGAATCAGGCGTGACGGTCGTTCATGAACCAGGAATGAAAAGTTTACGTTACTATGCCAGACAGGCTGGTGGTTTTGATCGAAAAACCGACAAAAAACATGTAACGATTCGCTACGTCAATAATAGAGTCAAGAGTGCCCGCCGCTTTTTATGGCTCACCTTTTACCCTAAGGTAGAACAAGGGAGTGTCATCAGCGTCCCTAAGAAGACGAAAAAAGAGAAAACAAAGAATGAGAATAAGGAAAAAGGAGAACCGCTTGACTTACAACAATTATTCTCAGGATTAACTGCGGCCTTGACGGTGATTTTGTTAGTTGATCGTACCTTGCAATAAGTTGCTCTTTATGGAAAATCCCTTATTCAGACGTATCAATGATTATCAAGCCGTAATTTGGAAACGAAAATGGTGGTTTTTGGGCGTAGGAGTAGTGCTGGCTATTGCCTTTGGCTATTCTGAACTCAGCACGCCCACAGAGTATATCGCCAAAGCTAAATTCCATCCTGAATCCGAAAGTAGTAGCTCTCTCAATCTCGATAATCCAGTATCGCTATTATTTGGTGGCGGTATGGTGCCGGAAGAATCAAAAAACATGATCGGTATCTTGAAAAGCCGTCGCATAGCAGAGTCGGTAGTGGGCGATACGATCATTTTATATGCGGATACCTTTTTTATCTTTCAAGCGAGTAGACCTTTTGGGCTATATCAAGAGGGGATGAGGACAGACACGGTTTGGTTAGAGGGGGAAGAAAAAATATTTCTCGCTGACAAAGCCCTCGAACTTTTCAATGGAGAACCTTCCTTTATCGATAAAACCATAGCATTCTTTATGGAACCATTGCCTCCCAAAAGCTTATCAAGGAAGATTTACTCGGCAGGTAGAAAACTGGGGGATCGGATGACCTCCTATGTAGGAGAAGAAGGATTTATTGACTTTAGTGTTACAGTGCCAGATGCCGTATATGCCAAAGTATTAGCCGATAAATATATATTGGCATTGCGGACCTATTATCAAAACCAAAAGACCGAAAAGGCTAAACGTAACCTGGATTTTTTTACTATCAGAGCTGACTCTATCAAGCGAGAATTAGATTTAGCTAATCGAGGCATTGCAAACTCCCTTGATAAATCGCGTTATCGCGTCATGGCCAGCGAAGAGATCGTACCGCGAGAACTAGAAGCCAAATCGACGATCTTACAGCAAATGTATGTCAACTTGATGGTCAGTCGCGAGCAAGCCGTTTCGCAATTACTAGAGACTACGCCCATTCTCCAGGTCTTGGATTATCCTCGTAGCCCTTTTGATACCATTAGAGGTTCACTTCTCAAAGGCATTATTATTGGCTTTGGCCTCAGTTTTTTGGTCCTTGGTTTTTGGTTTACACGTAAGCTCCTTTGGACAGATTTTAAGACATTGGTCAACAATTCCCTCTCCCCTCCCTCCGCTGACTCAGCTTATTGACAAATAAGATATTGATATGAAAACTACCATGGCCTTGCTCTTTGGTGGCAAGTCCCCCGAACACGAAATCTCCCTCCTCTCTGCTCGCAATATATTCGCCGCTATTCCTCGTGATAAATACGAACTTGTTCTGATCGGTATTGATCCTAATGGACAATGGTTTGCGATTGAGGCAGCGGATTTTGAAGCAGATGAGCTTGATATCGCTGCGGCGGGCCGTCCATTGTGTTTGGTACCCGGCCTTGCCGAACGCCAAATTCGCTATTGGGACCCAGTGGAGGATTTTCCTCAAATAGAAGTGGTTTTCCCGATTACGCATGGCCCTAATGGAGAGGATGGTAGTTTACAAGGTTTATTACGCCACCTCAATTTGCCCTTTGTGGGGCCGGGTGTATTGGGTTCGGCGGCAGCCATGGACAAAGATGTCACTAAGCGCCTACTGAGCCAAGCCGACTTACTTGTTGCCGAAGGCTTTTGCTTTCACTATTACGAAAAAAATGCGATCGACTATCTCGCCGTCGTCAATCAATTGGGCAGTCCCGTTTTTATCAAACCCGCCAATATGGGTTCGTCCGTTGGCGTAAGCAAAGCCACTAACAAAGCCGAATTTGATATTGCCATCGCTGAGGCCTTCCGTTTTGACCACAAAGTGATCGTCGAACAAGCTCTCGTCGGTCGCGAAGTCGAATGTGCCGTCCTAGGCAATGGCGAAATCGCCACCACCAGCGTTGGTGAAGTGATCGTCAATAGTGCTGCCTTATACGATTTTGATTCTAAATATCAAGATCCCGATGCTGCTGCGGTTGTGATTCCTGCGGAGAACATCGACAATCAGATGCTGGCCAAACTCTTGCTCGTCGCCAAAAACGCCTATCAAGCCGTCGGTTGTGAAGGGATGGCTCGGGTAGATATGTTTCTTTGCGAGGACGGCTCCGTTTACGTAAACGAACTCAATACCCTACCCGGCTTTACCAATATCAGCATGTATCCTAAACTTTGGGGAGAGGCTGGATTAAACTATCCCGATCTCATCGACAAACTCCTCCAGCTCGCCCTAGAAAGAGGCCAAAGAGATGATGCGCTGCAAAGCGCTCGTTGATTTGTAATCCGCATTGTCCGTAGCTTCGGCTTGCAAGCCGAAGCTACGATTAAATAATTGGGCTGAATTCATTTCAACATCTTCGCCGCGAGCTTCGCAAAACCTTTTCTCGAAAGGAAATAAGGCAAAATCCTGGTCATCGTGACATTCGGCCATCCTGGCACCACTGATGGATAGTTGCCCATCAATTTGTCGAGCGATTTTTTGACTACGGGTCCCGGCTGCATCATCATAAAGTTATCAGGTACGCCCTCTGACATCTCGCTACGGGTATAGCCCGGACAGAGTGCCTGCACTTTGATGCCTTTGGATTCCAGTTCAAGATTCATGCTCTCAGCTAGCGAAAGGATATAAGCCTTGGTCGCAGCATAATTACCCATATACGGTACTGGGAAAAAGGATGAAGTCGAAGCCGTAAAGATGACCCCGCCCTTTTTGCGTTCGAGCATCGGCTGGATATAGTGATGCGCCAAAATTGTCGGAGCAGTAGTATTGAGCGCGTGCGTCTTAAGATGCTGTCCCAAATCTGTTTTGTAAAAAGCTCCTACCGCATTCATCCCCGCATTATTGACCAATAGGCCGATCTCCAAATCCGCTACCGCCGGAATCAAATCACTGAGCATATCGGGCTTGGTGAGATCGAGCCCTACGACCCGCACCTCGACTTGATAGCTATTGCGGATTTCCTCCGCCAATGCTTCCATGCGTTCGACTCGTCGGGCCGTCAAAACGATATTGAGCCCTCGCTCCGCTATCTGCTTGGCAAACTCGACGCCGATGCCACT
>JBGCFA010000351.1:0-37258 GCA_045106675.1 Bacteroidia bacterium
CGGGTTCCGTCAGAGATTTTGACCATATAGACACCTTCTGGATGGTTAGTCAAATCAACTTGCTCATCAACACCGTTGACACGGCCGACTAGCTTGCGATAGACTAAAGATCCTTTAGCGTCAAAGACTTCGATTGTCAAGTTGTCGGCTTGTAACTCGGCAGACTTGATGTAGAAGTTTCCAGTAGTTGGATTCGGGAAGACATCTAGAGACTGACTAAACAGATCATCGATATCAACTTTTCCTATTACATAAGTAGTAGTATCTGAACCACAATTATTGGAAGCGATCAAGGTTACTGTGTAGTTACCATCATTGGTAGCATAGATAGTCTGGCTAGTTTCACCAGTGCTCCAAGCATAAGTAGCACCTGCATTACCAGCATCTAACAATACGCTATCACAATCAGTAAGGTCAGCACCTAAGTCAACCACTGGATCAACACCTGGGGTGATAATCACCTGCTCAGTTACATCACATCCTTCAACATTAGTAACAGTTACCGTGATCGTGTCTCCACCAGCAGCTGGAGGCGTAACGTTGATCGTCTGAGACGTTGCACCAGTACTCCATAGATAAGTAGAACCAGGGTTACCAGCATCTAGGATGAAAGGATTACAAGCTGCAATGGTTCCACCAAAGCTGACAGAAGGTGCAGGTAATACTTCGATGTAGATAGTATCGGTATCGATACAACCGTTAAGGTTGGCTTCAACCCAGTAAGTACCAGTAGTAGTAACCTGAAGTGTTTGCTGGAATTGACCGGCAACAGACCAAAGGAAGCTAGAGCCAGCATTGCCAGCGTCAAGCGTTACACCACCACAAGAAACCAATGAATCTTGACCTAAGTCAACGATTGGAGAAGGCAAGATGTTGAGGTTAATCGTATCAGTACCCGTACAACCATTGATGTCAATCACGTCTACATAGTAAGTACCAGTAGTATTGACGGTAATGGCAGCAGTCATATCACCTGTATTCCAAGTATAGCTAGCGATCGAAGGATCAGAAGCATCGACTACGAAACCAGCACAAGTTACCGCATCAGGCCCGAGGTCAAGTTGTACCGGAGGTGCAACTAAGATCGTGATTGGCGTACGTGGCTCACTAGGACATGCACCACCACCACCACCACCAGTAACTACTGGTCCGAGGCCTGGGTTAAGGGTACCTTGACCCGCAAATGAAGCAGTTGCATTTGTTGTCCAATCGCTCGCATCATTATTGTCAAACGTACCAATGCGGTAGCAATTTTGAGCAAATACAGGAGCACTCACATCAACACCAGGTCCATTCCACTTACCGGTAATGTCAATAACAGTACCGTTGATGGTTGGAGCAAAGCCCATGATATCAGTATCAGAGTAGTTGAAGAATAATACGTCGACTACAGTGTTCTGTGCATCGAGGATGACAACCCATCCTTCTTGACCACCATTCCAAAGAATGTTACTACCGATGTAGTTTGGATCACCAATAGCGTCATTACGTTCGCGAATTTCACCTGGTTGCATTACACCACTCATATTCCAAAGAGAAGTAGCTACAGTATTGATGCCTGCAGCACCGTCTTCTCCGAAGGCTACGGTCCATCCGGTAACATCAACTGGTGTTAAACCAGTATTCATCACCTCCATATAATCAGGACCCTGTAATTCAGCCTCTGTTACTTTGATCAATGCTCCATCTCCACCAGGAACGGCTTCAACATAAAGCGTAGTATCATTAGAGAGGAAACCAGTCTGGAAGTTAGCAGTATCAAATGCGATAGGAGTACCACCGACAGCATCTGTATACCAGAGGTAAGAGAAAGCAGTATCATTGACGACACTTGCTATTGTTGAATCTGGTGTACAAAGTATGATCGTATCCATGACTGCAGTAGGAGCAGGAGGACGAACAGTGATCATAGTCATACTGAATGTAGTATCATTTACATTGGTCGTATCACCAGCGAGGCTAGAATAGCCTGTAAAGTTGATAGTACCACCGGCGAGCGTATTGACAGTACCAACTACGACATTGACGACAGCACCTGGAGCAATCGGTCCTGGTACTACAGTAGTAATACTACCCGTTATCGCACCAGTATAGTCCACAGTAACTGGAACGTTAATCTGTGGCTGTGTGCCTGAATTAGTAATCTCGATTTCAACAACTGTTGAATCACTGCTACAATCAGCGCCTGCTGGCTGTAACATAGAGAGAGCACTAATGTCATTATCAACTAATTCGCGGATGTCGATTGCGTCGATAGAGATATCACTAGTAAAGGAACCATTGGTAACACCTGTAAAGATGATACGCACTACCTGACCCGCCCAAGGACTAAGATCAAGTGTATCTAATCCCCAAGGATCAGCATTGGCTAGTTGTTGCTGGCCGATGATGCTTGAGAGATTAGTCGTTCCGCTAGCGGTCTCGACATCTACACTCAATGATCCTACTAGTGGACCAAACATATGGTAAGCGTAGAACAATGAAGGATTAGCCACGCCAGCTAGATCTATACAAGAAGATCGTAAGATCGCTTCAGAACCAGCTGCAGGACCAGAAGTCTCCATGTAGATATAGTTAGTGCCAGAGTGAGCTGCACTTGGGCCAGTACCAGTAGAACCAGTTCCACCAGAGTTTACCTGCCAATTGATATCACCGTTAGGATCATTGAAGAAATCAAGGAAGACTACATCACCATTTGAATAAGTCTCAAAATCTTCAGACAATGGAATCCCTACTGAAGGTTCACTGATGATAATCTCTTGAAGAGTATCATTGCCGAAATTGGTATCACCCGCCAAACCAGAAGTCCAACTCGTAACATTGTAAGTACCAGGAGTAGAAAGATCTACTGGGAAAAATGGCACTTGGATAGTATTACCAGCAAGGATGGTGTCAGTGATAGAGATAGTTGTAATCGTACCAGTACCTAACTGGAATGAAACATCAAAACCACCTTTGACAGAGTCAGTACCGATATTGGTTACTTCTACAATCACTGTATCAGTTGCCAAAAGGCCACAACCATCAGTAGGCTCTATTAAAGCAGTAACACCAACATCTTGAGGGAGTACCTCAACCAAGTTGATATCATCAATAGCAAAGTCGTGAACTTGAGCACCGTTGTTGTTATTGGCCCGGAAACGGAACGCAAAAACACCAATGTACTGATCCATATTTAATTCGATCAAATTCCAGTTATTGTCCTTGTGAACGATAGGAGGAATGAAATCATAAATGATCGTACCATTGAAAATCAAGTCAATGTGTAACTCATTCTCAAATGGATCATTCGCGCCATTTGCGTTATTAGAATGGTACCAGAAACCAAATTTCGGAGACGTTAAGGCCGTTACATCAAAACAAGGAGTGATCAAGATGACCGAATCCGAGTTATTGTTGAACTGGTCAGATGCTAATGCATAGAAACCATTAGTAGTACCAGTAGTATGGTCAACTGATGGTCCAGAATTAAATACAAAAGTACCGCCAGAGTTAAAGACCCAGTCCTGAGAACCATCTTCAGCTACATTTTCCCAAGACACAGGTAGAGTGCCACCTGGGTTGTCAAATGTCTCAACGTATGGGAAGGTAGAAATCGGAATTTTGTGTAATACCTGTAGGTTAGCCAAGGTATCATCTGCATTGTCCGTATCACCAGGAGCCGATACCCAAACAGTTACATTATAAGTATCAGGAACACTAAGATTCTCAAAAGTAGTGAAGAGGTAGCAAAGCGTATCACCAGGGTTTACTGTAGTAGTATCAGTTTGTAGGATTGGAGTAGCACCATCGATGCTATATCCAAACACAACACCTGTTACAGACTGTGATCCTTCGTGGATATACTCAAGCTTAACTTGACTTGAATCAGTCAAGCCACAACCAGAAACTGGCGAAACCAGACGGTTAGCTGCAAGGTCAAATGGTGGAGCTTCAAAGATTTCGACATTGTCGAACGCTGTACCTTCGCCCTGAACAGAGCCATCAGAACCAAACGCGACACGTACCAACACACTAGACTGACCGCCTAGACCGTTGAGTTCATGCTCAGCTGATACCCAGCCATTAGAACCTGTACCTGTACGACCAGTCCAACCTGACTGCGTACCAGAATAACCAAGACCTGCAATAGTAGCGTCATTATACCAGTTGTTAGGATCGTTGACTAAACCAACATCCTGCCAAGTCAAACCAGCATCAATTGAAGTCTGTACTTTCATACCATCCCAGCTAAACTCAGATTCCCACCAGACATCTAGTCTGATGATCGGCTTAACCAAAGTAGTGAAGTCAAAACAAGGACCGAGGATAAACGAGTTATCACCGTTGTTATATTGACCCGTCAAACCACCCGTAACCCAAGCGTTTACACCTGAAGCAGCACTATTAATGACTGCTTTCGCAGGAGTTCCAAGAGCCCAAGTGCCTCCTGTGCCATCTTCAGTCCAGCCACCATTACCTGATTCAAAGTCTTCTAGGTAAGGGAAAGTGCTAAGAACTGGGATGTTCACAACAGTAAAGCAAGTAGTGTCATTAAGTTGATTGACATCTCCTGCGATATTGGTCGTAAAGACACAGATATCATATGTATTAGGTACTGATAAGTCAATACCCATAAAGTCAATTGTGAAAGTTGAATCTGGTGCAATCGTATCATTGATTGTAACCGCAGTACCGAGAACACCATTGATGCTATAGTTTACATCAAGTGTAAAGAGAGTATCAGTACCGAAATTGCGACCGATGCTTTGGATGGTTTCATTGGCAGAAATACCACAAGCAGATGCGATTCCAAATGCGTCAGTAATCCCACCATCTTTAGGTAGAGGCTGGAAGATTTTAACATCATCAATAGCCGCATCTCCCGTAAATCCAGTTGATGGGTTGTTACCCAAAAAGCGAATCTGAATCACTTGGCCAGCATAAGCGCCTAAGCCGAGATTACGAATCAACCAAGGATCAGTACCTGCAGTTTGCTGAGGTCCACCAATTGAATCAATCGTAGCCCATACACCATTGGAGAGTACTTGCGTAACGATATAACTCATATCGGCAGCAGAACCAAACATATGGTAGGCAAACTCTAAACGTGGTCCAGTAACACCTGAAAGGTCGATACAAGGGGAAACCAAGTCATATATCGCTCCGACAGTACCACCAGAACTCTCGGTAAAGACATAACGTCCACCAATAGCTCCTTGTAAAGTATTGTCAAACCAAGGACCTGTTCCAGTTGAGTTGTTGTCAAATCCTGGACCTTCTGTAACCTGCCAACGTGGAGTGGTAGTATTCGTCGTTGTCCAACCATTTGCAAACGTTCCGGGGAAGCCGGGAGTAAATGACTCAAAGTCCTCTACATATGCATTCGCTGGCGTTACCGCAGGTAAGTT
The DNA here is from genome assembly GCA_045106675.1 of Bacteroidia bacterium. Classification (GTDB taxonomy): domain Bacteria; phylum Bacteroidota; class Bacteroidia; order J057; family J057; genus JBCAWW01. The sequence goes on from JBGCFA010000351.1 coordinate 5,391, forward strand.
CGGCGTCACTACTGTATAAGACAGCGTGTCATTTTGAGGCAATGTGTCAGCAGCAAGATCCGTCCAAACTTGAATGTTGAAAGTCGAATTGAATGCTGAAAGGTCTGCCAATACCGTAAAAGTGAAGGTATCCACTGATCCGGCCATTGGTAAAACTGTTGGAGTAAAGATTTCCGGTACCGGAACACCACCATTGATGGAGTAGGCCATCGGTACACTGGTTTGAGCCAGGTTACCAAAGTTGGAAACCTCAACCGTGATTGGCACCATACCAAGTGAGGTACAAGGGCCAGAAGGAGAAGCAATTTGCTCAATCGCGCTTACCCCAACATCATCATCAGATGGAGGAAGGATAACCACGTGGTAATCTTCAGTCTCTCCCCAAGTCGTATTGACACAAGGAGCTACGGGACCAGCGGTAAAATCACATACCATCCGGAGACGGACTGTGGTTTGAGTAGCGCCAGCCGGTACAGTGAAAGTAATGGTTCCTGTTTGGTTACCAGGAATGTTTACCTCACCAAGTTTTTCAGTTGCAATGTCAAAGATAGTGTCATTGTTGTAATCAATGTACAGTGCATAGTTCTCCCCAAAAGTAGGGTTGTTGACCATCGTCGCTGTGTAGGTTTGCCCCGCAGTAAGCGAGGTCGTCCCCCCAGCGAGGGCCGTGTAATCATTGTATCCAGAGGCGTCCCCTGGAAAGGAGGCATTAATGCTGCCCAGCTGGAAGGAAACTAGCGAGTCTCCGACGCCGGGACCTGTAGAGTAGGTGGGAATGCAGAACTGAGCCTGCGCACCACCAATACTCAACAGTAATGTGTAGAGTAGGGTAAAGTACTTTTTCATGTAGGGTTTACAGTTAAAGTGATCTTTTAAAAATAAAGCGGCCCTTCCACAAATCAAACCTTTTCAATCACTTCCTATTTATGTAAGCTTAACACAAGTAGGGAAAATACTTGCCTAAACAATTGAATAACAAATACTTACACATGGATATATGTGCATATTTCCATGGATAAATAAAGGATACTTTTTTTTAGAAGTCTTTTGCTTAAATCGCCTCTTAAGAGAGCTCGCTAGCTGGGAGTCTGTGCGATTTTCAAACTAAACGTAAATGTTGTGCCACTTTCGGGACTACTTTCTACTGCAATATGCTCTCCGTGGGCTTCTAGTAAGTGCTTACAGATCGCCAAGCCCAAGCCGGTGCCTCCCTTCTCACGAGAACGGCTTTTATCTACGCGATAAAAGCGTCTAAAGATTTTGTCCAAATGCTCTTCTCCTATTCCCGGTCCATTGTCTTTGACCGAAACTTGCATCTTGTCATCTAATTGAGTGAGGATCAATTGCACTTCTCCTTCTGGATCGCCATACTTGATCGCGTTATCGACCAGATTAGTCAGTACCTGTTGGATACGTTCGCGATCAGCGAGAACCTTGGTATTCTCATGCCCATTGGATAAAATACGATAGGCGATATTGCGCTGTTTCTTGGTAAACTTATATTCCAAAGACTCCAGCACTTCTGTCAACAACTGGTAAATAGAAAATTTGCGAATTTTCATCTCCATCTCCCCCGATTCTGCTTGGGTTACAATGAGTAGATCTTCAACAAGGTTAGAAAGGCGGTCTGCATTGCGCATGGCCTTTTTGAGAAATTTGATCCGAACTTTATCATCATCTATCGCGCCATCCATTAGGGTATGGATAAAGCCTTGAACCGCAAATATTGGCGTTTTGAGTTCATGGGAAACCTCTCCGAGGAACTCGCGACGATAAGCTTCCACTTCTCTCAGCTTTTTCATCTCCCGCTGATTGAATTGTTCCAATACTTTGAGACGACGATAGAGGAGCCATTCCAATACGCCAACCATCACTAGAAACGCAATAAAAAAGAAAAGGAGAAACTCGTTGATCAGAGAGCCATCAAAAATCCCCCCCATATAATTGACTAAGAGGTAAACTCCGGCCAAAGCCATCGCTACGTAGACCGAAATTAGGATGGAGGATGGGATGCGGGAATTCACTGTTCGCTCAAAAATTTGTAGCCTACGCCTTTAACTGTCTGGATATAGTGATCACCTAATTTTTCTCTCAACTTACGCACATGAACATCTATCGTACGATCGACAACATACACATCACCCCAGATTTTTTCGAGGAGTTTTTCTCTACGAAAAACTTTGCCTGGTTTAGATGCGAGGAAAAATAAAAGTTCAAATTCTTTACGAGGGAGAGAGAGGGTTTTTTCGCCATGCCGAACGATATATTCGTCCTGTATGATTTCTAGCCCATGAATCCGTAAGATATTGCCTTCCTCTTCTCGACTTTTGGTGTCTCGTCTCATGATCGCTCTAATGCGACTCAATAGTACACGAGGTTTGATAGGCTTGGCGATATAGTCATCTGCTCCTGCCTCAAAACCCGCAACCTCAGAGTATTCCTCTGAGCGAGCTGTTAGGAAGACGATATATACTTGCTCCATATCCGGCAATTCTCGCAAACGCCGACAAGTCTCTATTCCATCGAGGCGAGGCATCATGATATCTAGTAATATCAAATCAGGCTTCGCCTTAGCAGCCATTGCGATTGCCTCTTCGCCATCCATTGCTTTTACAACATCATAACCGTCTTTTTCGAGATTGTATTCTAGCAGGTCAAGAATGTCGATTTCATCGTCTACGATCAGGATTTTTTTCTGTGCCATGAGTGCGTTACTATTAGCTGCCCAGCACCTCAGCCAATTTGGCTTCGAGAGAAGGACCTCTAAGATTTTTGGCAATTATTTTACCGTCTTTGTCAATTAAGAAGGTTGCCGGAATAGAACCAACACTATAGTCTTTTGCTGCGGCACTGTTCCAAAATTGAAGATCACTTACGTGCTTCCATTGTAGACCATCGTCAGCAATTGCTTTTACCCAAGCATCTCTCGTACGATCGAGACTGATGCCCAAGATTTCAAATCCTTTGTTTTTATATGTGTCATACATCCGCACCACATTGGGATTTTCTTGACGACATGGGCGACACCAACTAGCCCAAAAATCCAATAATACCACCTTGCCCTTCATATCACTGAGGCGAATCATTTTGCCATCTGGATTGGGGAGTTCGATTTCTGGTGGGATTGCGCCTACTGCCAATTTTTTTGCCAATTGAGCTTTACGTTCGATTGCAGGTCGGCGACCATCTAGATAAGCTTGCTCTGTCGGCTGTAAAATATAGGTAGAAGTATAGCGGTCAGAATAGGTCAAAAAGGCTTCGTTTTCCAAACGATCCAATGTCTGCACTACGGCTGCTAATGCGTTTTGGTGTAAACGGCTACCCTGAGGCATCGCTGCTAATTTTGCATCTATATATGGCTTCGCAGCATCTAGCTCCAAATTTTGAAACAAGGTTTGAGTATATACTCTCAGATTGTCAGGGATGATCGGAAAGTTTTGATAGACTTTATCGTTGTAGTCTAGGCCCTGCAAAAAATTCTCGGCAAAATGAATGGCCGAGTTAGGATAAGCTTCAGGATTATTAGTAGGATTAAAGGCCTCTACCACATTGGGTGCAAAGGCAGCGGCAAAAAACGCATCTACACCTTTTAGAGAGTCAATGATCGCTTTTTGTTGATTGAGTAGATTGTTGAGTTGTTGGCCAATGGCAGCTTGTTGATCAGGACTACCGGCTGCTAAGGCTCCATTGAGTTGTTGTACCAATTGGTTACGACGACCATTGAAGCCACTAAACAACTGATTGAGCTGAGCATATTGATCATTGAAGGCAGAGCCTTCTACTTTTCCAAATTGACGGAGGTTATTACAGTTACCGCTTATGCGAACGTTTCCCTCCCGGCCCAGCAAAATAGGCATCAGGTTATTAGGGGCTTGTCCCAAGAGATACAATCCCTCTGGTAATTCATCTGTCTCTATCGAAAAAGTTGAGCGTTCGCCAGAGGCGGCCACCGCAGCTGTACCCAAAACCTCAGTGGTAAGGCCGGTGAGCTGATATAAACGAATCGAATCGATAGCGCAATTGGCAAAGTCTCCCGTTACAGTCAACTTACCATCTACACTTTGTCCTCCTCCTACTTGATCACAGGCAAAAAATAAGCCGCTGCTAAGTAAGAGTCCGCAAATCGCGAAAAAATATTGTCTTGCCGTTTTCATTTCAATGGCCTCTAAAGGTTTCTTGACAAATATACATTCCCTCACTCAGAACCGAAAACGTAAAAATAAAGGGTAGCGGTTAGGCGCAAAGTCTTTTGCATTATTAATCTGTGTACCCAATGATTAGTCATAAATAAGGAGATACACGACCCAATAATATCCAAGCGGATGCAATCCATTCAGCATAAAGCAGCTTTAAAATTGGCGCTATGTCCTGCAAAGGACGAAAGCTGAACGTTCTGCGAAGCAGCAAAACAAAACTCCCACCAAAGCAATGCCTTGATGAGAGTATATAAACTGTATCCGATTTTAGAGCGAAAGTCTAGCAGTTCATGACAGCCGGAGTCGTCAATATGCCAGCGATGATACCCGCGAGGATCAAGAGGCCAAAGTAAATCAAGAATACTTTAGACTTAGATTTGGGACTACAAGATCGGAACCATAAGAAGCCAAATACGCCGCCAATCACAAAGGAAATCAAGGTCGGAATCAAAGGGTCTTGTGCCGCGCAATCCAAACTATTGAAGATCGGGATCGAAGCACCGAGGAAGGTTACCCAACCCACAGCTAACCAATCACAGCGAGTAGGCTTGCAGGATCGATACCAGACGATAATGGCGATGATCAACAATACCACGCTGGCAATAGAAGCTCCCCAAGCAAGACCAGTATCTGTACTTGCGGTATTGAGGGCCGTAATCAGCATAGCCAGATGTCCAAGCGATAAAGCACTCAAAAAAGCTACCACATAAGGCATATAGATGCAGAGGGCCGATTTCTCAGGAGTCGGGGGTGGTGGTGGCGGGACTATTTTTTCCTTGGCAGGAACGCTATGTTTAGTTGTTGCCTCATCATCACATGGCCCAGGTCCAGTTGCGCTGACTTTGATGGTATGGGTATGATCCTGAGTACCTCTGCTATACACATGTGTCGCAGTACTCGCATTGCTGGCGGGATCGACGGTCCCATCTCCCCAGTCAAAGGTATAACTTTCAAAGGAGCCATCGAGATCGAGAGTCGCACTGACAGATTGTTCAGAAACGGAAGTATTGTTGACCGTAACATTGACGGATTTGATTTTGCCACATGAAGAAGCCGGTACCTTGACCTTTTCTTTGAGGCTACTGAGACAATCTCCGGGGCCGCTAAGCGTAACAACCACATCATAAACCGCATATACCCCAACTGGCTGAGGATATTCATGAGTCGCATTGGTAGAATTGATGTTTTTATCTACCGTGCCATCTCCCCAATCAATATCTATCTGGGTGGGAGTGCCTTCATCCCATTGGACTTCAGCGTGAATCTTGACCTTGCCATTTTTAGCAGGATCAGCTTTGAAGTGTAGCTTCTGTATGATCGGACAGCTTAGTCCTTTGTCAATTGTGACACTCGTTTCTGCACTGGTGCTACAGGAGTCGGGGCCACTGGTTTTGACTGAAATACTATACTGTTGGACTTGCTTATCTTTTTTGTAAACGTGAGTAGCCGAGGGTTCGAGCGTACGGATGATTTTACTGCCATCCCCAAAGTCCCAAAAATAGGCATCGGCTTCTAGGCCATCTACCATTGTGGCTATCACCTTGACTGTCTGGGTATAATCTTCGTTAGCGATATCTGTGACCGTGAGTTCAGATATCTCAGGACAACGTCCGGGAACTGTAACCGAGGCATTAGCTTGTGCCGCACAGCTAGCAGGGCCACTGATCTTTACACTAACACTAAAGGTCTTATCATCCCCAATAGAACGAGTATAAACATGTGAGGCGCTAGTACCACTTACATCCTCGGGTGCTGAACCGTCTCCCCAATCAATGGAGATTTTATCAGGCTTGCCACTGATTTGGATTTCGGCATTGACCTTGAGACTAGTCGCGCTAGGCTCATCAGCATCCAAGACGAGGCCATCGATCGTAGGACATTCCAAACCGGGGATTTCGACCTCCGTTTCAGCATTATCTTTGCAACCATCAACCCCTTCCAATTCTACCTTTACGGTAAAAGAAACAGTTTCTCCTTCTAGGCGCGTATAAGTATGAGAAATCTCATTTTCTTTTGACTCGTCAGTCGTACCATCTCCAAAGTCCCACTTCAATCTCTCGATATGTCCTTGGCTACGATTGACAATGAAAGTTACCTTTTGCTCGGTGGCGGTAGGAGTATGATAGATTGTATCAATACTATCTATGGTCGGACATTCTCTGACAAAGAGAAGAGGATCACGGCTTCTGGGATAAGCATTGTCTCCAAAAAGAGGCTCAGTAATGAAGGTCCAGCCTGGCTGACCCGTTGGATCATCAAAAAGAGGGCGATTTTCGTTCAGAAATCGAAGCGTTCCTGCAAGGTCTCGCCAATTGTCTGAGATGACCGTAGTGCCACCTTCCTTGATCCCGATATGCCCTTCTAGCGCAATACCAAAAACTTGAGTAGTGGTGCCTTGACCCGGTACTTTAGGACTAGGTCCTGCTTTGGGAGTAAAAAAATATCCCCCTATCACGCGGTGAAAACGATTTTCAGAAACTCCTCGCTTTTCGGTGTCTTCGAGTAAAGTCCCGATTAGCTTACTAGTGTCAAAGTCTTTTTCGCTAGGACTTTCACTAGTCGTAAACATTACCCCAATCTGAGGAAATCCATCTCGAGCTAGGACTTGCGAATCTACTCCGCTGCGTTCCCGAAACTTATTCGGGACAGATAGTTGAACATGCATAACAAGCTGTTGCGTTTGGTAAAAATGACTGTTTGTTTGATCGAAACATACTAATGCCTCTAATATCAATTAAAGCAAATTTTACCGAAATCCGATATGTCCAACTGAGAGTCTGCTTAAACTTTGAAATTTCGTTGGTAAAGGAGGAATTTTGGGGTTCTAAGGAGCACTATTTTTAATAGGCGTTATCATTCCGTATTTCTATCCTATTGCTGTATAGGTATTAATAGCCTGCTTTGAGCCACTCATCAATCTCGTCTATCAGCTCTGTATTAAAGCTGCTTTGTAGATAGGAGCCATATTGCCCGCTTTGCCTGATCTCCCAGCCAGTAGGGATATCGCCTACTTTGATGAAGGAGTGATCTGTCTCAGATACATATTTATACGTTCCCTGCCCAGGGTGATAATGATTGACGACTCGGGCGATACTCTCTGCTCCTTCGGCGCTCAAAGCTTCAATATCTGCTTCACCATACATCGCCAATACCCGCGCCTCGGTTTCCTTCCAAGCTTCTGTGATATTGCGTTGGTTGAGGTCTGCCCAAAAGCGATAATGACGATTGATATAGATATCGCCTTCACGATATTCAAGATGGCGCTCCAACAAAGTTTTGTAGGCAGGATCTTCGGCGAGTAAAGCAGGTGATTTGCCTTCATGGTAAAGGCTGTACATGACAGGTTTGAGATCGATAATATCTTGTTCGATTTGGGCATAATCTAGACCAAATACTACTGATTGATCTCGGATCATATCCACGATATAGTCTTCCCAGTTTTTGAGCACGACTCCGTATACGATCACATTGGCTGGTTTATACTCTTTGGCCAACAAAGGCGCCGTCAGTCCACCGAGTGAATGTCCAAATATGCTGATCCGCTCTTGATCCACAAACTCATACGTCAATAGATGCTCATAGCCTTTGCGAAATCCATTCAATTCTACCTCAAAATCGATGTCCATACAGTCAGGCGTCCCCTCACTATCGCCCATACCTGGCTTTTCGATCCGAAAAACGGCATAACCTTTGCCGACCAAACCATCAATCATCTTTTTGTAAGGATGAATCGGATTGAGTAATTCGACGGTCTGGCAGGGATAACCTTGTATAAAATAGATAGTAGGAAAAGGTCCTTTGCCTTTGGGCTTGGTGACATAGGCCCGTAAATGTCCTCCCATAAAGGCAACTTCATCATAGCGCACCTCTGCATTCGGGCTTTCTTCCATGGGGCGGGCCATCATTTTGCCGGAGAGTTTTTTTGTTTTGCCGTCCCGGAACGCTTCTACCCTTATTTTGTCGCCAGCTCGCACGTTTTGCAAAGCCGCAAACAGAGCCGCATTGTCGGGCGTAGACTGCTCATTCAAACTGAGGAGGATATCATTTGACTGTAAACCGATCTCAGAAGCGGTAGTATTTGGAATGACCTGAACGACCAAAACGCCTTGCTCCCCATCAAACCCTAGCTCTGCTGCCGAGACTGCATCCAATGCTTGTGGCTGTATGCCCAGCATGCCTTGGCGACGTAAATGTTGGGCTGTCAGCAAGGGCATCAATAGTAGGCCCAAGGCACAAATACTCAATATCCGCTTCATATGTAGATTGATTTTGGGTTTCGTTTAGGAGCGTTCGGCAAAGCCGTGATCATCCCTAGTCGTCACGCCGAGTCATAGGGACCTTTAGATGATTCCTTCGGAGAACGCTAGTGTCCATTCAGATCACTCAATACAATACCCAAGTTCGTTCGTTCAGCGCAGCTGGCTTGGTAGAATCCTGCCAAATGCTAGGCGAGTACTTCTTTGATTACATGGCCATGCACATCGGTCAAACGAAAATCTCTACCCTGAAATGGATAAGTCATGCGTTCATGGTCCATACCGAGGAGGTGCAAAATAGTAGCTTGCAGATCATGCACATGAGTAGCACCTGAGACCGGATCATAGCCAAGTTCATCGGTTTCTCCGTGGGAAATGCCCCCTTTGATCCCTGCACCAGCCATCCACATCGTAAAGGCATCGCGATGGTGATCGCGGCCGGCAAATGGTAGTTTCGCTCCCGCCCGATTTTCTTGCATGGGAGTACGGCCAAATTCACCGCCCCAAACTACGAGCGTATCTTCGAGCAGGCCACGCTGCTTGAGGTCTTCGAGTAGGGCCGCAATTGGTTGGTCTATTTCCTTACATTTGTCTTTGAAGCCTTCATTCAAGCCTCCTTCAGGACTAGTGCCATGCGTATCCCAACCCCAATCATAGAGTTGTACAAAACGTACACCTTGCTCGACCAATCGTCTTGCAAGCAGACAATTGTTGGCGAAAGAGGTCTTGCCGGGCTCGGTGCCATACATCTGATGGATATAGTCAGGCTCTTTGCTGATATCCATCACTTCGGGTACAGAAGTCTGCATTTGGAATGCCATCTCATACTGAGCGATGCGTGATAGTATTTCAGGAGAACCCATCTCATCAAAAGCGGCTTCGTTGAGTTCATTGATCGCGTCGATGGTTTTACGTTTCATCTTACGATCCATAAAGGAAGGATCAGAAAGATAGAGTACTGGATCGCCTTGCGAACGACATTGCACCCCTTGATAGACAGAAGGTAAGAAACCATTGCCCCAGAGGCTTTTGCCGCCACTCGGCGTATTACCGCCCGAAACCAAGACGATGAATCCCGGTAGGTTGTCATTTTCGGTGCCGAGTCCATATGAGACCCATGAACCCATGCCGGGGCGTCCTAAACGTGGACTGCCTGTATGCAAGAGGAGTTGGGCAGGAGCGTGATTGAACTCCTCAGTGTGCATGGCCTTGAGGAACGCGACATCATCTACCGATTTTTGAAAATAAGGGAGATTATCAGATACCCAAGCAGCAGACTCGCCATATTGAGCAAACTCTGCCTGCGGCCCCAACATCTCAGGCACGCCTTGAATAAAAGCAAAACGTTTACCCTCCAATAAGGAATCTGGACATAGTTTGCCATCGAGTTTTTGCAGAGCGGGTTTATAATCAAACAATTCCAATTGCGAGGGCGCGCCAGCCATATGTAAAAAGATCACTCGCTTAGCCTTGGGCGCAAAATGCGAAGAGGCTGCGGCCAGAGGATTCTTTTTGAGTAAGCTAGTCGAGCTGGGTATCGATTCATCCCCACAGCCCATGAGTGAGCCGAGTGCCAAAGCGCCTGCCCCTCCCAATGCTTTTTTGATGAAGGTGCGTCGCGTTTGTTGCTGTATCTGGCGGTAGTATAATTCTTGTTTGAGATTCATGGCTAACTTTTCATTACAAAGGCGTCCATATTCAGTAAAGCATTGGCAACAATGGTGAGGGCAACTTTTTCCGCTTCCTCATTATCATTGATGCCTTGTCGCTCTTTGGCATCGGTTAAGGCTTGAGTGTAAAGTTTTCGTAGTGCTACTAATTGTCTTTCATTGGGACTCTCCATGAGTACACGTTCGTAGCCATATTTGAGTCGTTCATCACGATCTGGATTGTCAAATGAGATCATCTGATCCGCCAAAGCCGCTGCTGCCTCTAGATAAACCGTATCATTGAGGGTCACCAAAGCTTGGAGAGGCGTATTGGTTGCGATGCGACGGGGCTGGCAGAGTTCCCGAGTAGGGCTATCAAAAGCGACCATCGAAGGATAAGGGGTCGTCCGTCGCCAATAGGTATATAAAGCCCGTCGGTGTCGATCTTCGCCTTCGCTTTCTAGCCAGCGGCGCCCACTATAGACCACTTGCCAGACTCCATCTGGTTGAGGCGGCATCACACTAGGACCATACATTTTGCGACTGAGGAGTCCACTGACGGCTAGGGCCTGATCTCGTATTTGTTCTGCGCTTAAGCGAACGCGTGGTCCCCGAGCTAGCCAAACATTATCAGCATCCGTTTCTAAATCCTCAGGCCTAACTTTAGCACTTTGCTGATAGGTAGCCGAAAGCACAATCTGCCGTAGCATCGATTTAATTTTCCATTGATGATTAGTACGAAACTCCACGGCTAGCCAGTCCAATAGTTCTGGATGGGTAGGTTTGAAGCCTTGAGTACCGAAATCTTCGAGTGTCATCACGATACCTCGCCCAAACAATTGTTCCCAGACGCGATTGACAAATACCCGTGCCGTGAGAGGATTGTCTTCGCTGACGAGCCATTGCGCAAAGGCGAGGCGATCTATGTCTTTGCCATCGTGGAGAGTGGTAAAACTTTGGGGCAACTTAGCACTCACCGTATCACCTGGCACAAGCCAATTGCCGCGTTGAAAGATATAAGTATCTCGTTGATTGTTGTCGCTACGGGATTTGAGGATAGGCGTCCGCGTTGCGCGATAGCGATACTGGCGTAAACTGTCGCGGTAGGCCGCTACTTGAGCTTTGGCTCGATAGGCTTGAGGGACAAAGCGCAGTTCCTTTAATGTCAAAATCCCATCAGGTACTTTGCCGGTGGTGTTTTTGAGGATCAAAAAGAGATCGTGCTTGCCTTCTGTGGCGGGGATCTTTTGGCGGTAAGTTTTCCAGCTATCGCCACTTCCTCCTTCATTGCCACGGATACGACCCGTCTTGGATAAAGCGCTATAAGCCAGAATTGGTCCATCTAGCTGATCGAGGTGCAGCTCAAGGGCGCTCTCGTTACCGGAGGCAGCATAGATATAGTCAATAGCCTGAATATCGCTCAAGTCAACATCCGAAAACTTGATCATAAAGGTGCGGCCAACGGCTGAATTGACATTGTTGGTCCAATTGCTAGCTACTTGATCTGGATAGATGCTAGTGTGCGAAAAGTCATCACAATCTCCGGCAATCACCCGCGGATAGTAGGCTGCTTTTATGCGTTCCTCAAGGAGGGGAGAAGCAGGGGCCTCAAATAATGGATCTTGCTCACTGATGTAGGCAATGATCTCCTCAATCCGAGCTGAGTCTTTGGTTTCGTATCGCTCAACATTAGGAAACTCGGAGCGCAGGTCTTGGTCTTGGTTGTTGTTAAATAAGGCCAGTGATTGATAGTACTCTTGGTGTCGAATGGGGTCATAGGGATGGCTGTGGCATTGCACGCATTCCATGGTAGTAGATTGCCAGACCGTCCATACTGTATTGTTGCGATCTAGGGTTGCCGCTACGCGGAACTCTTCGTCATCGGTGCCGCCTTCGGCATTGGTCATGGAGTTGCGGGTAAAGGCGGTAGCGATCAATTGATCTTGGCTTTTGATAGGGAGGAGGTCTCCAGCTAATTGTTCGATGGTAAACTGATCAAATGGCTTGTCTTCATTGAAGGCTTTGATCAGCCAATCACGATAGGGCCACATAGTTCGATGGGCATCTCGCTCATAACCTTGTGAGTCTGCATAACGAGCTAGGTCCATCCAAAGCGAGGCCCAGCGTTCCCCGAAGTGGGGAGAAGCCAAAAGACGATCTACAGCATGTTCATAGGCTTCTGGGCTCTCGTCGTTCATAAAGGCGGCCATCTCTTCTGGAGTAGGAGGCAGACCGATAATATCGAGACTCAGTCGGCGCAACAAACGGGCTTGAGACGCAGGGGGAGAAGCTTGGAGCCCATGCGCATCCATTTTGGCTAAGATAAAATGATCAATTTCATTTTTGGGCCAAGCGGTGTTCGATACTTTAGGCAGAGCTGCTTTGCGCGGAGGAACATAAGCCCAGTGATCGTCCCATTTAGCTCCTTCGCGTACCCATCGAGTGAGTAATGACACCTCTTTGTCAGATAGGGGCGGTTTTTCGAGCGGCATTTGCACCTCAGGATCATGATTTCGCAGGCGTGCGATCATTTCGCTCTCTTCGGGATTGCCGGGAACGATGGCTGCTTTGCCGGACTCGGTAGGTTCTAGTGCATCTGTACGAAATAATAAGCTAAAGCCGCCCGCTCGTTTTACGCCACCGTGGCAACTGAGACAGTTTTGATTGAGTATGGGCCGAATATCAGTATTGAAATCGAGTTCGTCGTTTTGCTGGCAAGCAAGTTGCAGAGAGAGTAGAGCTCCGCCTATGAGTAGGTATAGTAGTCCGCGCATATTGATTGAAGATAATGATAATCGCGGATGGGTTCAATACTATGGGAGCGGTTTGAAGAGAGAAACATTTGGGAAGAGTGAAATGTCAAGTATCCAAAGCATGAAATCATTTTTACTAATTCGAATATCAATTTCAGATATCTATAATTAAATTGAACAATTATCAGAATGTGTAGTATTCATCTTGGATCATAGTTTAAGCATCCATTCTGTTTGTTAATTTGTAATACTTTAGCGATTTAGGCGAAGAATGAAGCAGTTTCGATTCTTAATGTTTGTGGATGATGACCATCCTTCGAATGTTTATCATCGTATTATTCTGGAAGAATCCGGACTTTGTGAGGAGGCGAAATTTTTTCAAAAATCTTTAGAAGCGTTAGATTTTCTGGAAGAATTGATTGCAGATGACGATCCTAACTTACCAGATGTGATCTTTTTAGATATTAATATGCCATATCTCGACGGTTGGGGCTTTCTCAAGCGTTTGGAAGCGCTTAAGACCGAAGCGATCCCGCCAATAGTGATGTTGAGTACATCTGAATACCATAAAGATATCAATCGAAGCAAGCAGGAGCCTTTGGTTCATACGTTTTTTTGCAAGCCTTTGGAAATGGATAGGCTAAAGAATTTAATGGATTCCTTAGAGTATGAAACAAAATAAAGTATATCGTAGAGCTACTCTTGTTGCGATTGCAGTGCTTATCTTCAATCAGCTTTTTATCCAGTATTGGCTATATCAAAAAGGTGAAGACGCACTCCTTATCAATATTGGAGGTCGCCAACGTATGCTTAGTCAGAGGATCATGGTCAAAGCATTGTTGTATCACGAAACTCCTAGCGAAGAGGCCCTTGTCGAAATCAAAACAACCGTCAAAATTTGGTCAGAATTCCAAGCCTTTTTGATTGAAAAACTTGAATCAGCCTTTTTTCTCTATAATCGTGCACAAACAATATCGCGACTAAAAGAGCTAAACTCATTTATTGAAATTAGTCAACAACTTATTCCAGAAAAAGGGACAGTTTCTGATACTCAGCTCCAAAAACTCTCTAGCAACCAAGAGTCTTTTCTTGAGCAAATGGACTTGTTGGTATCGCTAATGCAACAAGATTCAGACAAAAAACTCAGCATGATTGTTACGATAGAGATCTTGTTTGCTTTGTTGTCTCTATTCCTGATATACTATGAAATCACTTATGTATTCAAAAAAATCACCTTACGCCTCAGCCACCAAAACGAAGGTCTGATAGAGTCCAACGAATTACTAGAGCAGTATGCTCATTTGGCTTCTCATGATCTTCGCTCTCCCATCCAAAACATTATCAACTTTAGTAAACTACTTTTTCGTAGACTCAAATCAGATCTTGGCAAAGACGAACTTGAGTTTCTTAACTATATCGTCGATGCCAGCAAAAGACTCAAACAGACCACTAGCAATTTGCTAAAAGTTGCGACGATCAATCAACATGAGCTTACTTTCAATGCTTATAGTCCTCAAATAATCCTGCAAGCTGTTTTGGAGGATTTGGATGCACAAATACTACAAACTCAAGCTCAAATCAGTATCAGCCATCTCCCAAACATTATTCAAGGCGATCAACATACTCTACATTTAGTATTTCAAAACCTCATTGCCAATAGCCTCAAATTTGTCGAGGAAGGCAGCACTCCTAAAATCGAAATTAGCTATTCAAGCGATCAGGATCAGCATGTATTCCTAATCAAAGATCATGGTATTGGTATATCACCGACGGACCAAAAACAAATCTTTGAGATCTATAGAAGGGTCAATGAGGATGGCCAATTCGAAGGCATGGGTATGGGCTTAGCGATCTGCCTGCGGATGATCCGCAAACACTACGGTAATATTGAATTAGAAAGCAGCATCGGAAAAGGCAGTGTATTCAAAGTGCGTTTCCCGAAAGTGATCGAAAAATCAGCCTTAGAAACGATATAATTAGTGAAGACTTCAGACAGTTCTTGTTTAGTTGCCTAGCTTATCATCCTCTTCTTCCTCCGTTTCTTCTGGGTCCGCCTTGCGAACGCTTGGTTTTAGTGGGCGTACGATATGCCCTTCAAAATCCCAATTTTCGCGTATTTCGATAGGCTCTGGTACCACATAAATGGTTTCGGGTCTACTAGGAGGCCAAAGTGTACCTGTTGTCCAGACCCCACTACTGTCTTGGTCAAGGATCACCCGAGTGGTATAAGTCCCTGGAGTGAGCATCTCAAAAGAAAAAGCGGTATCCCGCACACTCGCAATGAGTTCTTTGTCTTTGTACAACTCCATGATGATCGGGCCTTCGTAGCCAAGACTATCCAATTTGACCGACCCACTGAGTGTTCCAAAATTGACTGGATCAGGCCAGAGCACGGGGTACTTAAATACGGTATCTGTTCTCGCCGAATCCGCAGGCAAGAGATAGCTACCATCAATATTGAGTTGATAAGGAGCAAAGGGTATTTGTCCTAGCGGACGAACGCTCAATTCAAATCCTTCAGTCTCTACTTTGACAGCGTAGCGTTTTTGTAAACTATCTACTCGATTGGTATCAGTGAGAAACACCAAATTAGAATCAAGCGTTCGCCAAGGGCGGTAACTGACCATCTCCCAATATTGCTTAGCGGTCTCCAAATCAGGTTTATTTTGTAGCGGAGCTTTGACTTTTCGCGTTCGGCGAGGCTCGACCCTCAACAAGGTATCTGTACGATAATTTAGACTATCCTTTAGCTTGAGAAGACTCACATTACTATAATCCAATTGCGAACGAGGCGAATAAAGCATTAACTCTGGATCTGGATTCGGGAACCAAGTATAGGTATCCAGCGTTTCACTATTTCCACCTAGCGTATCGCTGACGTATCCCTCTAAATCGTCTAAGTTGAGGTTTTCATTGAACTTGAGCAGCAAGGTATTGGACCCAAGCCAGACATAAGCCTGCAGTAGAGGAGGCTGTTGATCGGCCACGAAAGCAAAGAGCTCGGTCTCGGCGACTACTACGGTATCGTTGGCAAAGCGTAAAACGCTATCGAGTGAGACGGCAATCCTTTCCGAAGGCGTACTATAGCTATTGGAATTGTCCTTATCCGCCACGGCGAACACCCGATACTCAGTCCTGCGTAAATATTCAAAGGTAAATTCACCGGCCTCATTGGGTTTAGTGATGTAAGCAGGCGTTTTGAGAAACAAATCATTGTTGATCACGCTATCTGCATCAAACAGCATCACGGTCATTTCTTCAGGTGGTTTACCGACAACTGGCGAGCTGATTTTGCCTTTTATCTTCAGGCTGTCAAGCTGATCTCCCGTACTAAAAGCCAAGGTAAAGGCTTCCTTCATCTTATTGCTCGCATTGAAGTCAGCCAACTCGGTCAAGGTGATGACATAGGTAGTCTGTGGGCGCAATACTTCTTCAAACTTGATCGTCAGACGTTTGGCATTGTCCGAAAGCACGATCTTTGGACGAGAATCGGGCAGAGGGGAAATAAAGATTTCTTTGCCGTAAGTGCCCTTTTTGATGGCTTCGTCAAAGTAGATTTTGATGATTTGGCTCGATTGATTGAGACTCCCCACCGCTGGCACGCTGCGTACTACACTTGGTGGCGTTTCATCTCTAGGCCCACCAGTCGGCGCCGCTGGTTTGGCACAATCGGTCAGACTCCAAGCCAAAAGGCCCAGTAGCAAAGTCCTACCCGATATTTTTATCAATTGTATCATGCTCAACTTGATCGAACGTAAAATAGGGCGAGAATTCCCCCCACACTCAGACTCAATATCCCCACTGGTCTCAACCATCGCGCTGCAAAAGTAGGGCTTTCTCCCCTTAAAGCTTCGCGACTCTCTCGATGAATCTGTTTAAAGTTTTCTCGCTGTAAAGTGTCCACATAGCGTAATCTAAAGGACTCAATCAGACTATCTTTGACGTTGTAAGGAATCTCAATACTACGGATAATGCTTTTATCAGGGAGCTGCGTATAATTCACCTGAGGATTGAGTATTTGTAATCGTAATGAGCTAGCAGTGTCCGGCTCATATGCAGGCAATAAATCGGTCAAGATTTGCCCGCTGATTTTGCTATAGTGGGTTTGCTCTGTTAGGTGCTTTTTCCAAAGGCTGCGATAGACTTCGGCATTGCTGAGTTGCGCGCTAAGCGACAAGGCTCCCCAGAGGCAAATCATCAATAAGAGGCCGATTCTCATGCTTTTTTATTCCTGACTAAAGGCCAAATCCCCAATGCAAACCAGCCCAAGACTGGCAAAAAAAACAGACCCGTAAGATACAAAGGAGCTTCCCACCAAGAAGACAATAAAGGCGCGATCAATAGCACCAATAATATCCCCAAATGGATCACTAAGCGTTTTTGTCGTTCGTAAGCTGCTTTTTGCAAAGGTTCGATCTGATTTTGAGCGTTTTGGATCACCTCTTCGAGGAACGAGTAGTCTTGTCGATAAGGTGCTAATTGGGCGAGGATAGGTTGTATCTCTGCGATGGACTGCGGCGCAGAACGCAAGAGTCCCTCCAATTGCTCTACTTGTGGTTGGATCTGTTGGCCTAACAATGTTTGTTCCTGATCACTCCTCATATTGAGTTGGCAGGAGGCACATCTTTGGGCGACAAAAGCAGGGTTTGCACTCAGACAATGGGGACAGGAAACAGTAGGAGAAGCCATGGCACAAATCTACCAAAAAATAGCGGTGATGTCTCTTATTCCTCCCTTTGCCCCTCCAAAGGGAGGAAAATTAGCTAATAAATATCTAGAACACCATCACCCAGCGACGCGCTAGGATTCCGGTCTCATTTTGTATTACGATTAAAATCGGTCCCTTAAAGTCCGGTAACTCAGGCAAGTTCTGGCGTTCTCCGGAGGAGAGAGTACCCAAGGATTGCTGCAAAACTTGCCGACCCATCACATCAAAATAAGTCAGTGATAGCCCCGATTGATTCGCCGCTATTCCCTCAATATACATCGGCCAATACCCATCAAGAGCTAGCCATTTGATCGATTCGGGAGCGATTATTGGTGTTTTTATCCCTACCGTCTGCAAAGGAGTGAGGTAGGTCCTTATTACTATTTTGTCAAGATAATAGCCATCAGAAATTGCATTGGGGGAGCCATTGAAAGTCCAGCGAATCCGAATAGTTTCGCCCCGAAAAGCACTCAAGTCTAGCCTTTCCTCTTGCCAATACTGATGCCCTGTCCAAGTAGGTATATTACCATTGTACAAAATCATGCTTGGAGCCTGCTGATTGACCCAATTACCATCGCCTTTTTCGATTTGAAGGCGTACCTCCAGTTCTCTTGGCGTGAGTGAGTATTTGTTCCAGAAAATCAGTTCAGGATAACCCGCTGCCGGAATTGAGATCGGAATATCTAAGGCGATCGTAGTCAAGTTTTGCTGACTATTGAGACTGTTGGGAGATTCGGATAGACAATATTGACCTTCGTAGGCATCTTCGAGTGTGAGATCCCAGCTCCCCCCCTGTTGCACCCAATTTGCACGACCATTTTCAAAATCCTCGCTATATAACAGAGCAGAAAATCCAGGTCTTAGATAGAGGGTATCTCTATCTGATAGTCCCCCATCTTGCCCTTGGCGAACGCTAATCTCTAGTGCGAGCATTTGGTTAGCGTTGGGAGACACAAAGAGTCTAATAGGTAAAACCGACCAAGTTCGAGCGTTCCGCGCAGCGATATCCCCTAAACTTACGACGGGGTCTACTACGACTAAATCTGGACTGAGACTACGACAATGTATCTTTACATCATTGGCTGTCATGCCTACTCCACGATTTTTGATCCGCACTCTCAAGCCAGTAGTATCTCCGGGGATAACTGGGCTGTGATCGTAATTCTGGATGCGAGCAAAATCACCCGCTAACCAACAAATATGGGTCAATGGTTTGCGCATTTCTTCGACTATTTCACAAATCTTACTCGCAGGCTCCCAAAAACTGTGGCCAATTTCAGGTGTCCAAGCGAGCATATTTTTGCTCTGCATATAGTCTGCTGTGGTGCCAGAAGCTAAGTAATTGAGCATTTCTGGACCGTTGCCATAAGCTTCGTAACTAGATGGGATGAAGTCTGATGCGAGCTCACTAGAAAGTGCAAAATCTGTAGATGAGTTTTGCCAAAGCCAAGGGTGTAAGATTGTGTGCCCATAGGAATGGAGCGAAAATCCAGCTGTCGCGCCAAGGGTGTCTATCATATGTCGAGTAGCCGCTGTCTCCAGTTCAGAGCTAGCGCTGTCCCCATGGTAAGTTTCAGAACAAGGAGTATTTGTAGCTCCCATTAAATTGCCCCAAGCGAGGGGGAAATTGCGGTTGACATCTACCCCTATGCAATCTTTCCCTTTGGAGTCGTTACGATTTTTACGCCAGTAGCCGCCGCCATTAGGAAATCCTTCTTCATTAAAGACATAGCCGTCAGGATTGATGACCGGTAAAATATAGATTTCGCGATTGTCGAGTAGGTAAGTTGCCGTCTCATCCTGGCCATAGTTTTCTAAGAGCCACCATGCAAAAGCAAGCAGAGATTCCATACTTAGGGGCTCGCGGGCATGGGTAAGTGCGTCGATGTAGACACGTGCTTCTGTATTGCTCTGATCGAGTTGCGGTTGGTCGGAGAGTTTAAGGGCATAAAGCTCGCGCCCCTCATAAGATTGACCGATGGAGTAAGGCGTTCCGCAAAGCGTGGGAAATAACTGCTGCATGAGATTGAGCTCTGCCACCACCTCTGCATAAGTATGATAGCCTCCCATCGAACCACTACTGTAATTTTGTAAGCCACAGGCTGTTCGTGCTTGGGACTGTTGGAGTTGCTGGGCTACAAACGACTCCATATCTGCTGTTATGGTGCGATAACCAATGATATGGCTTTGTAGGATTGCTTGCTCATCTCGATTAGCAATCCAATCTATAGAGTCGGAACCGATACGAGTAAAATGATCTATGGATAATTGAGCGGCAATCCCTGGATCAATCGGGTGTGGCATCCGGATAAGCGCGTGCTGAGCACTTAGGGCACCAAAATGGAGGAATACGACTAGCAAAAGACTAGTCCAAGCTTGAGTTTTCATTACGAACAAGATACAAAAAAAGCCCCGCTTGTCGGCGAGGCTTTTTTTGAGAAAACAAATTTCTTAGGGAGCAACAACTGTGTTGAGCGTATAGCTGCGATATTGTTGTATACGTTGCATGTTGCTAGTAAGGAAGCTAATGGCTTCAACTTGAGCAACCACATCTTGAAGGTCCGATTCACGGTCCATCAACATTTGCTGATAATCAATTGCTTGAAGATCGTTGTTACTGATTTCTTGACGATGTTTGTCAAGTGTAGCAGCGATCGCGTTGATTTCAGACTGATCTTCACGTATTAGGTCCTCTTCGCTTTCGTCTTTTTCAGTCATACTAGCAATCAGTTCAAGCTCTTCTCCCAAGCTCAATAACTCAGCACAAAGCGAGCGATGAAGCGAAAGGAGTTGCTCGTTTCTGTTTTCTAGTTGATCTAGTAAAGAGACGATTTGTTGAATTTCTTTTTGCAGCTCAAGTTGCTCTCTTCGAATCTCCTGTTGGAGTTCTTCGAGTTGCACTTCCTGCAATACGGAGACATTTTTAAAGCCTAAAGTCGAGAGGGCATTATCCCACCTTTCAATAAGCATAGACTCTTCTTCCATTTGCAGGAAGTCGGGTCGATTTTCTTCCTCTACTTCAGTGTAGAAGGAGGTCTGGCCATTTTGGCCATCGAACTGGGCATACAAGCTGCCCGTCATTACAAAGCAGATTAGGAGAGAACTGACAGAGATACGTTTCATTATACCGCAAAGTTTGAAGCACGTAGCGTTTAAGATTCCCTACAAATGTAGGAAGCGGGTTAGCAACTAACTACGAAATATCGTAGTTTCTATTACATGGTGTAGATCAGGGAACTGTCACTATCACACTGCTACTATCATGCCAAATCCCGAGTTCAACATCACCTAGATGACGCTTTGAACAAAATAATTACATGATTGTTCATTATGCTTCCAGAATCAATCTGTAAATTTGCCCAAATAAACCGACACAAGATATGGAATTAATTGAAAACTTTGCCCCTATTGTCACACTATTATCAGGAGTTATCCTTGTATTGCTCTTTACAATCTACTATGTAGTAGACAAAGAAAGGAAACAAAAGCAGGGCTAGTATTGAAACTAGCCCCTTTTTTCTTAGTGAGACACCTTTGGGTCTAGCGTTTTTGCTTGCTCAACAAAACTTTCTACCTGGCTAAAAGCAGGTACTTGTCGCACTAATTTTTTGAGGCGATTTACCTCACGCATCTTTTCGAGCAGATTTTCAGGGTTGCGATTGCGCAACTCCTTGACCGTATCTACGCCTGAAGCTTCCAATAAGTCAGAATACTGCGTACTGATACCTTTGATGCGAAATAAATCCGCCTTATTGGTCCAGTTCAACAACTTTCCCTCATCGATTGCAGTGTCTTTGCATACTTTTCTACGGCCAGCTTTCGCGCCGCATTGGTCCAACAGATCCTCAACTGTTTTGATACCATACTCAGAAAGTTTTTGGGCGTATAGTTTACCTATACCCTCAATAACAGAGATGTTTGCCATGTACGTCCTAATTAAATGTCCTAATAGTTTGTGTCAAAAACTTCTATTCCCCAATAGAAATCCCACTTAAGACAAGGCAATTGAAAAAAGGTCACCTATCTAGTAAATTCTAAGGAGGACAGCTTATGTATTTTTCTAACTTACGGTATTCGTATATCTTTAGGTTCGAAGTGTTTCCGGAAAATGTGCCAATAATTTCTCTAATGCAATTCCTCTAGAACCTTTGATCAGGATCATATCGGCAGATTTACTCGTTTCTAATACTCCTGCTACGGCATCTTGAGTATTTAAATACCAACTACTCGGGCCTTCGAGAACATCGACCATTGATTGCATTCTAGCTCCCACTCCTATCGTACATATTGGATCAAACTGATTGATAAATCGCCCTAAATCTGCGTGTATTTGCGCCTCCTGCTCCCCCATTTCTAACATATCGCCCAAAATCAAAAGGACACGCTGATCAGAATATTGAAAAATATTTTGGATCGCAGCACGCATAGAAGATGGATTAGCATTATAAGCATCCAACAAAATCGTGAGATTTCCCCTTTTTACGATTTCGCTACGATTGTTTTTTGCTTGGTAGCCATAGATTCCTTTTTGGATATCGCTGCGCGGAACGCCAAAATAGCTACCCAGCATCGCTCCTACTAATATATTCATCGCATTATAGGCACCACTCAATTGGGTTTCCAACTCTAAGGGAGATTGCTTTGAGTCTACAAAACGAAGCTTCATGCCCGTGATCCCTTGACTCAATAACTCAATTTGAAAATCAGCCTCGGCTGTGCCAAAACTAATATCATTATTGTGATAGTTCGCAGCCTTGACGACGCGTTCATCTGCAAGATTGACAAATAAAGTTCCCCCATTTGCTCGCAAAAAATCAAAAAGCTCTCCTTTGGTCTTTTGTACACCGTCCAAGGAACCAAAGCGTTCTAGGTGAGCCTGACCAATATTGGTGATGAGTCCATGCGTGGGTTCAGCGATCTCTACTAACTCTTTGATGTCGCCAGCTTGATTGGCTCCCATCTCAATAATAGCGATCTCCGTATCTTTTGGGATCGACAATAGCGTCAGCGGTACGCCTATATGATTGTTGAAATTGCCTTGAGTGGCAAAGGTCTTATGGCTCGTACTCAATACGGCATATACCAGCTCTTTGGTAGTGGTTTTGCCATTGCTACCAGTGATCCCCAGAAAAGGGATGCTAAGCGTTCGCCTGTAGGCGCGGGCTAAATCCTGTAAAGCCCAAAGCCCATCTTCCACTAATATATAGCGCTCATCTCCGGCAATACAAGCATCAGCTTCATCCACGATGGCAAAGTCAGCACCCGCTTTTAATGCCTGAGCAGCAAATAAGTTTCCATTAAAGCGTTCGCCTTTAAGCGCAAAAAATAGATCTCCAGCCTTCACCTTGCGGGTGTCGGTACAAACACTTTGATTACGAAGAAATAGGTCTAATAGGCCCTCAGTTGTCATATTGCAAAACTAACATTATTAAGGACTGAGCAAAAAATAAGCACTTAGGTTTTGCTTAATCTTATTTTCCCCTCGGTCCTATGGCGCAAATCCGTAAATTTAGTACTCAAAGCACATCCATTTTATTTAGAAAACCATGCGATATATTCTTTTTTCTCTCTTAGTCTTAGTGTTGTATCCGCTTAGTGCACAGATCAATTACGCTCCTAGTCAAAAGATTCCCGTCACGGATTTTGTGGGTGTTCCCCAAAATTTTGCTTGGAATGGAGGCATGAATAATCCATTAATCTCTGCTGTAGATATGAATCTTGACGGCAATTTGGATTTGGTGTTTTTTGATCGTGCTGATGAAAGCTTCAATGTGTATATCAATGGCGGTACTCCCAATGAAATCGATTATCAATTTGCGCCTGAATATCGCAGCAACTTTGACAGTTGCGCTTGTTCTACCTGGACTTTATTAGAAGATTATAATTGCGATGGTAGAGCTGATATACTTTGTGGCACTCAGACGGGCTTACTTTTGGTCTATGAAAACAAGATTTACAATGGCGATTCGGTGGGCTTTGAACTAACCTATGATCCTTTGATGGCTCAGTACACTCAAAATTATATCCCATTAGCTGTTCCCAAAAATGATATCCCGGCGATCGTAGATATGGATGGTGATGGCGATCTTGATATCATTACACCCCAAAATGTCTTTTCAAGTATGACCTATCTCAGAAATTTGGCGGTAGAGAATTTTGGCCGTTGTGATACGCTCGTATTTGATAGAGAAACCTCTTGCTGGGGACATTTTTTTGAAGGGAATGCCGATAATAGTATTTTTCTCGGAGACACAAGCAACTGTCCACTAC
This sequence comes from Bacteroidia bacterium, assembly GCA_045106675.1. Taxonomy (GTDB): domain Bacteria; phylum Bacteroidota; class Bacteroidia; order J057; family J057; genus JBCAWW01. Next base: position 29,223 of record JBGCFA010000351.1, read on the forward strand.
CCGCTAATTTTGATCGGAACTGCTTACCTGAAAGACAAGTTCGTATAGATCCTCCCACTCATATTAGCAGCCCTCGACATGCCGGTACTACTTTGTTATCGATTGATTTGGATGGCAATGGCCTCAAAGATATGCTGCTAGGAGATATTTCATTTTCAAATATCGTGGCCACCTTTAACGAGGGGTGTATTGACTATGCATTTATGGATTCTGTAGAAGCTGATTATCCGCAAACTGATATCCCAGTAGATGTAGATATCTTTCCCGGAATGTTTTATGAAGACATAGACAACGATGGCATCAATGATCTTTTATTAGCTCCTAATGAAACCCTTGGAGGAGGCGAAAATAGTCGTGGACTAGCTTGGTATCATAATGCTGGACTAAATGATAATCCCGACTTTAAATTTAGAGGCCGATCGTTCATTGTAGATGAGCAAATAGATTTGGGTACTTTCTCAGCCCCAGCCTTTTTTGATTATGAAGGGGACGGTCTTTTAGATCTTTTGGTGAGTCATGGATTTGCTGGCTATCACTCTAGTAATGGTCTTGAGGTCAAATACGAATTTAGATTGTATCGCAACACTGGTACAGCAGAAGCGCCTGCCTATACGCTCGCAGATTCAAATTTCTTAGGTCTAGGCACCCAGACGATCCCTTTGACCAATGTAGTGCCTGCTGCAGGCGATCTTGACGGTGATGGTGATGATGATCTTTTGTTAGGATATCAGGCGGGTAAACTAGCTTATTATGAAAATGCCGCGGGTCCAGGTCAAGCCGCTGTTTATGTTAAAATCACATTGGAGTTGACCGACGCCAATGGTGATGTGATTGATATTGGCAACCTTAGTGCTCCAGAGCTATTTGATTTTGATGGTGATATGGACTTAGACCTCTTTATTGGAGAGGAACATGGTTGGATCAACTATTATGAAAATACGGGTAGCGTGCAAAATTTTGCCTTTACCCAAGTTTCTAGCGCCTTTGGCAATATCAAGCTTTCCAATGTATTTGGTAGCAATTTTTCGGGCAATAGTAAACCTCGGATTGTGGACTATGACAATGATGGCTCTCCCGAATTGATTATTGGAGGCGATCAAGGTTACTTAGAACTCTACAAAAATATTTCTGCCGGTTTAAGTGCTCAACTGGTAGCTCAACCTATGCCATTTGATTATGATTTTGGTTCCTTTTCTGCTCCGGCCATCGCTCAACTTGACACCTCGGATATGTATAGCTTCATCGTGGGCAGCCTCAGAGGTGGTTTACAATTGGTACAAGGTAGCCGCCCTAGTGATCCATTAGCTTTAGAACCGAAAATTGATCCTCTAAAACCGCTCATATTTCCCAATCCATCCAAAGGACTTTTTGAGGTGCAAATTCAAACCCCTCTCAACCAGAGCTACCACTTGGACTTGCGCAATAGTCTTGGTCAACCGATCTTGAGTCAAGAAAGTCGGGCCGCTCAGCTTTCGCTAGATATCACCGCTTATCCCAAAGGAGTATATCTCTTACAAATCAAGCAAGGCGAACGCACTTGGCACCACAAACTCGTGATACAATAAGCAAAGATGATACATACCCTCGATCTAGAATTTCAAGTTCCACAGGCGATTGCCGCTTTTGTCATAGAAACCACTGAAGGACCTGTTTTGGTAGAGACCGGTCCGCATTCTGTTTTGCCACGGCTAAGCGCCGAACTCAAAAATCTAGGCTATGAGTTGGGGGATATCAAGCACGTATTTTTGACTCATATCCATTTTGATCATGCGGGAGCCGCTTGGGCCTTGGCGCAAGCGGGTGCCAAAATATATGTGCATCCACGAGGATATAAGCATTTGCTTGATCCGAGTCGTCTTTATGGCTCCGCCAAACGCATCTATGGAGATATGATGGAGACACTTTGGGGATTGATGGAGCCCATCCCCGCAGATCAACTAGAGGCCGTCGAAGACGAACGCGAAATCCAAGTGGGTGAGCATACCTTTAAAGCGCTACATACGCCGGGCCACGCGAGTCATCACATTGCTTGGCAATTAGGAGAGATCATTTTTGCTGGAGATGTGGCTGGCTGTAAAATAGACGGCGGCCCAGTTGTGCCGCCATGTCCTCCGCCCGATATCAATATTGAGCAATGGGTGGATTCGATCAATATTCTGCGGGCCCAGCAACCCAAACAGCTCTATTTGACTCATTTTGGACCGATAGACACCGTTACGACTCATCTTGATGAGTTGGAGGCCATGCTTCATGACTGGGCCAATTGGATTAAGCCGCATTATGAGGCTGGCAAAAAGCCGGAAGAAGTAGTATCCGAATTTCAAGCCTACGCCAACCAACAATTGATGGCGGCTGGTTTAGATGAGCAGGGTGCTGCCAGATATGAAGCCGCTAATCCGTCCTATATGAGTGTAGCGGGCCTGATGCGTTATTGGCATAAGAAAGAGTAGGCTGCGGCTTGCAAGCCGCAGGGAAGTAACAGCGATAGATCATGAAAAAGAGAGTATTAAAAATATCACTAATCGTCTTCGTCCTATTCTTGATCGTGAGGGAATTTCTTCCCTTTAACATTTCACTATATAATCGTAAAAATGACTGGCATTCAAACACCAGTTATCATTCAGATATGAGTTTTAATCAGGGATATGTTTATACTGATGAGAAATGCGTTGATCTCGTCAGGGAGAAAAATGTAGCTTTGCTTTATACGGGTTTGAATATTGACAAGCAAGAAATCGAGATGGGCGGCCCTATCATCAATGTAGATGTTTCGAGCACGACTTCTGTTGGGATATTAAGATTTCTCCCGCTATACAAACCATTCACGTTCTCCTCCAACAATTCCTATACTTGGACTGTCAACGCTTGCTATAGAAATGGACTTTATTCCATTATGGGGACTGGCAATGTTGAAATTACTGGGACAGAAAAAATATTTGGTATTTGTTCCGCTAAACAAGCTCAAAAAATCATTGAACAAGTCATTGCCAAAGAGCTTGATAGACAAGTATCTAATCACATAGAGGGACAGTTTCAATCAGTCGTGAATGACTAGATATTCATCAAACGCTCAGTCTTAGTACAAGCGTTCCGCAAGGCGGGGAACTCAAAACCCGCTAACTCCCCAACTTCTCCAACAATGCAGTACTCGAATAGCCTTCCACCAAAGGAATGGTTTGCACACTACCGCCCCAGCTGATGACCTCTTGGTGGCCTACGATCTCTTCGATTTGATAATCACCGCCCTTGACCAAAATATCAGGGCGAATCGCATTGATCAGATTAAGTGGGGTATCTTCACTAAACAAAACTACCCCATCGACAAACTCCATTGCTGCTAGCATACGAGCGCGTTCCGCTTGCGGTATCATAGGGCGAGAATCTCCCTTCAAACGATTCACTGAATCATCATCATTTAGCCCTACAATAAGGCGTTGGCCAAGGCCGCGAGCCTTCTCTAAATACTCGAGATGACCAATATGCAAAAGGTCAAAGCAGCCGTTTGTAAATACGACTTTGCCACCATGCACTTGCCATCCAGCAGCGCGGGCCAAAAGGTCTTCTAAGGCGAAGACTTTGTCTTGAGTTTGATACATGACAGAAAGTTAAAAGGAAATTGGGAGATCATCTCAAGCATCCCTTTTTTTTGCCAATTAGTCAGACCTTATCGACCAAAAGTGCAGTTTAGACATATAGAGTGCTTCGGTCAAGCGTTCGGCAAAGCCGATATCCAATATCAAAACCCAATCTAGAAAGAGGCTGCTACTTTTAGATTGGATATTTCCTCAGACTACGGCATTCAAGGCTTGTGTAGCTGTCGGATATTGAAACTCAAATCCCAACTCCTTTAGGTTTTGCGGTTTGGGGTATTGGCCCCCGATAAATAGCACCGCTTGTTCCCCAAACATCAATTTGAGCATAAAGCTCGGCACGATAAAAAAGTCCTTAGTGCCCAATGCATCCGCCAATTTGTTGGAAAAGATAGCTTGGCTAATCATCTCGGGTCCGCTTAGGTTGAAAGGCCCAGCAGCGCTCTCATGCTCTAATAAAAACTGCATAGACTGCACGATATCGTCGATATGTATCCACGCAAATCCTTGCTTGCCACTGGCAAATTTACCGCCTAAATACATCTTGTAAACGGGCAACATCTTTTCCAAGGCGCCACCACCTTTGCCTAGCACAATACCAATACGGGTGATGATCGTCCGACATTTGGCTTTATTGGCTTCATCTTCCCAGACTCGGCATACTTCTGCGGCAAAGTCGGTCCCTACGCTAGCACTTTCGTCGATCTCACCTTCATGTTCTACGCCATAATAGCCTACCGCCGAGGCCGAAAGAAATACTTGAGGTGGGCTAGGACTACGATTGATATATTCTACACAAGCGCGGGTCGCTTTGACACGGCTTTGCATGATTTTTTCCTTTTGATCATCAGTCCACTTTGCCCCCGCTATGCTTGCACCTGCTAGATTGATCACTGCATCATAAAGACCAATTCCGGTAGGCATACTCTTGCCGTTCCATTGAAGATAAGTAAGGGCGGGGTGATCGGAAGTATGCTTTTTGCTACGAGTCAAAATACCTAGTTCGTGCCCTGACTTTAATAATTGAGGTACTAAGTGTCCGCCAATAAATCCGGTACCCCCTGTGATGAGAATTTTCATGCTGTATTAACTATAAATGAGTTACTGCTGTTCAAATTATTTTTTTGCTGCGCTAAATTCAAGTGAGAGAGGCAATACTCCATGTAATTAATTCAATAAAAATATATTCTATAATTTGGTATATATGGGCAAATTGCATTATCCGCAAACTTAGATTCCTGAGTTTCGCCGCAATTGAATTTAAAGACGATGTCTAATCTATTATTTTACAGCTTATTCTACACACTTTACCTTTCTTTTTCCTTTACTACTATTTTGCCTTTAGGCTTTTCATTTATTCATCAGCCAATAGAGATATTGGGATTGACTGATAAGGATAATAGTAGTTTTAATGTCCAAAATCTAAATGCAGGAATCGGAGATCTTGATGATCTCGATGATGATAATGACGGTATTTTAGATACAGACGAATGCTTTGGTTTGGGACCCGAATTAGTGGTTAATGGCGATTTTGAGGATGCTTATGCCAATTGGACCTCAGATTTCAATCGAGGAATCAACAATAATGGCCCAACCAGTGATGATTGTGTTTCACAAGGTTGGGTTGCGGTGAGTCCTTGCGCAAGTGTCAATGGAAGTTGTGAAGACTACTATGAATATAATGGCTCAAACCCCACGGGTAGTAGCCTTATTACGGATACATACGGTACGGGGGCCAATGTACTACCCACTACGATCTGTAACTCGACGGTTAATTCTTGTTTAGCTGAGTCATTAGCCGATCATACTAGCGGTACAGGCTTCTCAGTATATATCGATCCTAGCAATGTTACGGGTAGAGCTTATTGGAAACAGACTGTAAGTGTTGAGGCAAATAAGACTTATTCTTTCTCAGCATGGATCATGGTAATCGAAGAAGATCCCAATCTAGAATTCAAGATAGGTGGACAAAGTATCACCGGAGTCATGAATCTTGATCGACTTACCCCAGGATCTGATGGGACTGATGAGTGGCAACAAGTGTACGGTACTTGGGAATCAAATACCACTAGTGGAGCGGTCGAATTAGAGCTGGTCAATCTAACCGCTGGTTGTGGTGGCAATGACATTCGGATAGACGATATTTCTCTAAAAACAGTGCTCAGTTGCGATACTGACAATGATGGTATCGCTGACCATTTGGATATTGACTCCGACAATGATGGTATCACTGACAATACCGAAGCGCAGGCGACGGATTCATATATTGCTCCAGCGGGAGTGGATACAGACGGGGATGGCATCGACGATGCTTATGATACTGATTGTACGCCTTGCGGAACGATCACCGGAGTCGCTCTTAGCCCGATAGATACTGATAATGATAGCATACCTGATTTTCAAGATACAGATAGTGATGACGATGGAGTCAATGATATCATCGAAGGACACGATACAAATGGAGATGGAGTAGTTGATGGTAGCGATAGTCCCAATGCGGATACTGGCTTAGCCGGAGGCACCGCAGATATAGACGAGGATGGCCTCCTCGATGGCTTTGACAATGATACTGCTGACCCCGACCCGACCAACGGAAATCTAAATGCAGAGTCTCACCCAGATGTCCAATATGGTACTAGCCAACAAGATTGGCGGGAAGGGCCAGATACAGATAAAGATGGTATCGCAGATGCAATAGACCTTGATGATGACAATGATGGGATCCCCGATAATGAGGAGTGTGGACAAGTACCGTTTAGCTCCTTTTCGGTATCTAATGGTAACACGGAAACTTTTACGCTACCTGCAGCTTCCGACGGTTTTACCATCGATATCTCTGCTTTAGACAATAGTTTCAATATGAATATCAATGGGACTGATCTGGTCCCGGATGAACTACAGTTTCATGTTGGGGCATCCTTGAGTGGAGAGTCTTTGGTGCGATTTGCTTCAGATAATACAGCTTTTGGGCAAAGTGGAAATTCAGATGCCCATGCCCTAAACTGGCGAAATCGCGATCCAGACCTGATTTCTTTTAGGCTCCGTATATCGGCAAATGGCACCATCAGTCTACAGGGGATTCGAACCGCTAGCTCTCCTTTGGAAGATTTAATTATTGATCCATCAGATCCACAGTTCAATAACATCACCTGGAACGCCACTGGCGCGAATACTGTGATCGTAAGTCAAAAGGTCCAAGGTCCCACCTTTTTATATGCGACAGGCTACGGGATTAATTGCAATAATGATTCAGATGGCGATGGTATCCCCAATCTTTTGGACCTAGATGCTGATAACGATGGTATCCCGGATTTGATCGAAGCCGGAGGCATCGATACCGATGGAGATGGACGTGTTGATGATGCAACCGATACAGATCAAGATGGTCTTGCAGATACTTTTGAAACCGCAAATGGCTTATCCTCGGTTTTACTAGATTCTGACGGTGATGGTATTATAGATTTGAGTGGAGATAGAGATGGAGACTCGGTGCCCAATTGGCAAGATCTTGATGCAGATGGGGATGGTATTTTAGATATCATCGAAGTAGGAGGTACCGACAGCAATCGTGATGGAATAGGCGATAATAGCACCGATGCGGATGGTGATGGGTATTATGATATGTATGATTCTGATGCAAGCGATGGTCCTTCAGGCTCAGGCACTGATGGTACCCCGCACCTGACTACCGAGCCCGACAATGGAGATACTGATTCTCGTCTCGAATACACTGCTAGCGTAGACTATGATGGCGATGATGTGCCTGACTTTCTCGATGTTGATTCGGATAATGATGGCATATTTGACATCTATGAGGCCCAGGCTACAAGTGGCTACGTTCCGCCCAGCGGCAATGACGATGACCTAGATGGAATCGACAATGCCTACGATGATGACGATATCAATTTTGGTGGCGCAGGGGCCGCTGGTATCTCTCCCACCAATACTGATGTAGGGAGTGGAGATACTACCCCTGATTATCTAGACACGGATTCGGATGGCGACGGCGTACCTGATATGCAAGAAGCCTGGGATAGCATAGATGATGGCGATAGTCAGCCCGATGCGGTGAGTGGCAGTTGTAGTATAGATAGTGATGGCGATGGCTATGTGGACTGTTTTGATAGCATAGATAGTGATGAGGATGTTTGGACCACTAGTGTAACGCCTCCCAATGATGATGGTACTGCCGGTGCGTCCATAAGCGCAGGAGTTGATATCACGGCGAATAATAAAGCCGACGATATCTTCCCCAACAATGCCAATGGTAACAGCACTAGCGAACCAGACTGGCGAGATGTCGGTAATGCCGTTTGTGCCTCAGCAACCACTATCTATGCGATGACGGATGCGGATACGCAATATGAATGGAACGCGAGTACCCAAAAACATGAAATCGGTCTTAGCACGGGGGTTGTTCGGGCTACTGCGCTTTGTGAGCCAAAT
>JBGCFA010000352.1:0-16958 GCA_045106675.1 Bacteroidia bacterium
CTAAACACCTCTGCCCAGCTATAACTTTTGCTTTGGGTCCAGATTTTGAGGCTGTCGTTGATGGCTCGCTCGTAGCGAACGCCGGGATACATAAAAGCGGCTAAATCAACCTCAGCACGTGGATTGCCCGTGAGGCGCATCGGGTGGTGGCGTTCGGTGAAACCGTAACGAGGATCTTTGAGCGCATAGTAAATCGGAAAGCCTGCAAAAATACTATCGCCAGGCTGGGCTTCCTGAATGATAAAATCAGTAGTGGCCTGCTGGATTTCGAGGAGGTCGCGATAGTTGATGTCAGTGTCGTAGCGAAATTCGTCCCCTTGATGGTGCTGCAAAAACGCTAGCGGTATCAAGCAAATAGGAATGCTCAGATAGCGCCATGCTTTGCCAATGAGGAAGAGTTCGCGAATAGCGGCTCCCAAACCCAACACCAAAATCGGTAGCAAGCTTAGTAGGTAGCGATCCATATAAAAATTGATCACCGTAAAGGCCATCATGCCAAAGAGGAAGATGCCACTTAATTGGAACCATGGATGTATTTCCTTCGGATGAACGCTACGTTTGCGCCACAAAAAGGCAATCAACCCAAGGCCCAAGCCGATCTGTATCGCCCAACGGCCCTGATATTCGAGGATGAAATTCCAGAGTTTGACAAACTTGCCCTGCATCTCGACCCAATCAAAAGAGATAAATCCGGTATGATAAGGGAAGAAAAACCAACCATTTTGAAAGCGTTGTATCACCAGAAATAAAGCAAAGCCTACCAAAGGTGCTAAGCTAAGCAGACTCATTTTCCAGCGTTCGGCTTGGCCGAACAATAAACTATAAGTCAGACATGCCATGACCATCACTAGCGCTGATTCCTTGGTTAAGACTGCCAGCGATCCCCAGATGATATAGGCCCACCATTTGCGTTGATGAAAGTAATAGAGGCCCCAAAGCATCAAGCCGCCGAGTAGCATCTCCGGCAATACCATATGCGCCTGCGCGAAGAAAAAAGGCATCATCAAGACGCTGATCCCCGCAATGGTTCCCGCCGCTTTGTGCAATAGTTTGTAGCCGATCCACCAAGTTGTCCAAGCCACCCAAAGGGTAATGAGCAAAGCAAAAAGGTGAATCTTGACAATCGAATATCCTACCACCTTAGTCCAAGCGGCAAACAAAAAGTAGAAAAAAAGCGGATGGCCCCGCGACAAGTCTGGCGGCAAAGCTGATGGCAAAAGACCGATTCCTTCATCGACCATCGCCAATACGCCCGGACCATAAACCCCCAATTCATCCCAAAAAAACGGCAATGAGAGGTCTGCCCATTTCGCGATCATAAATAAGATCGAGGCAATGCCCATCAAAATCGGCGACCAAGGAAGTTTTTTTAGCGATTGCATCCTCTAAATAAGAACCCACAAAGCGAAATGAAAAATGTAAGGGCAATTAATTTGCGGTAGCGGCGCAATCCCGAAAGCTTTCGGGAGCGCCGCCACAGGTGCATCACCAACAAAATCATGGGTTTGACAGAGGCATATTCCCAGCAAAATCTTGCGTCGGCACAGGTGCATCACCAGCAAAATAAGGGCTCTACTGGTGTAGCACCAGTGAAATTTTGCGTCAGCATGGGTGTGGCACCAAGAAAAATTTAGGTTAACACGCTTACGGCACCAGCAAAATCTTGCCCCAACCGAAGACATCGGCGCGCAAAATCTAACTTCTTGAGGGTAATATTTTTTACCTAATATTCAACAAAATCACCCAATAATAGGGGAATGTTGCCCAGTTCGGTGTCTTTTTATTGAGAAGATGTAACAAAAGCGGTGTTATGCATTACTAATAGTGAAAGTTTTTTTCCTGTTTGAGCCAGCTTTTTGGCATCGAGCTCCGTCTACTTTGATACAACCACCACACCATGAAATACTATCTCATTATTCCACTATTGCTCTTCGGTTTGTTTGGGGCCGGTTTTGTTACCCAAGCCCCTGTTCAACAGACTACCAAAATCATGTTGGTGGGTACGCATTATCTGCCTGCTGATATTTTGCGTCAAAGTCGTCAGCGTGAAATGCAGTCAGTAGTCGAAACTTTATTGCCTTTTGGCGCGGATCGAGTATTGTTGCCAATTGGGATGCATTCGCGAGAAGCCTCTATCCTCAATGAGAGACTAAGAAACTTCCAGATGGGTAATCAACCCCTCAATCGTTCGGTCGAAGAACAACTAGGACTACGTTTGGCGTCTAGCCTCCAACATGAAGAGGTATATGGGTTTTTGCAGGATGAGAGCTTTCAGCTGAACGCTCAGTCCGGTGATATCGCCTCTTTTCAAGAAAACGCGCGTGCTTTAGAACTCGCCAAACAAAGCCAAATCAATCAAGGCAGCATCATCAATTATCTGTCTTACCTCAATCATCCCGCCAATCTGCAAAAGGAGCACAATACCTATGTCCAAAGCTTGAGTCATATCGGTATCGGGAGTGGTTATGAGGGAGCTGGTTTACTCGGCGATTGGTATGCCTACCATGCACGTATGTTTGCCAATCTTACTGAGCTCACCGCTGGGGCGGAACGCATCCTCATGATCGTTGATTCACGTCATATCCCGATTCTACAAGAATTGATCGATGCAGAACCCGCTTATGAAAGGGTTTCGGTTGAAGACTTTTTGCTCGCGAAATAAAGCTCATAAATCAATAAAGCTGCCACTGGCAAATATTCAAGCAGCAAGATCCAATTGCTCTCTACGACGGAAGGTGGATTGCGGTAGGCAAAGTAGGTAAGCGGTACCAAAGCGGACCAAAGAATCGGAAAACGAAGGCGACTCAAAGCCCCAAAAGCGACCAAAGTACTGACATACCAAGGGTGCACAATCGAAGCCCCAGCAAGGTAAATCATATAAATCCATACGATACTGCGTGGCATATCCTGCCAGGCAGTTTTGCGTTCGGCAAGGCCGTAGCCTAAAATCGAAAGCATCACCAAAATGGAAAGAGTCGGACCTGCCTGTCTGATGATATTGAAATCCACAAACCAATAGCCGATACTGCGTACCAAATACCAGATCGAAGCATTGAACTCAAACACACTCACATAAAGTCCGATACTCTCTTGGATGTGAACAAAAGTCCCCCAATCCATGATCGGCAGGAACATCAATAAGGTCCATACTCCCACCAGCGCACCGTACAAGATTGCTTTGCCCCAGCCTAGCCTTTTGATCATGAGCGGCAATACGATCAGTGGCAAGAGCTTACTCGCCACCGCGAACGCTAGCGGCAATGTTGACAACCAGAGGCGTTTCTGATCTAGCCAATAAACAGTCAGCAGCAGGAAGAAAATCATCAGCGCTTCAAAGTGAAGATTACCTGTCAGCTCGATGATGATAAAAGGATTGAGTGCATAGAGCAACCACCATTGACGAGGCTTTTCCCAACGCTCTAACAATCGATAGATCAGCCACAGACTTCCCATCTCCGCCGCGAAGACGAATAGCTTCATCACCACCACTGCCCCATAGATAGAGTCAGGAGATAGGCTTGCTCCTACATAAAAGATTAACTGCAATACGGGTGGATAGATCGTAAAGTATTCGGGTGAGTTGAGACCGGCAAATAGATCGTTACGTAAACCTAATGACTCCGCTAAAGCGGGATCAGCCATATAAGTAGCAGGGAGTTGTAAAAAAGGATTTTCGCCAGCGCCGAGTAAGGTGCCGTCCCAGATAAAGCGATAATAATCATCCGAAAGTAAAGGCAATGCGAACACCGCCGCTAATCGAAATATAACGGCTAATGAAGCATAAACCGATAATTCTCGATTCGTGAATTGCGAATCGGTTTTTGTATAGCCCCAAAACAGCAAAAACAGTCCTCCCCACTGCGCCATCAATGGCCAGAATGCTTCTCTAGGTGTGAAATACAATACGCCCACGTACAAAGCCGCCGAGGCTATAGAGAGGAGGATCGTTTTGAGGAGGGCATTCATTAGTTATCGACTAGAGGATATTTACCGCTGCGCGGAACGCGCCTTCGAACGAGCGTAAGTGAGGAGAAGTCTCAGATTGAACAAATTGTAAAATTAAATGTATCCAATTCTGGGAATTTCATTTGTCCAGATATTAGATTTCTCTCGCGATTCTCGGGATCCGAAATTACTGCTCCAGAGCAGCCCAACAAAAAAACGCCCGATAATTTATCGGGCGAATCTTATTCTTTGTTTGGCTACAATGCACTGCCTTGTAGCTATTCTATTCAATCTGCTTATTGCCTTGTAGCTGATATAGGATTTTCTTGTCGTATAAAAGGCAAGGCCTTTTGATTACGCAACCGCTACGCCAGCCATGTCTTTTACTTTGGCGATGATCGCGTCTTTGTCAAAGCCGCATTCTGCCCAAAGCTCAGCTTGTGTACCATGCTCGATAAAGCTATCAGGTATACCTAAGCGACTGATCTTAGCACTATAGCCATGATCCGCCATAAACTCAGTTACAGCAGAGCCAAAGCCTCCCATGATACAACCATCTTCGACGGTGATCACTTTGCTGTACTTGCTAAAAACTTCGTGTAGCATCTCTTCATCAATCGGCTTGACGAAGCGCATATCGTAGTGGGCCGGATGTAGATTTTCAGCTGCGAGTTCGGCAAGGCCGGCCTGGACAAAATTGCCCGGATGACCTACGGTCAAAATTGCCACATCTTCGCCATCGTTCATCTTACGACCTTTTCCTACTTCGAGGAGTTCTAGTGGCGTTCTCCATTCAGGCATCACACCTTGACCCCTTGGATAACGGATCGAGAAGGCACCTTTGCCCCACTTGCTGGCGGTGTACATGAGATTGCGAAGTTCTGCTTCGTTCATCGGAGCGGAAACCACCATCTCAGGGATACAACGGAAATAAGCTAAGTCATAGGCTCCGTGGTGAGTAGGTCCATCAGCACCTGCAAGACCACCACGATCGAGGCAAAATACTACTGGCAATTTTTGCAGGGCTACATCATGGATTACCTGATCATAAGCCCGCTGCATGAAAGTCGAGTAGATATTGCAAAAAGGCACTAAGCCTTGAGTCGCTAAACCAGCCGAAAAGGTTACGGCATGTTGTTCGGCGATGCCGACATCAAATGCACGCTCTGGCATCTCTTTGAGCATATACTTCAGACTACAACCACTCGGCATAGCTGGCGTTACGCCCATGATCTTATCATCTGCTTTGGCAAGTTCGATGATCGTATGGCCAAATACATCTTGATATTTTGGCGCTTGTGGCTCAGTAGGGATGGATTTTTTGATCTCACCCGTGATCTTGTCAAAGAGTCCTGGCGCATGCCATTTGGTTTGGTCTTTTTCGGCTAAGTCAAAGCCTTTACCCTTGACGGTAACGCAATGCAACAACTTAGGTCCGGGGATATCTTTCATATCCTCCATCAGGCGGACGAGATGATTGATATCGTGTCCGTCAACTGGACCAAAATATCTAAAACCCAATGCTTCGAAGAGCATACCGGGATTAGTGGCGGCAGTAAGGCCAACTTCTAATTTACGGGCGATGTTACGCGCGCTTGGGCCAACTTTTTCTAGTTTGCCGAGCAATTTCCAGAGGTCATTGCGCAGCTTATTATAAGTTTTGGAAGTCGTAATATCAGTGAAGTAGTCTTTCAACGCACCTACATTGGCGTCGATTGACATATCGTTGTCGTTCAACACAACGAGCATATCTGCTTTTTCCCAACCACCATGATTGAGTCCTTCAAATGCCATCCCTCCAGTAATCGCACCATCTCCGATCACGGCGACTACTTTGCGATCATCTTCCTTTTTATAGGCTTTGGCTACTGCCATACCTACTGCCGCAGAGATAGAGGTTGAGGAGTGCCCAACCCCAAAAGTATCATAATTGGATTCTGTGCGTTTGGGGAAGCCAGAAAGTCCTTCGTATTTCCGATTGGTATGGAAGTCTTCGCGACGTCCAGTGAGAATCTTGTGGCCATATGCCTGATGCCCGACGTCCCAGACCAATTGGTCATAAGGCGTATTGAACACATAGTGGATAGCTGTGGTCAGCTCTACTACTCCTAGACTTGCTCCAAAGTGCCCGCCATTGACAGATACCGTAGATATGATAAAATCGCGTAGTTCTTCACAGAACTCATATAATTGCTCTGCAGGTAGTTGTCTCAGGTCGGCTGGCTCGGCTATCTGGGCCAGAAGTTTTCCAGGTTCAATTTTCATAGTGATCGGAAATGTTAAACGAAATGGCTGATTGTTTAACTAAGGTGTTTGGATTTTGTTATATGAAAGAACAATTATACCCTAATTAGGTTGCTTTTCCGAATCAGCAAATTCTCTATACTGACAGCGAGAAAGTTCGATTTTACAAAACTAGAGAAAATTTGGAGTGATTTTTCTCAATTCATCGACTTTTGTTGACGTGCTTACGTAATATTAGAAGTTGATATGCAATTGGTTCAAAAAGTCATATTGTTATTCGGGATGGGTATGGTGCTATTGGCGCCTATCTTGCCCTATGTCCAATATGCCTTGTTCCAAGAACGCATCGCCACTTTTCTCTGTGAAAACCAATCCCGTCCAGAACTCAAATGTGACGGACAATGTTTTCTCGCTAAGCAAATAAAAGCCCAGTTTGAGGAGGATCTCGCCGAAAAAGCGGCAAATTTACCCGTAGCGCCAGCTTCTCCCGACGAAGTAGAAATCTTACCGCTCGTAGATAGTCGCCAACAAAACCAACTCGGGATCTCATTGGCCAAGGCTCGATTTTGGGCGTTCCGAGCAGCGGACTACCAAAGTCCCGCTCAAGAGATATTACTGCCCCCTCCTCGTGTATAGCTGATCGGTTCTCTCGTTCCGCTGAGCGGAACGCCAGGAAGAATGTCCAATAATCAATTTCAATTTAGAATGTCTGACTAGTACATTTTACATATCAGTATTGGTATTGGATGTTTTATGTAGGCAAATCAGCAGCTTTTGACGGGGGGAAATGGTCTTTATGCTGTCACAGGTATGGAGGCTTTCGTCAAACGCTTTTCTGTAGGAGTGAGCGCCCAACTACCCCTTACTTCTGATTATGCCCAAGGCGAACTTAGCGCCAATGTCCGCTTTATGGGCAGCATTACGGTATTTCTTTAATATCGAAAATTTTGTGTAAGCCTTTTTCAGTATAACCCTTTTTAGAAATGAAACGAATTCCATTTTTTAAACTAATCGCTTTAGTACTCTTATCTAGTGCATTTTTGCCAAGTTGTAAGGATCAGCTAGGTTGTGTCGACCCCGCTGCCTTGAATTACAATCCTGAAGCCACCGAAGCAAGCAATGATTGTAGTTATCCAATTTTGTCTCTCAAAATGACTCCGATCGTTGATGGCGAAGCGTTCACCCTTGGTGAAACCTATACGATCAATGGTACTGCAGTCCGCATTGATCTATTGCAATTTTATATGTCAGAGATTGGAGTTGGTACTATTGGTTCACTTGAAACTCCCGAGAAATATCTTTTAGTCAAAGCTGGGGAGACTGACTATGAGGTTGGACAAGTAACTGCTGGTACAAAACTAAACCTCGCTTTCAATGTAGGGATTGATTCTACTACCAATCATGCAGATCCTTCTACCTACGAGGCTGACGATGTCCTCGCTCCTCAAAATCCTCCTATGCATTGGAATTGGGATGCAGGCTATCAGTTTATCAAAATTGAAGGTCAAGTAGATACTGACAATGATGGTACGCTTGATGGCTTGCTAGAAATGCACATTGGTAAGGACCTCAATCTCCAAAGAGTTGAGTTAGTATCAGGTGCGCTAGCGGATATCGAAGATTTTGAGATCCCTTTGCAGTACGATATCGCTAAGTTTTTTGAGGGTATCGACATTAGTAGCGCTAGTGTAACGCATACTGGTGATTTTCCTGATTTGGCTAAACAAGTAGCCGAAAACGTTAAAAATGCAATCGCCCCTCAGTAAGTCTTTTGCGCACTTTAGCTAACATATCATTATGGTTTCTGCTGACAGCCTTTTTGGCCTGCCAGCAGGAACCAACTATTGTCAAAAAAGCCGCTTTTGAGTGGGATTTGCCAGCTGGCTTCGCCGAACCCATCGTCCCTGCGAACAATGAGATGACAGTGGATCGAGTGCGATTGGGCAAAATGTTATTCTTTGATCCGATCCTATCCGTTGATTCGACCATGTCTTGTAGCAGTTGTCATTTGGCTGAAGCAGGATTTGCTGATCATCATTCTATCTCATTAGGAGTTGAAGGGAGAGTCGGTGCCCGGAACGCTCCTACCCTTACCAATATCGGTTATCATCCTTACTTCTTTAGAGAGGGCGGTAGCCCAACGCTAGAGCAACAAGTCCTTGGGCCTATCTGCAACAATTTGGAGATGGGTTTCAATGCTGCATTGCTCGCCGAACGACTTAAGGCTCATCCCATATATGAGCCATTAGCGCAAGAAAGCTATGGCCGAGAGATCGGTTTATTTGTCTTGACTCGTGCCATCGCGTCTTATGAGCGAACGATGATTAGTGGCGACTCGCCTTATGATCGCTTTAGCCGTGGCGAAGATCCCAATGCGCTCAGTGCAGCGGCACAGCGAGGTTTGGCGTTATTTAAGAGTGAACGGGCCAATTGTACTCAATGTCATGGAGGAACCGATTTTTCTTTATATGATTTTGCAAACAATGGGCTTTATGATTCGTTTTTAGATCAAGGTCGCTATGCTATAACGCTTGACTCTGCTGATATCGGTAAGTTCAAAGTGCCTACGCTGCGCAATATCGCTTTGTCTTGGCCCTATATGCATGACGGCAGCCTCAAGAGTTTGGAGGAGGTGGTCGATCATTACAATCGAGGAGGTCAAGGGCATGTAAATCAAAGTTCTAGCGTTCGGCCGCTAGGCCTTGATCAAAGTGAAATTGCAGACTTAGTCGCCTTTTTAGAATCATTGACGGATGAGAAATTTGTGAATAATCCAGCGTTTGCACCTGAATAAATGATATCTCTTGCAGCGGCGCAAAATCTTGCGCCGCCACGGATGTATCACCAAAAAAATCTTGTGTCCCTCCAACAAAGTTTCCGGGCACCATAGCATAACCCCAACCAACAAACATGAAACAAATACAGCAGATATTTTTCTTACTGATTGCAGTACTCGTTTTTACTGCTTGTGATCGTGAGCCACCTATTCCAGAAGTAGGCTCAGTCAAAATAGAGTTTAGCCCCAATGTCAATGGCGATATTTTTGGTGGTAGTGAAGTCTATACTAGCCCCGAGGGGAGAGATTATCGGATTGACTTTTTTCGGATGTATGTCAGCGAGATCATTTTGATCAAAGAGGACGGTAGTGAAGTCTTATTGTCGGATGTCAACTTATTTGATATCGCCAATGGTGGCCCTGCCAAACGTATTAAACATGGCTTTACTGCCTATAAGGTTTATCAAGATGTAGAGCCCGGCTCATATAAAGGCATCAAATTTGGTATTGGGATTCCCGATCGTCTCAATACTGATCCTGCGAGCTATGCCGTGGATCATCCCTTGAGTATCGGCAATCAGATGTATTGGTCATGGCGAGCTGGTTATCGATTTATCTCAATCGAAGGTAAAGTCGATAGTACTCAAGCGATGGATGGTGTTGCCTTGGGGCAGTCCTTTGGCTATCATATCGGCAAGGATTCTGTCAATTCTCCCAATGTAGTCTATCAAGAATTGAGCTTTGATGGCCCTGATGATGCTTTTACTGTGGCCGTAAACGAAGAAGCACATATCGAATTTGAGATTGATGTCAATCAGATATTTTTCTCCACTAATGATCCCATCGATCTCGTCAATGAAGCCGTTAGTCATAGTGTACCTGGCGATCAGTTTGACCTTGCCTTGCGCGTAAGCAAAAATCTAGTAGAGCAAGCCTTGACCAAAAAACCCTTTTGATATGAAGCCTTATTTAGCGGTAAGTTCCGTCATATTGGTCCTACTCGTTTTCAATGCCTGTGATAAAGGCCCTGAGATTTATGTGCCAACGCCCTACGAATTAGAAATTCCGGCTGGTTTTCCGGCTCCTTTGATTCCAGCGGACAATCCCATGACGGTCGAAAAAGTCGAGTTGGGTAAAAAACTATTTTACGACCCCAATCTATCGGCTGATGGGACGGTGTCTTGTGCTTCTTGCCATTTCCCTGATCGCGGTTTTGCGGATACAGTTAGCCTCAGCAAAGGCTTTGAAGGTAGGCTCGGAGGTCGCAATGCGATGTCCCTCACCAATATCGCCTATGCCCAAAGTTTATTTTGGGATGGCGGTGTGGACAATCTCGAAGATCAAGCTCTGCATCCGATCATCGACGAACGTGAGATGGCCGCAGATCCAGCGGATATCCTCTCTTATCTCAATGGAGATGCGGCTTATTATGAGATGTTTGATCAAGCGTTCGGGGGACCCGCGACCATACTTGCCGTCGTCAATTCCTTGGCCAGTTTTGAACGCACCTTGCTCAGCGGTAATTCACCCTATGATCGCCATATCGCAGGTGATGTAACTGCGCTTTCTGAATCGGCTAAACGTGGTTTAGCGCTCTTCAATACCGAGCGTGCGGAATGTTTCCATTGTCATACAGGTTATAATTTCACTGACGAAAGTTTTCAAAACAATGGTCTCTATGAATACGCCGAGTTTATTGCTAAAGGTGATGGAGGACGCGCTGAGATTACGGGCCGTCAGTTGGATGAGCATTTGTTCAAAACGCCTACACTCCGCAATATCGAACTGACCGCGCCTTATATGCACGATGGTAGTTTGGCTACACTAGAAGATGTTTTGGATCGATACGCTTCGGTCAACAGCCGCTTTCATCCCAATAAGAATGATATTTTCTTCGCCAATATGGCCATAGATGAGCAGGATAAGGCTGATTTAGTAGCCTTTTTGAAGTCCCTGACGGACGATGAGTTTTCCAATAATCCGGCTTTTAGGCCTTAGAGATTTCCTCGTTCCGCGCTGCGGAACGCCAGAGAAGGCCAAGCTTGATCATCCACGATTGGAACAATCCGTAGCGGCGCAATCCCGATAGCTATCGCATCAAGCTAAGGACTGATTCATCATATTTTGCTTCGCAGAACAGCTCTCACAAGATCCCGGATAAGCGCTCTCGCTACGAGCGATTTCCGGGATGACTTTTGGTTTTATACAAGCCGAGGGCGATAAAAAAATCCGTCATGCCGGAAATGCGAAGGATGAGCATTATCCGGTATCTTTTGTTTTCTGACCGCTTCGCGGAACGCTCTGTCCAATAGATCCCTGCTCGATTCTCTGGTCGCGGGAGGATTAATAAAACAACCTCTAGAGGCTGGGAATGAACGTTCTGCGAAGCAGAAACGCTTAACTTGACGCTTATGCGAAAGCTTTCGGGAGCGCCGCTACATAGACATGATTTTTTCGGCCACCTCATTTACAAGGACTTGCTTCGCCAATTACCCCTATAACCAAAGCAATGGATTCCGGATCGGCACATTACGTCGTACCTCTTTGACTGTAAGGAAGTGTTTGCCGTCTCGCCATAGCTTGATCCAATCGTCTCGCTTAAAATGCAGTCCTCCAAACAAAAATGCGGGATGGGCAACCGGCCAATTATCCCAATACATCACATCAGGCGCCAAAGGCCAAGTCGATTTGTCAGCGACATAGGGCTGCATATAGCTCAAAGCCTTGAGGACATTTTGTCCCTGCTCCCCTGTATAATGCCATAAGTCATGATCCTCGTTTGAGAGAATGAGACAATTCATCACCATCGCATCTAGATTGAAAAGCGAATAACCATAAGGCTTGGTCCGTGCTAATTCCAAAGGGAAGCTGCCATCTGCGGCCATTTGAGTGGGAATCAGGGTGTTTTTATAGTTTTCTCGGCAAAAATTAAGGACACTATCATTGCCGCTAAAATCTGCGTAGAGGCCAACCTGCATATTCCAGCAAGTCCCATGATTGTTGGGGTGGACCATTTCTTTTTTGCCGTAAGGATGAGTGGTCAGCCAAGTGGTGAAGTCTGCAAACCAAGCTTTGATCTGACCTAATTCATTTTCGTCTATCAAACCTTCTCTGGCAAGTACTCTTGTGGCCTGTACGACTTCCATAAAATGAATCGCATCGATGATGCCTATTCCTCTGCCCGTATGCCTGCCTTTGATCGCTTGGGCGTAGAGTAAATTGGGATTCATTTTGCTGCTATCTTCGATGAACCACGCATTGAGATGCAAACGTGCGGCATCAGCATATTTTGCATCCTTACTGATGAGATAGGCTGAGGTCAGATTACCTACGGTCTCACTGAGTCTTACTAAGGCCTTACGATGTTCGGTGAAATTATCTGGATTGCTGAGGCCATCGCGTCTGACATACGGTCCTTCAAGATTGGTCGTGTCCGGCCACCAATAGTCTCCTTCTGAGTAAAAATCATGCTGGCCCCCAGTGCTTCGTGAGCTATGAGAGGCAGTAACTGTAATCGGTTTTTCGTTGAGGTTTTGTTGTGCGATCAGCAAGATCGAATCTTGTAATACCTCAACTACCAAAGCATGATTATTTTTTACTGGCGCTGGCTTAGAACAGCCAAATAAAGCGATTCCGAAAAATGCAACGAGAAGATAAATCTCGATTCTAGTAGACATGTGGCATGAGTTAGGGTAGTGAGCGAGAGTGATTTTTTGTGCTGCGCAAGGATTGAGTATAGAAAAACTGCTTCGCAAAACGCTTTTCCTCAGTGATAGAGAAATAAATTAAGCGTTCTGCGAAGCAGCTCCAAAATATTACACCCGATCCCAACTTCTTATCGGGAGGCTTAACATTTAGCTAAAGGCTTTGAGTATCAAATCTCCTTGTTGTGCCACATGTTGCTTATGATAGCCGGTTGCTGGACTAGGACTCGCTTCACGTGCAATCACTTTCAAGCCAGGGAAATCTTCGTAGAGTTCTCTAAGGATGAAAGTCCAAGGACCCATATTACGAGGCTCTTCCTGTGCCCAGATAAATTCCGCTTTCGGATACTTCTTTTTGAGCGCATCCAAGGCAAAATGTGGTACTGGATAAAGCTGCTCTATACGGACTACGGCAATATCTTTGATCTTTTGCTCCTGCTGATGCTCAAAGAGATCATAATAAATCTTACCAGAGCAAAGCAACACTCTTTTGACTGATTTGATTGTTACGTTTTCGTCATCGATTACTTCTTGGAAACGTGTTCCCGGGCCAAAATCATCGAGCTTACTCACGCAAAGTGGGTAACGCAGCAATTTCTTAGGGGTAAATACCACCAATGGAATGCGGAAGTCACGATGGAACTGGCGTCTGACAGCATGGAAAATATTGGCAGGATGCGTACAATTGACGATCTGCATATTGTTCTCGGCGCAAAGCTCTAGGTAGCGCTCGATACGAGCTGAGGAGTGTTCCGGTCCTTGCCCTTCTGAACCATGAGGGAGATACTGAATCAAACCACTCATCCGCTGCCATTTGGTTTCACCACTAGAGATGTATTGATCCATGATGGTTTGAGCACCATTGGCAAAGTCTCCAAACTGGGCTTCCCAAATCACCACATTATTAGGATTGGTGATGGAGTAACCGTATTCAAAGCCTAATACTCCATACTCCGATAGCAGAGAGTTGTAGGCGATGTATTTTTCTTGTTTCTCTTCATCGATATGGTTGAGCGGGATATAATCTTGCTCAGCGTCGATACTTACTAAGACCGAATGGCGGTGGGCAAAAGTACCACGACGCACATCTTGACCACTGAGTCTGATGGGGCGCCCTTCGAGCAACAATGTGCCATAACTCATGAGTTCGCCAAGGGCCCAATCTAAACGATCTTCTTTGACCATAGTCAAACGATCATTGAAGATTTTGACGATCTTTTTGTGGGCTTGGAAATCTGCTGGGATAGCGTGGGTTTTGGCTACTATCTCCTTGAGAACGCTTAGTTCTACTCCCGTTTCGGGTGAAACCTGAGCAAAATCAGCATCTTCTACCCTACGTATGCCTCCCCAAGTTCCTTGTAGATAGGGTGCAAAGGTGAGATGTTTTCGCTGTTTCGCTTCTTCTAGTTCGGCCTGAAGTTCGGCTTTGAAGTCCTTCTCCATCTCCTTGGCCATCTGAGCTTGAACTTCATCTTCAGCTAAGAGTTTCTCGAAGTATATCTTTTTAGGATCGGGATGCTTCTTGATCGTCTTATACAACAATGGCTGGGTAAAGGCAGGTTCATCAGCCTCATTGTGGCCATGACGGCGATAGCAGAGCAAATCAATAAAGACATCTTTATTGAAGCGTTGGCGAAACTCCATGGCCAACTCTACTGCATAAACCACTGCTTCTGCATCATCTCCATTGACGTGGAAGACGGGAGACTGGGTTACTTTGGCGATATCAGTACAATAAGTACTAGAACGCGCATCTATATAGTTGGTCGTAAAACCAACTTGATTATTGATAACTATATGAACTGTACCCCCTGTTTTATAGCCATCAATCAAAGACATCTGGATGACTTCATAGACGATGCCCTGAGCCGCAACAGCTGCGTCTCCGTGAATGAGGATAGGAGCCAATTTGTTGAAGTCTCCATCAAACTTACGGTCGATCTTAGCGCGGGCTGCGCCTTGCACTACGGGGTTGACGGCTTCGAGGTGAGATGGATTGGGCATCAAGCTGAGGTGTACCTCATGCTCGTTACTAGTCTTGATATCAGCGGAAAAGCCCAAGTGATATTTAACATCTCCTTGAAAGACAGACTCTGCGTGTTCCTTGCCTTCAAATTCGGAGAAAATTTCGTCGTATTCTTTGTTGAGTGTATTGGCAAGCACGTTGAGACGAGCGCGGTGGGCCATCCCAATCACAAACTCTTTGATTCCCAAGTCTGCGCCTTTTTCGATGATCGCATCCAAAGCAGGAATAACGGTTTCTGCCCCTTCTGCTGAAAATCGTTTTTGGCCAACATATTTAGTGCCGAGAAACTTTTCAAAGTTTACGGCCTGGTTGAGTTTGCCAAGGATGCGTTTTTTCTTTTCGATGGAGAAGGCCGGCTGGTTACGGACGCTTTCCATTTTGGAACGTAGCCACTCCTTGATCTCGGTTTTGCTGATATACATATATTCAGCGCCGATAGATTGGCAGTAGGTTTGTTCCAAGTGAGCCACTATGTCGCGAAGTTTGGCAGGGCCAGCACCGACCTGCGCACCTGCCTGAAAGACAGTCTCTAGATCAGCCTCCGTGAGGTCAAAAGTGGGGAGCTCTAGTTTCGGGAAATATTGGCGGCGTTCCCTGACAGGGTTAGTCTTCGTAAACAAATGCCCTCGGGTCCGATAGGCATTGATCATATTGAGGACATTGATCTCCTTGGAAGAAGTTTGTTCGCCGGCTTGTCCATTGGGGCTGGACTCTCCGTATTGAGTGGTTGCAAAATCAAACCCATCAAAAAAACTTTTCCATTCATCTGGAACAGATTCCGGATCATTTTGAAAATCGAGGTAGAGTTTCTCTACGTACTCGGGGCTGGTGTTGCTAAGAAAGGCTAATCTCTCGGCCATGTGAAATGCTAATTTTTGCCTGAAAAGAGTTGAAAACGAGGGAACACATAAAAAAATGTGGGCATTCCTGTAAAACTAGGAAAAACCCAACGTATTAGGAACGTTAAATTGTCAATAAAGTAACCGATTTTTAAGAAATTTTGGTTAAAACCAAACACTTGGCTTTGACTTTGTCCCTAAAAGCCTCGTTTACTTTACAATCTAATGCAAAGAGTATATCAATTCTAAGGCCAAAAGTGATAAATCGAATCCACTCTACTTGATTTGCCTAATCATTTTCCTTCTTTGTGTAATTTAGGCGAATAGTTGGTCGTCGAGAGTTTGTAGTTAGGACCCCGAAAGCATTTGGGAGAAGTTCTTAGCTCTGGACTAGAAACTGAAAAATAATGAAAGTAGAACACATCGGAATAGCGGTAAGGAATCTTACGGATTCAGACAATTTGTTTAGCCGTTTGCTAGGACAATCGGCTTATAAGCAGGAAGGGGTTGAAAGCGAAGGCGTAAATACTAGTTTTTATCAGATGGGAGAAACCAAAGTTGAACTGCTCGAAGCTACTCACGATGATTCGCCGATTGCACGTTTTATCGCTAAGCGAGGGGAAGGAATCCACCATCTTGCCTTTGAAGTAGAGGATATTGAAGCCGAAATGAAACGACTAGAAGGAGAAGGTTTTCGTTTATTGAATGAAACGCCTAAAAAGGGCGCAGACAATAAATTAATCTGCTTTCTTCATCCTAAGGATACCAATGGGGTTCTAGTCGAACTTTGCCAATCTATCGAGGCGTAAGATTTTTTACCATTACGTAATGATTCTTTAATGCCAATCATCCATCATTTCGTAGATTTGCACCCATCCAACCTAAAACCCATGCATAACTTCTGTTTCGCCGTTTTGCTTAGTGGGCTTTTGTGGGCCATGCCTTTCGCTGCCTACGGTCAATCTCCTGACTTAGTGCGAAAGATTCCCCCCGAAGTCCTCGAAAAAATCTCCCCCAATGAACAAAAAGCTATTCAAGAAAGGGCTGAAGAGCTGATACTTGAGGGCAAAAGTGAAGCGGAGATAGCCAAACAATTACAGCAAGAAGGCTTAATCCCTGCTGCTGATGAGAAAGCCGCTTCGGCACCACCTTCAACTGCAGCTGATCCCGCAATTCTCCCTCCTCAGGCTGTCGGCGCTCCTGCGCCTGCTAGAAAGGAAGAAGCTTTGGTGATTTTGCCGGTTAAGGAAAATCCTAAGATCGGAGGCAATCAAATCTTTGGTCATCATATCTTTAATAATGCGGTGCAATTCAATAGAGCGATCAGTAGTGCGCCTTCATTTGACTATGTCATTGCCCCTGGTGATGTATTTGCCATCAATGTATGGGGCTGTAGTGAATTTAGTACGACCTTGACTGTTGGA
>JBGCFA010000353.1:0-4808 GCA_045106675.1 Bacteroidia bacterium
AGTCCACCTGATACAGGCTGAGCGTGGGGTTGGCCGGAAAGGCGGTCTGGCGAAGTTGCCGACCATGAAGGTCAAACAAGGCTGTTTTGACGGGATAGTCAACCGCTCCCTCTAACTGGAGAAACAGCGTACTGGAGGTAGGGTTGGGAAAGACCCGAGCGGAATTTCCGAGGGTCTGAAGCCTTACTTCCACGATGTTACTGAGCTGGAAACGTCCATCAAAATCGACCTGTCTGAGCCGGTAATACAATCTTTGCTGATCCTCCATGAGGTAGGCCAGCGGGTCACGGTATTCATAGATTTGCATCTCACTGGTTGTGCCGGCTCCGGGCACAGTCGCAATCTGTTCAAACGTCTGGCTGTCTAGGGACCGTTCTAGGTTAAAGTGGCTGTTGTTGATTTCGGTTTCGGTGATCCAGGTCAACCAGGCATCTCCCTCGTCATAGATGCCATCAAAGCTCAATAGCTCGACCGTGAAGATGGGAGAAAAGAGAAACTGACTAAAATCAAAGCCATCCCCAATCCCGCCCACAAAGATGAGACTGTTGCTGGGCTGAAAAAAGCAGGCTTGCACAAATCCATCAGCGTCTCCACCAGCAAAGATGTTGTTACCGGCTGGCAAGATAAAACACGCCTGATCAAATCCATCAGCCTCCCCACCCGCAAAGATGTTGTTGCCGGACGCTAAGATAAAACACGCTTGATCAAAGCCATCGGCACCACCACCAGCAAAGATATTGTTACCGGATGCTAAGACAAAACACGCCTGATCAAATCCATCCCCTATCCCTCCAGCAAAAACGAGATTGCCGGAAGCTTGAAGGAAACAAGATAGGCTAAATCCATCGGAGTTTCCCCCGGCAAAGATGGCATTATTCTGAGCCCAGGTAGGTTGATAAATAAGGAACCCACACAGGCAGAGTAATACTGCTTGTATCCTATATGTGAGTAGCCATCTCATGGCTAAAAGTTTGATTTGACAAGCCTTCCACTCACATCACTAAACCGGGCTGTAACCGGAAAGGCGGCAAGGCGCCGATTGGAAGTGCGTAGGTCACTCGCTTGATTGCTAAAGCCTCCTCCGCGAAGACCGATACCGAGCCCAAAGGAGCCACCTGAGATAGCAGGCCAGCCTACTACTGTGGAATTTCCTGAATTCACGCCGATTATACCATTTCCATGGTTAGCGTTAAAGGCCCGACCCGTAGGGTGGCCGGTAGTCACGGTTATTTCCCATGCATTTCCAGACATCTCCATGACGCCATAATAGGTGGCGCCTGTTTCTTGCCGGGAAGCTGTGCCTGCACTGGCAGAAAGTATCCCACATCTTCGAGGACCTGTTGGGGTGGGATGGGTTTCGGTGTAGATGGCATTTCCGGTGCCTGTACCCGGATTTATAATAGTCTCGTTGGCTAAGCCGGCATTGGCAATGTTATATGGGACATTGTAAACGAAGGGATTTCCCCATGCATATTCATCGGGTGTGGAAGGTCGGCTGCCACGGGAAGCTTTCTCATATTCTAATTCTGTCATAGGCCTCAGTCCGGTCCAATCTGCATAAGCGGCTACATCGGCCCAGGAGAGGTAATTAATGGCACGATCCGGGGTGGTGGTAACATAGGTTTCGGGAGGTGCCCCGCTGTCTGTAAGGGTATGGTTATTGTTTCCATTTTGGCCAGGAAAGCGGTTTGCAGCAGCGGCGGGGGTTAATTTGTTGAGGAAAGCGGCGTATTGCGCATGGCTCATCTCGTATTTCTGTATATAGTAGGGATTAAAACCTTTGGGGTATGCCGCAGGCAGGGTTTGGGTAGTAAAATTATTATAATCGTCTTGGGTTCCCATCCCGGTACCATTATTATTATTGAGGTTTGCAACTGAATTGCCGCCCAAGGTAAAGCCATTTTCGGAGGTTATGGGAAAGGGATTGGTTGAGACACCTGCTTCAAAGTTGCCGACAGGAGTTGGCGAATCATCACCCAGTTCAAAGCTTCCTCCGGGAATGTAGACCATCTCAATGGCTTGGACACATATTTCCAGAATAGCGTCATCGGGAATCCCCCCGTAATTCCACCGAAGCTCTACCCCGGTAAAGTTGACATTACCAATGCCATCCCCACTGCGGAATATAAATGCGCCCGTTGCATCGGCAGCAATATCGACAGTTGCTCCTCCGGGAGCCACAAATCCCGCAGCATTCATGGTAGCATGTTGCCAGTTTGTATTGGGATCAATCCGGTATTTGACAAAGACCCAGGCTGCATCGTAATTGCTTTCAAAAGTAGAGGTGCGCCAGGAGTTCTCCCAGGAAATGTCAAATTGAACCTGATAGGTATTGGCGGCAGTATTCTGGCCAGTTAGGGTAACATTGGATACTTGGATGTTGTTGGCATAGCCAGCGACAAATCCAAAGAATAAGAATAAGGATAAGTAGAGTCTTCGCATGATTTTTAAATTAAGCATGTGTAACCAATGTAAAGAAATTTTGAATTTGGGAAAATAAATAAACAAAACAATTCAATTTGTATTGAAATTTTGATCCGTAAAAGAGCCCACTCTATAGACATGTAATCAGCGATTCCCTTTCCCCAAAGCGAAAGCCAAGAACGTTCTTTGATGAGGTATTTGTCGATGGTTTGTGCATCAAAGTCTGATAAAAAGAGGCACTTCTTGTATCCCTAGGGGGCGATTGTGTATTATCGCATATTAACTTTAGATATAAGCAAGCAGATTGAGCCTGAGCGTTCTGCGCAGCAGCAAAAAAACATGGAACCCATCGAGCAAAAGGCGATGTCGCCTGAAATAATCAAGCATTTAGACGAAACTGGGGTCGTCGCGGTTTTGATCGTCGAAGCAGTCAAGCACGCCATTCCACTTGCGCGGGCATTACTCAAAGGAGGAGTAAGTGCCATTGAATTGACGCTTAGAACCCCAGCGGCCTTAGAGGCCGGACGTCTCATCAAAAAAGAGGTCCCTGAAATTACGCTCGGTTTTGGCACTGTATTGACCGTCGATCAAGTCAAAGCAGTGGTGGATGTGGGGGCGGATTTTGCGGTTGCGCCGGGGTGTAATCCTCGGATCATCGCCGAAGCCTATAAACAAGGCCTAGCGTTCGCCCCGGGCATAATGACTCCTAGCGATATCGAATTGGCGGTAGAACAAGGCTGCCGAGTATTGAAGTATTTTCCTGCGGAAACGACAGGAGGTATGAAGCATCTCAATAGTATGGCGGGGCCTTATCAATACTTGGGCTTGCAGTTTATCCCTTTGGGAGGACTCAATATCAATAATGCTCGGAGCTATTTAGAATCGCCTATTGTAAGTGCTATCGGGGGCTCTTGGTTGGCTAAACCCCATCTGATTCAAGCAGAAGATTGGGATGCTATCAGCCAAAATGCGCAAGAAATAAGGGCCTTAATCCAAGAGGTGAGGAATAATGATCAATAGTTCTGGATAGAGTAAAATCAAAATCAAATGAAAACGATCGTAACTTTTGGCGAAATCATGGCCCGATTAGCGGCTCCTGATCATTTACGGCTGCGCCAAACGCGTCAGCTCGATGTTACTTATGCGGGTGCTGAAGCTAGTGTGGCAGCTTCGATCTGTAACTTTGGTGGTAAGGCGCGCTACATTACGGCCTTGCCCAAACATACTTTGGCCGAAGCTACGATGGATGCCGTACGGGCGGTGGGGATCGACACCTCTTATATCCTTCGGACGAACGCTGGTCGATTGGGTTTATACTTTCTCGAGACTGGTGCCAATCAGCGTCCGAGCAATGTGATTTACGATCGAGCGGAGTCTGCCATCGCGATTACACCAGCCAATGCATACGATTGGGACCAAATCTTTGCGGATGCGCAATGGTTGCATCTCAGCGGTATCACACCAGCTCTTTCACGGATTGCTGCCGAAGCTACTTTGACGGCTGCAAAAAAAGCCAAAGCCGTAGGCCTAAGGGTTTCGATTGATCTCAATTTTCGCGGCAAACTCTGGAAATGGGATGCCCCCAAAAACAATCGTGAGCTTGCCCAAGAGACTATGCGTAGCATTTTGCCTTATATTGATGTCGTCATTGGCAATGAAGAAGATTGTCATGATGTATTGGGGATCAGGGCTGGGGAAACAAACGTAGATTCGGGTGCTTTGGATACTGCTCGTTATCCAGATGTAGCTCGTCAAGTGGTCCAGCAGTTTCCTAATGTTAGCAAAGTCGCCATCACCCTGCGCGAGAGTATCTCAGCCACGCACAACAATTGGGGGGCTCTGCTTTATGATGCGGCATTGGATCAAGCCTTTTTCTCCCCCCTTGACGGGAACGATAAATATGAACCTTTTCAAATCAAGCATATCGTAGACCGAGTAGGCGGAGGAGATTCCTTTGCGGGTGGATTGATCTTTGCACTCACTACTCCTGAACTATCTGCGCCAGATATAGCCTTAAAGTATGGAGTGGCGGCTTCTTGCTTGAAACATTCTATCAAGGGGGATTTTAACTATTCGACGAGGGCAGAAGTAGAAGCGCTCATGGGAGGTGCTAAGTCTGGAAGGGTAGTGCGCTAAGGGAGCGTTCGGCAAGGCCGCGATACTAGAAGGACCAATCTCAGTTTGAAATCAATCGCGCCATCAGACCCTTTTTATAACTCAATCCAATTGGAATCTCTTTGTTTCCAATTTCAATGTCTTGCTGCGTATAGGCACTAATTTCCTCCAGATTAACGATGTAGGAGCGGTGTACTCTACAAAAACTATTGGGTAATGTTTTTTCGAAGGCGGTAATTGTACTTTTGGTTACGATGCTTTGGCTTTTG
>JBGCFA010000354.1:0-14002 GCA_045106675.1 Bacteroidia bacterium
GGTCAGGGCCTGGCATTACTGATCCCATCGCGGGACTTTTTGAGCCAGATTCAGCTGGTGGGGGTATACATGATGTTATCTATACTGATTCATTGGGTTGTAGTGATACCGTTTTAGTTGATATTACTGAGATCGACCCCGGTCCGATACAAGCGGCTTGTCCCGGAACAGCTCCTTTTGGTATGATGGGCTTTAGTCCGCTAGGAGGCGTTTGGTCTGGGCCTAATATTAGTGCGACAGGTGTATTTACGCCACCGGCTACGATTGGGACCTTCACAGTGACATATAGCATCAATGGCTGTTTTGCTAGTAAAGACATTTATATAGATTTCCCTCTTATCACGCTCCCTGATACTATTTGCCAGAGCGAAGCCAATTTCAACCTTACGGCTAGTCCTCCCGGCGGTATTTGGAGTGGACCGGGAGTGCAAGATCCCCTTACAGGCTATTTTGATCCCGGCTATGCCAGTCCCGGAGACAATATGATGATCTATAGCCTATCGGGTTGTGCGGATACTTTTATTCTATTTATCAAAGAAATCAATTTCCCATGGGATAATGCTGCTTGTCCCTTACAGCCACCTTACAATTTAGGACCAGGTAATCCTCCGGGAGGCATCTGGGGCAGCGCCCTTGGTGGAGTCGTTGATACCATCAACGGTATCTTCGATCCGGGCATTATGGGTGGAGCCAATTTTACTGATACGGTCTTTTATTCTTTTGACGGCTGTACCCGAACGCGAGAAATCTATGTCATTCAGACTGAAGTAGGTGAGGATACGGTTTTTCGTTGCATGAATGATGGTCCGATGGATCTCAACTATGAAAATACTCATCGTACCCCTTGGGATGGTGATTGGAGTGGTCCCGGCGTAATTGATCCTGATAATCCTGGCACTTTTGATCCAACTGTAGCTGGTCCAGGTACCCATTTATTGATTTACGATGCTAATACATGTATTGATAGCTTATACATGACTATATATCCTCCCGCAGTTTATGGCGATAGTTCCGTTTGCGAAATCACTTCTCCATTTACAATCCCTACTCCATCTCCGGGTGGACAATGGGATGGACCCGGTATCACGAGTCAAAGTCAAGGGATCTTTGATCCCCAAGATGCTGGGGTAGGGGTACACACTTTGTTTTATACCTCACCATTTGGCTGTATTGACTCTATTCAAATGGAGGTTACGGCTTTGCCTCAAGTGGGGATTTTAGATTTGTTTTCTCAGTACTGCTATGTGGATTCGGCTTATGTTTTAACGGGACTTCCTACTGGAGGAAGCTTTAGCGGACCGGGTATTGTGGGCAATACCTTCAATCCGGTCTTAGCAGGAGCTGGTGGACCTTATCTGATTGCCTACACTGCTGGTACAGGTGAGTGTCAGCGCACTGCGACTGCAATCACGGGAGTGAGCCCTCCTATTTCAGTTATTGTTAGCATCAGTGCCGATACTATCTGCCCCGGTGAGGCAATAGAACTATCTGCTATTGCGAGTGGAGGAGGAACAGGAATTTTCAATTATCTATGGCAGCCTATCAATCGGGCACAAAGTACCGTCAGCATCGTTCCGCCAAATAGTACGACCTATAGCGTTCGTGTAAGCGATGGTTGCTCAGATCCGGTTACAGAAAGTGTGAGCGTATATGTACATCCAGACTACAATCTGAATTTTAGTAGTAGCGATCCGGTATGCTACGGGGAAGAAGGTTGGTCTGCGATTCAAGTTTTGGGTCCTAATACCTATGATATATTGTGGGAAGTCGATCCGGCCCAAACTGGCGATACTTTAAGAGCACCTACAGGTTTTAATTACGAGGCGATTGTTACAGATCTCAATACGAGTTGTGTGAAATCTGGCTTTACCGAAATCCCTCGATGGCCCTATGTGGAGGCTCAGTTTTTACCCAATCCAAATGATTATTGCGTTAGCATAGCAGATCCGGTTATCCAAATGGTAGATCAAAGTGTCGGTGGCTTCAAAGGCTATTGGGACTTTGGAGACGGTATGCAACAAGACTATGTGATGGGACAAGATATCAATCATGCATATCCTGCGGTAGGAGATTATACTGTGAGGCTATATCTCGAAAATGAAGGTGGTTGTAATGATACCATCAGTGCCAGGGTCTGTGTGGAGCCGCTACAATCTTATGTTTGGGTTCCTAATGCATTTACCCCTAATGATGATAATGTCAACGATCTGTTTATGGTCATTGCCGAAGGCTTTGAGGCCTATCAATTACGAATATTTGACCGTTGGGGTAAGCAGGTCTTTGAATCCCAAGACCCTAATGCTAGTTGGGATGGTACTTTTCAGGGTAAAGGCGTTCCTGAAGGGGCCTACGTCTGGAAAATCGAGGGACAACTGGTCCGCAATAATCCAGACATAGACTATCGTGCTACTTATTTTAGAGATCAAGGCAGTGTGACAGTATATCGGTAAAACTTATTCATCGGCCATTATTTCGCCTTTTTCAACAAACTGAAGTGTAGCAGACTTATTGGGATCGACTTCCATACCTCTTGGCATGATTCTCGGCTTTTTGAAAAAGGGTTTCTCTAGTCCCATGATCTTAAAGAGAGGATTAGTACCTGCTTTGCCCAATACTTCTAAGCTCAGCTTCTTGTTGGAGCTTGCCGAAAAGCCAACATCAGCTTTGGCAAGATCTAGCTCTGCAATATTAGCATTGCCAGTGGCGGATATTTCAGTCTTAATCCCAGATTCACCAGCGATCAGGATGGTCACAGCATCGGCAGTCATAATTTCTGTGATGATCACGAGATCCTTATCCCAATCATCATTTCCATGTCTTTTTACGACCTCTTTGCCTACTTCTTGAATATTTGAGATAATATCTGTGCGTACTCCTGAAGCTTTAAATATGTAGCTCTTGGCTTTTGAAAATGCTATGTCAAAGATGACCTCTCCATTTAAGTCAACTACTTTTGCATCTGCCGTAGCGTTAAATCTGGGATTAACATTGACTCCAGAGGCCGAGGAAAGATCTAGTTTTTCCTGCTTAATTCCTTTGCGGACATCAAAGTCAATATTTAAATCTTTGAGGGTAGTTTGGAGAGTGAAAGCTCCTTTGTCCATATAGCCAACGTCTCCAATATTTAGGTTTTTGGAAAGCTCCCAATTGGCACGGAGTTTACTCTTTTTATAGATTTCTTTTTGATAAGCTTTAATAGGCATTTTTCTGGCTTTAGAAAATTTGTAAAAAAATAATTTGATTAGGGCAATCGAATATTCTCTAAAACTAAAACGTTTCTTGAATAATTATACCAGTATTTCTTGGGATGATAAGTAGGTATTTATACTGAAATTCTCCCTCATTTCTCATAACTTCACTGCATGAAAAGCAATGGAAATGTACGCTGGTTTTTGATCATCGTTTTGTTGATCGTCGCAAATTTGATTCTATCCAGCTTCTTTTTCAGGGTAGATATGACCAAAGAAAATCGTTATTCTCTTTCGGAGGTGAGCGAATCCGCATTGGATACTTTGGCCTATCCCATGTTTGTTACCGTCTATCTTGATGGCGATTTCCCTCCGGATATTCGCGCTTTTCAAGACGTGCTTCGCACAACGCTGCTAGAGATGAAGCAGTATGCGCATGGTAACTTTGATTTTGAATTTGTTGATCCAAGCAGCAATCCCGAATTGCAAAAACAGTTTCAAGAACTAGGTTTTATGCCTGTTCCGGTCAAATATGTGGATGTTGATGAGACACGTTTTAAAAATATGTGGCCACTTGCCGCTTTTCGATACAAAGACTACGAACAGTATGTCGATCTCCTCAAAGGCGCTAGCGTACCTACGGCGCAAGGACCAAATGTGAATTTTCAGAAAGCCGAATCAGATCTCGAATATAAATTGATGTCTTCTGTACTCAACCTGAGTAGAGAGAGAAGAGGGATTGTCGGTCTGGTAAGGGGGCACGGCGAGTTGCCGAACGAACTAATCCAAGAGCTAGGCACTGAGCTCGTCAACTCATATAATTTGGTTGATTTTAATATGGGCTCTAGCTATGCAGGCGCCGCTGTCAGTCCTGACATAGATTTATTGTTGATTATGCAGCCTGTAGAAGCGTTCTCGGAACGAGATAAATACGAACTCGACCAATACTTGATGCGTGGTGGCTCGATCTTGTGGATGCTTGACTATCAGAAGGTTGACCTAGATCTGTTCCAGAAAGTCTCTACTCTATCTGAACTTTATGAACTCAATCTGGAGGATCTCTTCTTCAAATATGGCGTAAAACTCAATTACGATCTGGTTCAAGATGTGAGTAGTGAGACAGTAGAGTTATTTGATGAAGCTTCGCAGAACTTTGCCAGTCATCGTTGGTTGTTTTATCCACGCTATTTTGAATTACCTAATCATCCGGTAACGCGCAATATAGATGCTGTGATGATGCGCTATGCTAGTTCGATTGATACGATGCCTCAAGCTGGGGTAAAAAAGACAGTATTTCTTAGTTCTACTACTCGATCACGCACGGTCCAAGGCCGGCAATTTATTGACATCAATCAATATGTACAGTCTCCTCCTCCAGCTAATTTATTCAATCGCCAAGGCCTAATCATGGGTTTGATGATGGAGGGCGTTTTTGAATCCCTTTTTACTGGTCGTGAGGCTCCTACTGATTCTCTCGCACCCGAAAAACCAACAGCTACCTTCGGCGCACGCAATAATCCTGCTAGTCCCGGAAAAATGGCCATCATCTCAGATGGTGCCTTTCCTCAACCACGAAATTTTCGCGGTCGATTGCAGAGAGTACCTTTTGATAATGTAGACTTAGTGATGAATGTGATTGATTATCTGGCTGGAGATCAGGCGCTTACTGAGATCAGATCTAAGGAAGTCGTCGCTCGTCGCCTCGATCGAGATAAGGCTAGGGACAGCGCTGGTAGCATCCGATTGCTCAATTTAGTGCTCCCCAATTTGCTGATATTATTGTTTGGCATGATCCTCTTTTACGCTCGAAAAAGAAAATATTCACGCTCCGTGTAATTTTGAGAAGTACTTCGGTACTAATTAGGCAAATACATAAAATTTAATCGTAGGATCAACTCTTAGCATTGTGCATGCCAATGCTAGTAGGAAAGTCTTTGCCTTATCTCAAATCATAATCTGATGAAAAAATCAATAAAAATTCCTTTTTGGAGCACATCCCTTGTACTCATATTTAGCCTTCTACTTTTTGCCTGTAAAACCAATAAAACAGTCACAGAAAGCACCACCAAGACTAATCAAAAATCACTCGAAAAATCACTGCTTTGGAAAATCAATGGCCCCAATATTAAGGAATCTTACCTATTTGGTACGATCCATATTTTACCTGAGTCTGAGTTCGCTTTGCAAAAAGGAGTAGAAGAAGCGTTCGCTGGGGCGGAAAAAATCATCCTCGAACTGGATATGGATGATCCTAGTTTACAAGTAGAAATGATGCAGTATGCCAAAATGCCGGATGGTCAAACGCTTGATAAGCTGCTGACAGAAGCCGAATATGCTCAGCTAGACAAATGGATACAAAAATCGGCTGGGGTGAAATTGCAAATGGTCCAAAACCTACAACCCATCCTATTGACTGCCCTCATTATTGGCGAGTATCTTGATGGGCCTCCTGCTAGCTATGAAGGAAGTTTCATTTCTATGGCACAAGCACAAAAAAAGGAAATATTGGGTTTGGAATCGGTATCCGAACAAATGGGGGCAATCGCTGAATACGGCATAGAGAGCCAAGTCAATGATATGAAAAAGATGTTGGCAGCACCAGAAGTATATCGTGAAAGCTTTACTCAGTTATTAGCTATGTACAAAACACAAGATCCGGACGGACTATATGACTTAATTGAAACGCAAATGAGTGGAGCGACCATGAGTGCCAGCCTACTCGAAAAGCGCAATAAAAATTGGGTGCCGCGGATTGGAGAGTTTGCCGCAGAGCAGTCTTGTTTCTTTGCAGTCGGTAGTGGACACTTAGGTGGAGAAATGGGGATGATTCGTTTGCTCAGAGCCGCTGGATATACCTTGACTCCTGTACAATAATAATTGAGTATTCGGCTGGCTATGGCTATCTTTGAGGCTATAAATAACTCTCCCCTATGCCCCAAATAAAGCGCCTTCTGGTTGCAAACCGAGGTGAAATAGCCCTCCGAATCATGCGTACTGCTCGTGAGATGGGTATCCAGACCATAGCAGTTTATTCGGAAGCTGATCGCTATGCTCCACATGTACGATTTGCTGATGAAGCTTATTTACTCGGTCCCCCTGCGGCGGCCGAGTCTTATTTGTTAGGGGATAAGATCATCCGGATCTGCCAAGATAATAGCATAGACGCGATTCATCCTGGTTATGGATTCCTGTCGGAGAACGCTCAGTTTACGCGCCAAGTGGCTGAAGCAGGCATCATCTTTATTGGTCCTACTGCTGATGCGATGGACAAGATGGGGGATAAGCTTTCTGCTAAGCAGGCTGTCAAATCCTATCATGTTCCTTTGGTGCCGGGCCTTGATGAAGCCATCACAGATGTTGCTGAAGCACAAAAGGTTGCTGAAGAAATTGGTTTTCCGGTCCTTGTCAAAGCTTCTGCTGGTGGTGGAGGTAAAGGGATGCGGATTGTTGAGAACAAAGAGGAGTTTGTTGAGCAAATGGAGCGTGCCGTAAGTGAAGCGGTCAGTGCTTTTGGCAATGGAGCGGTCTTTGTTGAGAAATATGTAGGCTCACCACGCCACATCGAGATACAAGTATTGGCTGATACGCATGGCAATGTGGTTTATTTATTTGAGCGGGAGTGTTCCGTGCAACGGAGACACCAAAAGGTGATTGAGGAAGCTCCCTCTGCCGTATTGACACCGGAATTGCGCAAGCAAATGGGCGAAGCGGCAGTCAATGTTTGTCGTGCCTGTGAATATGTCAATGCGGGAACTGTAGAGTTTTTGCTTGATGAAAATCTTAATTTCTATTTTCTCGAGATGAATACCCGTTTGCAGGTAGAGCATCCTGTTACGGAAATGATCACCGGTTTAGACTTGGTGCGCGAGCAAATTCGGGTTGCAGAAGGTCATCCTCTAGCGTTCCGCCAGGCGGAGCTCGAAATAAATGGACACGCCTTAGAAGTGCGGGTATATGCTGAAGATCCTGCCAATAACTTTTTGCCAGACATCGGTAAGCTGCATATCTATCAGCGTCCACAAGGAAGCGGTGTCAGAGTCGATGACGGTTTTGAGGAAGGTATGGAAATTCCGATCTACTATGATCCGATGATCTCAAAACTGATCGTGCATGCTGCAGATCGCCCCAGTGCGATTCAAAAAATGATCAGAGCGATAGACGAATATAAAGTAGTAGGCGTACAAACGACTCTAGGCTTTTGCCGTTTTGTGATGCAACATGAGGCTTTTAGCAGTGGGAATTTTGATACTCATTTCGTGAAAGATTATTTCACACCCGATTCCTTAAAGCCAGAATTGGACTCAACGGAAGAAATGCTGTTAGCCTTAGTGGCTGAAAAAGCACTCAACGGACAGGTGGAAATTAGCGGAGAGGCTCATCCTCATCAACCCAAAAGTGCTTGGCGTATTAATCGTAATCGATAAACTTTAGGCTAAAGCATGGGCTCATGCCTTCCAAACAAAAACATCGGGGTCAACATCAAGAAGACCCTAATTTATTTTCAGCTAAGATGCTGCCCAAGCTAAATGAGGCAGTAAAAGACTTATCGTTTTTGTTGAGTAGAGGCTATTCTGACAATGCCTCAATCAAATTAGTTGGAGATCACTTTCGTCTTACTCAAAGACAGCGTCAAGCATTGATGCGGGCTAGCTGTGGGTTTGATAAACTTGAGCATCGGAAAAACCTCTCTTTAGGCGTGGAAGAATTGCCAGGAAGGTCCATGGCGATTGACGGCTATAATCTATTGATTACAGTGGAGGCCGCCTTAGCAGGGGGGATCGTGATAGATTGCCAAGATGGTTATTATCGAGACATTGCGAGTGTACATGGGACTTATCGACGAGTGGAGGAAACTATCCCTGCTTTGGAGATGATCGGTAGGATCTTGCAAGATCTGGGCATTGCATCGGTAAACTGGTATCTAGACAAACCCGTCTCAAATAGCGGTAAACTAAAAGGTATGATGTATGAAATCGGGGGGAAACATGGTTTTCCGTGGAAAGTAAGGCTGTCCAATAATCCCGATAAGGTCTTCCCTACATTGGTGGATGAAGTAATCGTATCCTCTGATAGCTGGATATTGGATCATATTGACACCAACTTCAATCTGCATAAATTCATTGTAGATACTATTCCCAATGTCAATTTGATTGCTCTCAATGGGGCGTAAGAATTTGCCACGTATTCAAGTTTAGGTAAACTTCTGTTTAGTTAGATTTATCGTAAATTTATTTACGTGAAATACATAGGCTTATTACTTACATTTTTACTCTTCATTCTTACTGCATCTGTCAATCTCGCTCAAACGCAAAATCCACTTCGTTTGAGCATGGATACCACCTATATAGGCTGTGACTTAGCCCCAGTTAATCTGAAAGCTGTTTTTCAAGATTTGAGTGGGAGAGGCTTGACCTATAAATACTATAATGGTAGCTGGAACAGTTTGCCTGATTTTACTACTCTTACGCCCACTGATAGTGGGGAAGTGGATAATCTAGATATTTCAGTGCGCAATGATAATAGCAATTACGGCTTTGTCTTTAAAGGCTATATCTATCTAGAAACGGCTGGTTCATATACTTTTTATACTTCTTCGGATGACGGTTCAAAATTATTTGTCAATGGCTCACAAGTAGTCAATAACGATGGCCTGCATGGAAATCAAGAGCGTTCTGGGACAGTATCACTAAGCCAAGGTATGCATGCTATTGAAGTGCAGTTTTTTGAAAAAAGTGGTGGCGAAACCCTAAGCTGGAAATATGCGGGTCCGAACATCACAAAACAGGCTGTACCAGACAATCTCCTATATCTCGATGATTTGTCCAACCTTACTTTTGCTTGGACTGGCCCAAATGGTTTTACTTCAAGTATCTCCGAACCCCAAGTTAGCGATCTTGGCACTTATCGTTTGCACTTAGCCAATGCTGATACTTTTATTGTTGATAGCTTGGAACTGCTCATGTATGAAACTCCGGTATTTGAAGCTCAAGGAGCTTGGTTGACATGCGCAGATGACTCTGTACAAATAGGTACTGATTTAGCAAATAGTATGTATACTCAGGGATTAGAATACGCCTATTATGAAGGTTCATGGAGTACTTTGCCTGACTTTAGTACTTTGAATCCCGCTTTTCGCGGAACGGTAGAGAATTTCACCCTAGAGGATCGCTTGCAAGATGATTATTTCGCTTTTGTCTTTACAGGTGAAATTTATTTAGAGACAAGTGGAGAATATACTTTCTATATCAGTTCGGATGATGGGAGTGAGTTTTGGATCGATGGCCAAGAGTTAGTCGACAATGATGGCTTGCATGGGATGCGTGAAAGAAATGCCAGCATTACCTTGAGCGCCGGTTATCATCCGATTGAAGTGCAATTTTTTGAAAGAAATGGTGGCGCAAACCTCAGTGTTTCATATGCTGGGCCCGGATTTTCTAAGACTTTATTACCAGCAGAAATCCTCTTTTACAAAAACATCAGTAGTTATCGCTATAGTTGGGTCGGTCCCAATGGTTTTACTGATAGCTTGGCTCAAGTGTATGTTCAAGAACCCGGTATCTATACTCTGACCATTACCAATGAATCTACCCAATGCAGTTCCACAGACACCGCTATTGTAGCGCATGATTGTAGTGAATCTACGGGCCGGATCTTTGCTGATGTAAACGAAAATGGAGCTTTCGATGAAGGAGAGGCGACTTATGATTCTGTCAAAGTATATCTTCTCAATACTACGATGGCAATTGTAGATAGTACTACCTCTGATAGTAGCGGTGTCTTCAAATTTGAGCAGCTAAGTCCCGGTGATTACCAATATCGACTATTCAACCTTCCAATCAACTTGGATCTTATCAGTGGTATGAGTGGTTTTGTAGAGGGAGAGCAAGACGGAACTCGTTTTATTACTACTCCTATCCAGAGAATTGAAAATGCTAGTGCCAATTCGATGCCCATACCGATGGCTTCATCGGTGCAACTACCTGTAGAGTACTTAGACTTTCAAGTAAAAGTAGACAATGACTATATGACCTTAGTTTGGACCACTGCTTGGGAACAAAATAATGCTCGCTTTGTCGTGGAACGCTCCATTGATGGACAAACCTTTGGTCGGATTGCTAAAGTGGAAAGCAAAGGTGATAGCCAGGCTCCTGTCTCTTATCGTTTTGTTGACGAGGACAGAGGCCTTGCCCATATGGTAGATCAATGGTATTATCGCTTGCGTCAGGTGGACTTAGATGGCCAATTTAGCCTTAGCCCTATTGTTTTGGCTCGGATGGATGCAGGTGATATTCCATTAGAAGTCGTGGGCTATCCCAATCCGCTTACTGGGCCAGAACTCCAAATTAGATATAGTGGTGCAGATCAAAATGATGAATTAGAGCTAGAGGTGATCAATACATTGGGCAAAAGCATGTTGACTAAAAGCCTAGCCATAGGGGAGGGGCAAGAGATTACGATCGATGTAGAAAGTTGGCCTGCAGGTTATTATTACCTCCAAGTGCAAAGCGGCGAACAAAAGTCTGTTTTTAAATTGCAAAAGCTATATTGAGAAGTAGGTTAAACGCATCAAAATACAGGACTTTCGTTTTGCCCGCCTAAACATCCCCCGCCTCAATCTCCGCCCTTTTAAAGTGGCGCTCTCCGGGCATGATCGAGAAATTGGGCAGTGAGAAAACCCATTTGAAGGGGTTGCGGCTAGTGTGAGCGGGGATGTTCTGCGAAGAAAAGGCGAGAAAATGCGCCCAATCGTTTTGATGCGTTTAACCTAATTGAGAAGGTGAGTATCGGTTTTGTATTAATTGACGCATATCAGTAACTTGCTCCTTCGGACAACGTATTGTCTCCTATATCAATTTTGTAGTTGCTTATGCAGTCTTACACTTGGTTTTATTCCCTCGCTGACGCGCTTAGTCCTGAAAAGGAGCAAGCCTTAGCCGCGGACTTTGAGTATTTTCTCGCTCAGTGGAAATCTCACGGTACTCCAGTGGAAGGACTGATTAAGATTCAGTACGGCCGTTTTGTGATTGTACAGTCTAATCCCGAGGATTCACGACCTTCTGGCTGCTCTATCGATAGCCTCAAAAAATCAGTCAGTGCCATCATTGATAAGCATGGCTTGAGTGTTTTGGACGCTAGCTATGTTTACTATCGTTCCGGCACGGAGATACAGGCTAC
Organism: Bacteroidia bacterium; assembly: GCA_045106675.1. Taxonomy (GTDB): domain Bacteria; phylum Bacteroidota; class Bacteroidia; order J057; family J057; genus JBCAWW01. The sequence goes on from JBGCFA010000354.1 coordinate 11,364, forward strand.
TCACTTCAAAGAACTTCCGAAACTCGCTACTGAAGGAACTCTCGAAGCTGATACTATCGTATTTGATCACTCTCTCTCTCAGTCTGATGATCTGAGCAAGTGGGAGTTGCCCCTCAAACAGACCTGGTTGAAACGCTATTTGCCTAAAGTAAGGCAGTAGTCAGGTCCGCATGTCTCATATTGTGATACATATTTCCTGGCGATTACTCTTCGCTGGGCTTTTATGCATATTCTCACCCCCAACCATTTAAATTTATAATTCAACCCATCAACTAATCTTACAATGGAACCATCTGTTCAGGAAGCTCCTGGAATCAATCTGGTAGATAATCGCTACCAAATCCAAGGGCAAGATGTATTGGAACTGTGTGAGCGATTTGGCTCGCCACTTTTTGTTTACGACGCGGATACTATTAAGGCCAAATACGAGCAAATGACTCAAGCCTTTGCTGGCCTCCCTCACAAGATCAAATATCCCGTCAAAGCGCTCTCCAATCTCAGTATCCTGAAATGGTTGAAACACCTTGGCGCCGGATTAGATACGGTTTCTATGCAAGAGGCCCATATGGGCATACGCGCGGGTTTTGCTCCTGAAGAGATCATTTTTACTCCAAACTGCGTTTCTTTTGAAGAGATCAAAGCTGCTGTCGAACTCGGTCTGATGGTCAATATTGACAATATCTCTATCCTAGAGCAATTTGGTCATGAGTACGGCAATACTGTACCATGTTGTATCCGTTTTAACCCTCATATCTTTGCGGGTGGTAACTCCAAAATCCAGGTTGGACACATTGATTCTAAGTTTGGTATATCCGTTTATCAGCGTCGACACGTCCAGCGTATTATCCAAGCCGCCAATATCAATGTAGTAGGTTTGCACGTTCATACAGGTTCTGACATTTTGGATGCTCGTTCTTATATCCAAAGTGCCGAAATCATGTTTGATCTTGCCCATGAGTTTGAAAACTTAGACTTTATTGACTTTGGTAGCGGCTTCAAGGTTGGCTATAAGGAAAATGATATTGTTACCGACCTTGTCGAACTCGGCGAACGCTTGCGCGAAGCATATGCACTATTTACCGAGGAATATGGCAAGGAATTAGAGATTTGGTTTGAGCCGGGTAAATATATGGTCAGTGAGTCTGGTTACTTCTTTATGCGTGCCAATGTGATCAAACCTACTCCCTCAACGGTATTTGTGGGGGTCGATTCTGGGCTCAATCACTTTATCAGACCGATGATGTATGGTTCATTCCATGAGATTTTTAATTTGAGTAATCCGCATGGTACCAAGCGTATCTATTCGATTGTGGGCTATATCTGTGAGACGGATACTTTTGCCGCAGACCGTAAGCTTAGCGAAGTCCGCGAAGGTGATATGCTCTGTCTGCGCAATGCTGGTGCATATGGATTCTCGATGAGTTCCAATTACAATTCTCGCTATCGTGCCGCAGAGGTGATGATTGTCAATGGCGAGGCCAAGCTGATCCGAAAGCGTGAGACAATGGAAGATCTACTAAGAGGACAAATTGAAATAGACTTTTAGGTCCTGGATTATCATAAAAAAAGCGGCGCTATCTCAGCGCCGCTTTTTTTATATGTTTTGCGTTTAATCTCCAATCTCATCAATGCGATCGTACATTGAAGCATCTAACTGGGGATCTGGACCATATTGATTGTCTCTTGTATCGCCCTCTGTAACCAAATAAATCAATAAAATTATACTTCCTACCAATGGGATAAATCTAAGTAAAATGCTCCAGCCGCTCCGGTTTATGTCATGTAATCTTCGCACTGTTACTGCCAAAGATGGGATCATCGTGCCAAGGAGATAAATCGCTAAGAAAACTGCGCCAATCCTGAGCCCAATGGTTTCTTGTACAAAACTGCTTGAAAAAGCCATCGCTACGATAAAGAGCGCGTGAAATAGAAAAAACATCCAATACTCTTTGCGACTAGCTCTGCCAGAAAAACCAGCGTAATTTTTTAAGGCTTTGAGATACCATTCCATAATGATTCGATATTGTGTGTTGTTGAAATGTGATGCTTAGAGGAATCTCTATATCATCATATAGTTGCTTAAATGAAGCTAAGTGTTTTTGGGCTTATTCCCAAGACAAGTGTTTGAGGGCCGCTACAAAATCGGCTGTGGGCGCAACTGATAGAACCAAGCGTTCCCCGGAGGGATGGGTAAAAGATAAGTCGCTCGCATGCAGCAAGAGTCGCCCAATATCCCAATGGTCTCTCCAATAGTTATTGTGCTTGACATCACCATGTTTTTTGTCGCCTATGATGGGATGGCGGATGTGGGAGAAGTGCCTTCTGATTTGGTGAAATTTCCCTGTTACGGGTTTAGCTTCTATCAGGCTATAACGGGCACTGGCATAGCGTCCAATCGCTACCGCTAATTCGGTTTCTTGGAGCCGTCGGTAGTGTGTCGTTGCGTCTTGGGCCTCCTGCAGAGAACGATTCGTTAAGGCGTACTCAATCGTTCCGCGAAGCGGTAAATGCCCTCTAACAATGGCTAAATAAGTCTTGTCTACTTGCTGAGTCTGAAACTGCTGTCCAACTATACTCGCCGTCTCACTATCCTTGGCAAATAATAAAAGCCCAGAGGTACCGCGATCCAATCGATGAAC
>JBGCFA010000355.1:0-15993 GCA_045106675.1 Bacteroidia bacterium
CGAGATAATCACCAGAACGCTTGAATTGCAGGTCGATTTGTCCCGTTTCTGTCCGATGTGCTACTCCGTGTATGATCGCGTTTTCAACGAACGGCTGGACCAATAGAGGCGGAATCATCACCTCTTCAGGATCGACATCACCCATCACTTCTATCGAATAGTCGAAAGCTTTATCACGACTAAACTGCTCGATCCCTAAGTAAAGATCAAGGGTCTGGATTTCTTGTTGTAGCGGGATCAGATTGTTGCGAGAATTATCCAAGACAGAACGCATCAGTTTAGCAAACTTGGCGAGATAATAGCGGGCTGTCTTGGCGTCATTATCCGCAATCAAGGCTTGGATAGAGTTGAGTGCATTGAATAGAAAATGCGGGTTCATTTGCAAGCCCAAGGATTTTTGCTCCAAACGGAGGAGATCCTTTTCCATTTCAAGACGCTGCCGTTCTTCGGCGGCTTTGAGACGTACTTGATTGATTCTGAGGCGAAAGATCAGCACTAAAATGCCGATGGCAAGCAAGATACTAGTCAAAATAAACCACCACCTGCGCCAAATAGGAGGTGAAATCTCAAAACTAACGGGCTGTATCTCCTGACAAGTGCCATCGGGATTACAAGCTCTTACAAAAAAGCGGTAGAAGCCCGGCTCCAAATTGGAGTATGTTGCACTCGTATTAGGAGAGAGGCGCGACCAAATTTCTTCATCTCCTTCCAAGCGCCATTGATAGCGGACTCGCTCTGGGTTTTGTTGATTGATGCCCAAAAAGTCAAATCCAATATGATTTTCTTTGTAAGAAAACTGTAAAGTATCCAAAGGCTGATTCCAAGCGCCGACTTTATCAGCGAAGCGAGTTTCTGATAATGGTTCGTATGTCAGTCGGATATTGGTCAAACTCAGGAAGGGAGCCTGTGAGCTTTGTTGAGCCTGTTCTGGCAGATATTTGGTGAGCCCATTGACAGTGCCAAACCAGAGATGCCCTTCCTTATCTTGATAAAAAGCGTTTTGACAAACCTCTACTCCTTTAAATCCTTCCGCACGCCCAAAAGCTTTGAGTTCAATGACATTGCGATCTGGATCAAGACTCGCTCGTTCTACCCCTTTTTCAGTGCCTATCCAAAGGTTTTGGCGTTCGTCAAGGCCGATAAGATAGATATTGCTGGAGATGAAACCCTCCGCAAAAGTTTTGATGGGAATGCTCACCGAGTCTGAATAAATGTCCAGTCGCTTGAGGCCACCACCTGCTGTACCTAGCCAAAGATATCCAAAAGCATCTTCGACCATCGCGCGTACCTGATTGGCCGTAAAGCCGCCTTCGAGGGGGATATGAGTAATCTTCCCCGATTTATCTAAATAGCCGACTCCTTGGTTCGCGGTGCCAAACCAAAGGCGCGATTCTTTGTCTTCGTGGAGGCAATTGAGGTGATTTTGTGGCAGTCCTTTTCGAGCGTTGATGATTTTGATATTCTCCCTCGGGAGAACGCTAGAATTTTTGGGCCAGCGGATACGGGTGAGGCCATTGCCCGTGGTGGCTAGCCAAATACTCCCATCCTTAGTCTCCTCAATATCTCTGATCCAATTGTCGCCCAAACCATTAGAGATGCTAAGCGAAACCACACTGGAATCTAGAAATACACTCAATCCACCGCCATCGCTACCAGCCCATATTCTACCATAACGGTCTTGATGGAGGGCTTTTACTTTACGGTTTTGAATCGCGCTGGCAGTATTGAATAAGGATAAACTGTCTCCGCTAAAGCGAGCGAGGCCATTGGCGCCAACGCCCATCCAAATATTGCAATCGCTATCTTCTATCACTGAATAAACCGCACGACCAGGCAAACCATAATCTTCATCATAATGCTTGAATTGTTGGCCATAGTATTTGCTCAGACCACCGCCAGAGCTGCCAAACCAAAGATTGCCCCAGGCATCTTCCCAGATTTTGCGAACATAATTGGTGGGCAAGCCATCGCTGACCTGAATCAACCGAAAACTACCATCGCGAGGATTATAACGGGCCACGCCTGTATTTTGAGTAGCTACCCAGAGCTCGCCGTCCCTACTAAAGTGCAAGTCAAATAAATAGCCTCGATTGAGGGCTGTATTAGTTAATTGAGAGCGAAAGCGGGTCTGATCAAATTTGAGTAAGCCACCGCCATAAGTCGCCACCCATAGATTGCTATCTGCATCACTACAAAAGTCCCATACCACTCGGTTCGCTGGTACTCCTTGCAGCCTGCCAAAGCTCTTGAGTTGATGGTCTTGCCAAAGAGAAATTTTGCCTCGTTGACCGATCCATAAGCCACCATTAGGGTCCAAATGTAGACTATTGACTTCGCCTGTGATCTCTGTCAAAGGGCCATCGGCCTGAAAGAGGCTATCGTTCGCATAGCGAAAAAGCCCAGCACCACTGCCTATCCACAACTGATCCTCTTGATCCGATACGATGGCATAAATAGGCACTCGTTGACTGTCAGAAAGCAATTGATTGTGAAAACGAATACCATCCCAACGACTTAGGCCATTGTCGGTCCCTAGCCAAATGTCGTGATTCCCGTCTTCACAAATGGTCCAGATATAATTATTGATGAGGCCTTCTTGAGAGCTTAAGTTCTGAAACTCTTTGCCATCAAAGCGACTCAAACCACCACCGCGAGTTCCTAGCCAGATAAAACCTCTCTGGTCTCCACTGATCGCAAAGACCTGAGATTGGGCTAAACCATCAGCTACAGAATAGTTGCGGATACCAAATTGCTGGGCGGATAAGCAATTAATCCCTAAAATAAGCAGGACAAAAAGAAGCGTTCGATGAGATCGTGACAGGAAACGGGCTGGCATCATAGCCCTAAATTACGAATACTCAGGAATTACCCACTTGAAAATGATAACCTACGCCTTTGAGGGTGATGATCTCTACTTCAGAGTCTGCTTTGAGGTAGCCTCGCAAACGGGTGATGTAGACATCGAGATTGCGAGAATTAAAAAAGGAATCGTCGCCCCAGACACTTTTTAGGATCAATTGGCGCTCTACGGTGCGACCTTTGTGGGCTAAAAGGATGTGGAGCAATTGACTTTCGCGATGAGAGAGTTTGCGTGCTTCATCTTCTCGACTTAATTCATACTTTTTGGGATGAAACTGGTACTGGCCGATATGGATGATTTCTACGGACTCATCAAGACGATTTTTTGCCTTCCGCGAACGACTAATACTGAGTAGATTGTCGATTCTGACGATCAGTTCCTCCATGCTAAAGGGCTTGCGGATATAATCGTTGCCGCCGGAGCGAAAGCCTTCGAGTAGATCTTCGGTCTGGGTTTTGGCGGTCAAAAAGATGATCGGTAATGCGGGTTGGATATCATGAATCTCTTTGCCAATACTAAAACCATCTCGATTGGGTAGCATGACATCGAGCACACATATTTCCGGCTGAAATAGATGGAATTCACTCATCACCTTGGCGCCATCTGCTACCATCCGGACCTCGAAATCTCTGCTTTCTAGGCTCTCTTTGACGATTTTGCCCAGAAAGGGTTCATCTTCGACATATAGGAGTTTGGTTTTCATATGTTGATGGGTATGAGCGTTACGCGAGGCGGTCTAATGAAATGCTGATGCTGGTACCCTCACCCATCTTGCTTTCCAAATGTAAGCCACCATCATGTTGACGGATCACATCGGCTACATAGCTAAGACCGAGGCCATGCCCTTTGACATTGTGCTTATTCCCCGTGGGAACGCGAAAAAATTTGTCGAAAACCTTTTTTTGGTATTCGGCCTCGATGCCGATACCTTGATCGGCAACTTTGAGCCAAACTTGTTCTTTGTCTTCCCAGACTTTGAGGTCTAGCTGGGGGCGTTCGGGGCTGTATTTGAGGGCATTGTCGATTAGGTTATAAAGCACACTACTAAGGTGAGCTTTGTCAGCAGAAACCAAGAATCGATCGCCATGATAGTCGATATTGACTTTGGCATCGCTCTGCTCAAATCGGAGCTTAAAGGAGGTCAAAATGTTGTCCAGCAGTTCTTGGAGATCGAGAGATTCTTTTTTCAGTTCTGGTGTGCTATGCTCAAAGCTAGACATCCGCAGCACTCTATCTACGAGGATGCTAAGGCGATTTAATTCATTTTTAGAGATGTCTAGATACTCTTCCGTTTTAGCGGGATCATTGAGTGCTTGAAAATTGCGCAGGGCTTCTATGGCCACACTTACGGTGGTAATGGGGGTCTTCAACTCGTGTGTAATATTGCTGACAAAGTCATTTTTTAGCGTTGCTAAACGCTTTTGTTGCTGGAGACTGCGATAGACGAGATAAAAGGCCAGCGCGATACTGAGGAAGAGAAATATCGAGAAGAGGATTTGCGGAAAAATTCTTTGCAGGATGTAGGTCTGATATGCTCCCAAGTCTAAGGCAAGGTCGCGACCATCGATGGGATTGCGATAAAAGCGGTAAGAATTGTTTTGATGGAGAAAAAACTGAGAATCCGCTTGCTCTATCACTCTAATACCTACTCTTTGCTGTGCCGGACTGAGTTTGCGTTGAAACTCAGCGACGAGTAAATCATTGGCATCATCTTCAAAGGTATCAGTGAAGAAAAATCGCATTTGATCCTCTCCCAGCTTATCTAGATCATTGGTAGCAGTATCGCCAAACATCGAAAGTATGGTGAAAATCTCATCGGGAGCATGAGTACTATCATCAAAAAAGACTGTAACATTGGCCTTATCGTTTAGATCTCTAGATACTTCAAGTGATATCGGCAAATCATCGCTACTGTCAAATTCTTGGATCCAAGCATCCCCCTTGGCTAGTTTTTGGGGAAAATGGCTTGGACCACTTTCAAATTCAAATTTAGAAATAGGCTGATCTGTTTTACCCTTGCCATTGATCACTACTCCTTTGACAAATACCTTTCGCAGCAGTTTGTCTTCTACATTTTGGGCGGAGTTGAGAAATAGCAAATGACTCTCTGATTGGAGTTGGGCGAGTTCCGTCTTATAGGTACCTGCTAACCAATAGGTCAAAAAACCACCCAATAAGACTAAGCTACTGCCCATCAAGATGATTGAAAACGGGATACGACCGGATTGTTTCATATCTCTAAATTACGGCCTTTACAGCCTGATAAGTAATATTTTAACCTTTTTTAACCTTATTTCAAGGACGCTTAACTGTGAGAGACTTTATCTTCGTACTAAATCTAAAAACAATGAAATCTCTTTTTATCACTCTACTATTATGCTTGCCGCTCTTGAGTATGGCTCAAACTGAAGGTACGGTTACTTATACGGAAACTATCCAGCTCAACCTCCAATTTGAGTTGCCTGAAGGGATGAGCGAAGAAATGATGGCCCAAATCCCTAAGTCTCAATCTAACTCTAAGGTTCTCTATTTCAATGAAAGTGAATCTATCTTCAAGGATGTTCCCCAAGGCGAAGGCGGTGCAAGTTGGAATAGCTCATCTGGTGGAGCAGAAGTACATATGATGATGAGTCAGCCTGAGAGCAGCTTCTATCTCAATTTTGAGGATGCCAAGCGTATCGAACAGCGTGAATTTATGGGCAAAGTCTTCCGTATCAATGGCGAACTTCCGAGCTATGAGTGGAAGATCACCGGAGAGCAAAAAAGCTTTCAAGACTATACGCTAATGCAAGCAGTATTTGAAGATAGTAGCCGTAAAATTGTCGCATGGTTTTGTCCTCAAATACCCGTTTCTAGCGGTCCCGATGCTTTTACGCAATTGCCAGGCTTGGTCTTAGAAGTCGATGTCAATGATGGCGAGCGTACACTTGTAGCTACTGAGATAGCCCTTGGCGAACTCGAAAACCCGATTGAGAAACCCAAAAAAGGCAAAGAAATCTCTCAAGAAGAGTTTCAAACCGTAGTAGCTGAAAAAATGAAGGAGATGGAAGCTGAGTATGGCGGTTCTGGTGGTGATGGCGAGGTGCGTATCATCATTAGAAACTAAGCTGTCTCAAAATCATAATTACAAATTAGAAAGGCCTGAGTAAATCACTTTTAGCCTTTCTGGATCTTCAATTTTTGTTTTCTCTTTATTACTTATTATGATGCGCTTACTACAAAAGTTGGCGATAGGGCTCCTTCTGTCCCTGATTTTTCAGGCCAATGCCCTCGCCCAAAGCCAACGTACCAATCTCATAGCCACTGTGACGGATAGCGCTGAAACCCCCATTGCGGGAGCCTCGGTGGTCTTGTTACGCGCAGCGGACTCCGTCTTAGTGAGCTTTGCCATGAGCAATGGAGTCGGTCAGTTTACTCTCCGCAAAGTTCCCACAGGATCGTACTTGCTGCAAGTTTCAGCTAAAGAATATAGTAGGTATTCTGAGCCGCTAGTGGTAGAGGCCGGCCTTGCCGAACGCCAGCTCGGAACCCTCAAACTCTATGATCCTGAGTACACCTTAGGAGAAACCGTGATTGAAGGGGAACGTACGCCGATTTTTATCAATGGTGATACGCTAGAGTATAATGCAGATGCATTCAAAACTCAGCCCAATGCAAGTGTTGAAGATTTGCTGCGCAAACTGCCGGGTGTAGAGATACAACGAGATGGCACCGTCAAGGCGCAGGGAGAACAGGTGCAAAGAGTATTGGTGGATGGGAAGGAGTTTTTTGGCGACGATCCACAGATGGCGACCAAAAACTTACCTGCGGATGCTATTGATCGAGTGCAAGTCTTTGACAAAGCTTCTGAGACGGCTGAGTTTACGGGTGTAGATGATGGCAACGAACAAAAAACCATCAATCTCAAACTCAAAGAGGATAAAAAACAGGGTGTCTTTGGTAAGGTCATGGGTGGATACGGCACCGATGATCGTTTCGAAGGCAAAGCCAACGTCAATCGTTTTAGCAACCGCCTCCAGTTTTCGGCCTTAGGCATGATGAATAATATCAATGAGGCAGGTTTTTCGTTGGGGGACTACCTCAACTTTATGGGTGGTATGCAAAATATGATGGCCGGAGGCGGTGAGTTTCGTTTGACCATTGAGGATGATGGCTCGCTACCGATTGATATGGGTAATAACCAAGGTTTGATCAATACCGCTGGCGGAGGGATCAACTTTAACTATGATTTGACAAAAAAGACGGAGCTATCTGTCAATTATCTCTACAGCAATATCAAGACGCGCAAAGACCGTGAAGTCTATCGAGAAAACTTCCTCGGAGATCAAACTTATATCACCGAAAGCGAGCAAGATCGGCTTAGTCGCTTTAATCAGCATGGTGTAAACCTTACGCTACGAACGCAGCTCGATAGTATGACGAAATTGACTTGGCGCAATACCTTCGGTCTGCGTGATGCCCTCAATACCAATGAGCAGTTTAGTCAAAACTTCAGTTCTGAGCAGGTGCTTGCCAATGATGGCATGAGCGATAGTGAATCCAATGGCAATAGAGGTAATCTAAGCTCTAATCTTACGGTACTCAGACGCTTTCAGAAAAAAGGGCGTGCCTTGACGGCGAACGCTAGCTTTGGTGCGCAAAACGACGATCGAGAATTAGGGCTACTGACTCGTAATCACTTCTACCAAGGGCCTGTGGTATCGTTCGCGGATAGCGTCGATCAATCTCAAGCTCAGGCGGTGTCGCAACTCAATTATAGTGCAAGACTGACTTATACCGAGCCATTGGGGAAGGGACGCTATCTTGAAGGCAATTATATGTACAGCAATTTTGGGGAAAATTCTCGTCGTGATGTTTTTGATCGGTTTTCGACCGGACAAACTTTCAACGATCGATTGAGCAATCATTTTCAAAAGGACTACATCTACAATCGAGGCGGCCTTGCCCTACGAATCAATAAAAAGAAAAGTCGCTTCAACCTAGGCCTCAATTATCAGCAAGCACGCTTGCTGGGTGAGATCTTTTCGCAAGACACGCTCATCACCAAAGACTTCAAAAACTGGCTGCCTTCGATGCGTTATAGCTATGATTTTGCGACTGGGAAAAGAATGAGTTTTCGCTACAATACAGAGATACGAGAACCTTCCTTAGAGCAGCTTCAGCCACTCGTCAATAATACTGATCCGCTCAATATTTACCTCGGAAATGCTGATTTACAAGCGGAATACAGCCATAACGCCTCCGGAAGCTTGATGATATTTGATCAGTTTACCTTTACCAATTTATTTTTCAACCTGAACCTACGCTATACGCAAAACAAGATCACCCAATCGCGGAGCATTGATTCGCTTTTCCGGCAGACAATACAACCCATCAATGTTGGACAAGACATCGTGCTTACTAACTCTCTCAATTTTGGGACACCAATCAAGCCACTCAACATCAAGATGAATCTCGATGTCGAAACCACCTATAATAGAGGCATCGTCTTTGTCAATACTATCGAAAATACGACTGACCGTTGGATCACTAGCTCTGTGCTCAGTTTCGAAAATAGAGGTAAGGATCGTATTGATTGGCGGATGGGTGGCGAATTGAGCTACAATCAAAGCCAGTACTCGGTCAATGCAGAACTCGACCAGAGTTTTGTCAATCAACGCTACTTCTTTGATCTGAATCTCAATCTCGACAAAAAGAAGAAATGGCAACTCTCTTCAAGCTTTGACTATTGGGTTTATCCTAAGACGGGTCCCTTTCAGCAAGCCCAGACTATTGCCCTTTGGGAAGCCTCTCTTGGACATACTTTCCTCAAAAATGATCGTGGACAGATCGAATTAGTAGGTTTTGATCTTCTCAATCAAAATATTGGCCTCAATCGGACCAATGAACTCAATTATTTTCAGGAGGAACGAATCACCACCCTTAGCCGCTATCTGATGCTACGCTTTACTTGGAAACTTTCTGCTATTGGGAATCCAGGAGTGGAGATTGAGTTAAGGGATCGTAGATAAACTATCTTCTTTTAGTATCGCTTCGCGGAACGAGGCTAAAAAACACAGACAGGGTTCTAGGTATGATGCTTAGAGCCCTGTCTGCCTTAAATGATTGCTCGTTCCGCAAGGCGGCTATGAAAAACTATCAGTCCTAAGCTGGAATCAGAATCCGAATAGCTAGCTGTTTGACTCTCTCAATTTTGAGTCTCAAAACTATTTAGCTCATCAATTAAGTCTTGAGCGCGAAGTGTATTGTTCCATTCCTTGTCTTGAAAGATCCATTGAAACCACTTCTGGTCTTTGTTTTTGTATTTGATGTTGATGAATAACCAGATACTCACGCCCAAAAAAGCCAACGTAATCGGTAGTTGGACGGCATAAAGCAAGATCCCTGAGTCTGCCATCATGGAAGGAGTAAGGTAGAAGGTCGTCCAGAGTGGTAATTGTAAAAATAGGATGCGAGGAATTTGGAGCGTGGAGGCTCTTAAGCTCGCGAGTTTACGTTGGGTAATGGCTACTTTTTGATCGACATCTACTTGCTGAATCAAGATAAGATGATATAGATAAATACCGATTGCAAGACAGTTGAGAAGGGCCATAAGTCCCATCGAGAGACCGAGATAAGGGTTTTGCGCAGCCCAGCCTAAGGCACTCAATGCAAACAAAATAAGTACCCAGACAATCCCGATTAAGATCGTCATACGTTTGCCCGAACGGGTCGCTTGGAGTAAGGATTGTAGCTTGAGCTGGGTGATCTCAAGCGTATTCTTTTTGTTGATGGCTAGACTTTGGCTGAGCTTTTGGTCGTAGCTTTTCCATATATCGAGAAAATCTTGTTCTTTCATGATTTTGAGCTTAAAAGGTCAAATTTTTGGCGAAGTTTGGCTTTGATGCGTCCTACTTTGGTGGAAACATTGCTGACACTGAGGCCGAGTATTTCGGCGATCTCTTTTTGACTTTTGTCTTCGAGATACAATAAGATGAGGGCACGATCCAGTTTGTTGAGTTGAGCAATGAAGGCTTGCAACAACTCCAGATTTTCATCTACCTCAGCTTCTTCCGCATCTTTAAATAGATAAATCAATTCCTCCGCAATGGGAGCTTCTAACTTGGCACGGCTATTTGTTTTGCGATACCAAGAGATGGCAACATTGAGGGCGATGCGATAGATCCAAGTGCTCAGTTTGTATTGGGCATCGTAGCGCTCAAAAGATCGCCACAACTGAATGAGCACTTCTTGAATCAAGTCTTTGCGGTCCTCATGATCTTTGCAGTAAGCATGAGCTACTTTGTAGATCAATGCCTTGTGATTTTCGACGACCTCAAGAAAGCGTTCTGTATTTTGCTTTGGCGTCATCATCAGTAGTTTATGACATAGAGCATTAGCTTTTCTAGCGTTCGGCAAAGCCAGAAGAGGTAGAAAATAGCAAAGAATTTAGGGACAATGGCGATAAGGTAAGGGGACATCATTCGTGATTGTGATTCAAATTACTGTTTGTCTTATTATTCGCAGCACTCACTCAAATCTCACACTAGCATGAAAAATTGCCAATTTGAGGCCCAAACTAGGATAGGGGAGTAGGGGCCATTATTTTTTGCTATGGACCGTATACTACTACTCTCACTGATCGTTTTTTTGGCTTGCCAAACGCCTAGAAATGATTCCCAATCCCAAATTCCTACCGATACTGCCACTCTCTATGAAGGATTAGCAGATGAGGCATATCGCCGTGATTTCGCCATGAGCCCTAGCCAAGATATGCGGCTATACACCCTGACTACTTTCCGTTCTGTGTTTAGTGCTATCGTTCTGCAAAGCAAAACCAAGGAAGGATGGAGTAAACCCGAAATCGCGTCCTTTTCCGGCCAATATCGTGATCTGGAACCTTTTTTCTCACCAGATGGGGCTTATCTATATTTTGCTTCTAATCGACCATTAGCAGGGGCAACCGCAGTTGGGCCAGTCAATATGTGGCGCGTCAAAAGAACAGGCGAAACTTGGGGGACTCCTGAGCCATTAGGAGATGTTGTCAATCGCGACAAAGATGATTTTTATCCCTCAGTCGCCGCCAATGGCAATCTGTACTTTACTGGAGCCTATGATGACGCTATTGGTCAGGAGGATATTTATGTGGCCCGCTATTCGCGGAACGCTTATCTCGAACCAGTGCCACTGGACAGTAATGTAAACTCTAAGGGCTTTGAGTTTAATGCCTTTATTGATCCGCAAGAGCGCTATTTGCTCTATACTGCTTACGCAAGAGAGGACGATATGGGGCGAGGGGATCTGTATATTAGTTTTCAAACAGAGCCCGGAATCTGGACTGCTGGGCAAAACTTAGGTCCGAGAGTCAATTCTCCCTTTTTGGATTATTGTCCTTTTGTCAGTCCTGATGAGTCTACTTTATACTTCACTAGTGAACGTCACATCTTGGAAGGGCATTATCCCGAGAGATTAAATTATGAGTCTATGCGTTCGCTTCTAGCGCAAGCCCAAAATGGCTCCGGCAATATTTATTGGCTCAATTGGAAACCTTTGGTGGATAGTTTGCGTGGAGAATTAGGAAGTTCTGGCCTTGGGGAGCTTGGAAGAAATTAATCAGCACATTTGTCCTTAATCTGATCTTCCTCATAAACCCAATTTGTTTGTGCTTCTCACTTCCTATCTTTCCAACTTTCGAGCTGAAAAAATGACCTCCCAAGACTTCATCGATCAATTTGAGGATTGCAGCCTCCCAGTAGAAAATTGGACTCATGCAGGACATATCCATACGGCGCTTTGGTATGTCCATCATCATGGCTTAGATGCGGCACTTTGTTTTCTACGTTCGGGTATCATCCGTTACAATGCATCCGTTGGTGGGGAAAACACTCCGACCGGCGGTTATCATGAGACTTTGACCATATTTTGGGCGGAGGCGGTGGCTCGTTTTGACGAGGGTTTGGATCAGGATTTATCCTTCGGAGAACGCTGGGAAGCGGCCCAGAAGAGCCATCTGATGGATAAAGAGCTCGCTTTTCAATCTTATAGCAAGGCTCATCTAATGAGCACCAAGGCGAGGGGACGTTGGGTAGAACCCGATCTATAAAAATACTCCCCACCTGATTAAACAGAAGGGGAGTATTGGGATGATTTATCAGTTTAGCCTTTGGGTTTGCCCTTCAATAAACCAGCGACGAAAAGGATGATGACGGCTCCTACAAAAGAGACAATCAATGATCCAATTACTCCGCCAGAAGAATGAAGGCCTAATATACCAAAAGCCCATCCACCAACGACTGCTCCTCCTATACCCAAAAGGATATTTATGATAGCGCCGAAGCCGCTACCTTTCATCACGCGACCCGCTAAATAGCCAGCTGCGGCACCGATCAAAATTGAAAATAACCAACTCATAGTAATAGGGTTTTAAGAAATTTATGGCACAAATAAGGTAGATACTCTTCCTGAGAAGTTATCCTTTTTATACTAAAGATGATATTTTCAAGGCTAGGTTGGAATCCTTTGAAACTCTCAGGTTTACCATATAGGCTGGATATTTTATCACTGAAACATAAGGGATTGGATGTTTTGGCAGACTTCTTGACTTTAGTTAAGCAAAACACCCAAAGGAAAGAAGGAAGGATGATGAGAATATTATGGGCCAGTATTATACTGGTGATGGCTTGTGGATCGCCCCCACACCATCAGGCATTAAGCAGAGATGCCCTATATCTAGCTCCAACATATAATTCAATTCAGGAAGCCAATCCCCATTTAGATTCAGTTTACAAACTCAATTTATATGGTGAAGGACTTATCGTACTACCAGATGAATTTATTGGCTTTCAAAAGCTACAATGGATAGATCTGAGCGAAAATTATTTTCAAAGCTGGGGAGAAGTATTTCGTACGTTGAGCAAAATGCCTCATCTGGAAGTGCTTCACAGTCAGTACAATACGATTCGTATCGTTGAGCCGGAAATCGGCCAAATGAGCGAACTCCGAGAATTGTATTTGGATCACAATCGCATCAGACGCCTCCCCTCTGAGTTTGCACAACTCAAATCTCTACGAGTGCTGCATCTTACCAATAATATGCTGGAGAGTTTTCCTCCGCAAATTGCTGCTCTATCGCGTTTGGAAGAGTTGTCGCTCGCGCGCAATCAGATCCAAAACTGGGAGGAAGCTTTTTATCACCTCAAGGGGATGCCGTCATTGCATACGTTAGATTTACAGGGCAATAATTTGCGCTTTTTACCGACGGAAATAGAACGATTGTATCGACTTGAGTCACTCAATTTGTCTAAAAATCCTCGACTAGTATGGGAAGAAATTATTCCTAGCTTAATCTTATTACCTAAACTCAGTTATTTAGGCCTTGCCGATAATCAGTTGCGCGAATTACCAGTGTCAATCAGTAAGTTAAACTATCTGCAAAAAATTGATCTGGTTTATAATCAATTGACAGACTTTCCCGAAGAACTGCTGCGGATGCCTCGCTTGAAAAGTATTGAAATATTTGGCAACCAGATTTCGACTGTCCCAAAAGAGATTGCCAAATTAAAGAGCCTTGAAGAACTGTTTATGTCCAATAACGACATCTCCGAACTGCCCGATCAAATTGGCAAACTCGGTGCATTGCGCACCTTGGCGATGGCTGATAATCAGTTGATTGGTCTGCCTTCTGCGATAGGCGAATTGCGAAATTTAGAAACCCTAGAGCTGGGTCGGAATCGTATTGTGGCACTTCCTCCAGAAATCCAAAGTCTGACAAAACTTAAGTTTTTGGGCCTAGAAGGGAATCCTCTTAGCGATGAAGCGCGCGAGAAATTGATCAAGTGGTTGCCCAATACCGATATCCGCTTTGACTAAGGGCTGCTCTCTCAATAACTGTCCTAAGCCAACTCCTTTGGCCAAATCCCTGTGACAAGGCGTTCCTCAAGGAGGAGATCCCCCTGAAAAATATACACCCAAGCCAAGCGTTCGCCACAGGCTAGTAACTCCCTTACATAAAGCGAACTTGCCGGAGCATCAGGATCAAAGCCTTCATACTCATCCAAAATCGGCAAAGCTTGCTCGTCTGCTAATTCATACAACTCTCCATATACGATCCCATCTCCGTGCACCATGGCCGGATAGGCACCCAAATCATATAGATCACCTTGGGTTTGCACTTCTGAGACAAAACGTATTGCAGTACGAATCCCTAATTGATCTTGAGTTGGATAGGCTTGCTTGAGGCTACCGTAGAAAAATAGATAATTTGAGGTATCTGAGATCATCGATTATAATTTAAAGTTAAGCCCTAAGATGAAGGCTCTTCCAAGAGGATAAGTCTCTCGCCTATCAATCCCCGTAGCGGATGGATTGCCATCTCTAAGATCTTGGAGGCGTACCTCTGGATTGGCACCCGTATAATTGGTAATTGTGAGCAGGTTTTGAGCCATCAAAGAAATTTCTAACCGCCCTCGTTTTGGGAACTTAATGCTGCGACTCAGGCTCAGGTGTCTCAAACGGATAAAATCAGCCTCTTCTACAAAGTAATCACTCATCACATTTCCTGGATTGACTCGGGGCTCCCAATAGGGAGGAAGGACGTAGTTGATGGATTGAGTGGAAATGTCATTGTTTTCATAAAAAAAGCGGTTCATATTGACAATACTATGGCCTACATAACTTTCAATGAGAGCATTTAAGGACCATTTCCCCCAAAAAAACTGATTACTCAAACCAAAGAAAGCTTTAGGTAAACTGGAGCCTAGAATGACTTGATCTTGTTCGTTCAAAGAACCATCTTGGTTTAAATCTATGTAGGTAAATGGGGCGTCAAAATTTATATCATCATTTAGATAGCCTACAATGCTGCCTGGCGCTTGGTCTGTTTGATGGATTAATATTTGTTGCGAATTGGCATTAGGGGAACCTGCTGGTGATAAGTATTTTTGAAAGGAGCTCGCATCATCATAGAGACCAATTTGTTCTTTGATAGAGAGGGTAGTGGTGAGGGAGCTTTGCCATGAAAACTTTTGCTTTTGAATGATGGTTGCGTCAATCGCCACTTCTAATCCTACTCGTGATTGGGATGGTCCTGCATAGATCTGATATCCGGTGAGACTTGGCGGAATAGGAGCTACTGTCGCCCAGTATGTGTTTGCAATATTTTGGAAAAATAGATCAAGATGTAGACCTAGTTTTTGAGAATATAAAGCTAAGTCAAAACCTAAGTTTAGCTCATTGATTTTTTCGATGGGAACCACCTCATTTAGGGGCTGATTGGCGGTTTGTAAGCCTGATTGATATCTTCCGCGAGAATAGCTTGGGTTTAAGTGGAAATAAGTTTGACTCAAGCCACCTTGACGACTGAGGTTTCCAGTAATGCCCCAAGCAGCCCGTAGTTTGAAAAACTTGATAGCTGCTAGATCAAAATAGGGAGCTAGATTATAAGCGATACTGATGGCTGGATAGATCGAAAATGCATCATCAGGCGATAATAAGCTAGTACCGTCTCGTCGAACACTTGCTTGGAGACTAAATTTATTTTGAAAGCTCAGGCCGAGTTGACTCCACTGGGAGACCAAAGTACTCGTCCTAAGACCAGTCGCATAGCCTGCATTGGGAGGAGTTAAGGTGACATTTGCGAGTCCATCATAACTAAAGTTACTCGGTAATACTTCTTTCACATAAAGGGCTTGGGTGTTGGTGGTAAGTCTTTCAAGTCCGTAGCCCAATAAGCATTCGAAGTGCCAATCGGCAGTGTTATGATGTACCCGTAACATAGCTTGCCCAAAATTACGATTGTATCGAACGCCATTACGCGAACTCACTCCATCAGGGAAATCAGTGGGTCTGTTTTCGGCTTGGAGGACTTGCGACATCAAAATGGTGGCTGATTGGCGACTGTAGAGTGCCTTGAATTGTAGCCAAGGGGTGATCTCTACCCCAAGATGTAAACTGCTATTGAGGTGGATATTACGATTTCGAAATTCTTGCAGTTCTTGAATAGCTACTGGATTGTAGATGTCGAATAGATTTTGCTGAAAGAAACCGCCAAAACGTTTAAACTCTGGCGCCTGAGAGCGAATTGGGGCAGTCGGATTATAAATCGTAGCATAGCGAATGATGGAAGGATCGGCATGTTGGGTATTACGATGGCTAAA
>JBGCFA010000356.1:0-6423 GCA_045106675.1 Bacteroidia bacterium
TTGAGCATTATGGATGGTTTTATTAGGGCGCATTTAGCCTTAATTTGCAGCATGGAAGCAGCCCCAAGTCAATATCAATTTCATCAAACCATAGATCCCAAACTACTCGTTCCTTTGCAAAAGGAATGGGAAAAGAGCCTCTTAGCACCACAAGATGGGATGTGGGAAATGCTACGATCTTACGCCACCCAATGGGAGTTAAGAGAGGGAGAGCAATTGATCGGTTATGCTAGTGTAGATGACGAAAACCGCCTCTTGCAGTTCTATCTCATCTCTGAGCATTTACAAAATGGCGCTGAAATCTTGCAACAGTTTATTGAACAAGAAGGCATTAGCAAAGCCCTCATCGGGACTCATAACCCTATTGCGCTATCCTTGGGGATACACCTTCAAAAAGAGGTAACGGTCGATACCTACTTATTTGAAGATCATCTAGAGGTGTCTCCACCCGAAAAGGAAGGCACTTTGAGAGTGGCCACTCTCCCAGAGTTAGAGAAAATGGTGGATTTTTATCATCATAGTATGGGTGGCCCCAAGGATTGGTTAAATGCTTATCTCGGAGATTTACTCGGCAAAGAAGAAGTCTTTTACTTAGAACAGGAGGGGGAGATTCGCGGTGTCTGTGAAGTGAGGCGTAGCACCAATAATCCAAATATTGCAGACATTGGGATGGTCGTTTCGCCGGATTTTAGGCAAAAGGGCTATGGCACATATTTACTCGGCCAAGCCAAAGCCAAAGCGATAGAGTGGGGGAGAAGCCCGATTTGCTCATGTGAAAAAGGCAATGCCGGTTCCATGAAATCCATCCAAAACAATGGTTTTCGCAGTTTTCATCAGTTGTTGTTGATGGAGTTTTAGGCTAGCGCTGATTTTTTTAGGCTTTACCGCTTCGCGGAACGCTTGGGTGAGGCGATGATTTGTGAATGAAAAACTTATATTTCCATCATATCGTCCACCGAATCCTTATAAAGAGCTGCGAATTATCGTATTTTTATAGGGTCAGAATTTATTACGACCCAATAATAATTTCCCTTACTCTCAAAAACCTTCTTTGCCTCTTATTTCAAAGGGCTTCCCTTCAGGGCTTCTCCGTTCGTTGTTAATACCTGAAAATGATGAACTCTGTTCGCTCCTTCGTATTTCCAGACCATTTCTTTTTCAGGTGTTAACTCAAAAAGTTTGATCCCCTCTTTCGCTCCATAGCTTGCAATCACCGTATTTCCATTGGGTAAACGCTGGGCACCACAAGGATCTTGAAAAGGGGTTCCTTCAAAATCCTCATTGCTTACTTTCCAAACTACTTTTCCATCAGCATCCATCTCAACTGTTTTATTCCCATTCGTTAAATTGATCAGGGTATTACCGTTCGCAAGACGAATCGCTGTGAATGGCCAGTTTTTAGCTTCTCGACCACCTAATTCGGGTAAATCTGTAGGGAAAGTCTGTAATACATCGCCTGAAGAACTGTATTCTTTAACCGCAAACGCCAATAAATGGGGAACAAGATAATTTCCGTTGGCTAATTTTCGAGCCATACGGGTTTGCATGTGTGCATTGTCGGTTTCAGGCTGCAAAGGAACCTCAGCCGCTATTTCTCCTGCTTGATTTACCTCCAATATTCGAGGCTTATCTCCTAATTCTGTAATGAGGGTATTGCCATTATCCAGACGAACAGCTGTACCTAATTCTTTGTTTAAGGCTGACTTTTCATATCGAAATACGACCTTTTTATCTTTGTCAAATTCCAGCACTTCTTCTGACCAGCAAATCAATACATGTCCATTATCCAACACATATCCATCTCTCGCACCTGGACGTTCAGCATCCCAAAGAATTTCTCCTGACTCGCCCAAAATTCCCGTAAAGTTGGGGCCTGCGATAAAGAATGAATGGGTGATTTCTACCGCGATTACTTGTTTTGCGGATTCGGTCGCATTGTTTTTCGGAGCACTACAAGCAGAAATAAGTAAGCCTGATAGCAAAAGTAGGTAGGCGTGTAGTTTCATTTTTTTGAAAATTTTGATACCCAAAAATAGGCTTAATAACGAGCTAAGCGATTAGAGAGATAAAACAAGCTCTTAGTTGTCCCATCTTGTTTCTCGCCATTCTTGCTGCTCAGCATCAGATAAAAATGTCCATGCTACTATTCTGGTGGTCTTATTTCCCGTATTCATGGGGATGGTTTTGACTTCGTTTACAGCCTGATTATCTAATGCCTTATAGATCCCTCTTAAATTAGTTTCTTTAGATACCAGGGTAGAAAACCAGAAGCAGCGATCTGCAAATCTCCCGCTTTCCTTGATCATGTTTTTGATGAACTTAGATTCACCCCCTTTATAGATAAGTTCATTACTAATCCCGCCAAAATTAAGGGTGGGCTCCGCTTTTGCTCCTTTTTTGCCAGATAGATTTCTGATTTTTCTGCGACTACTTTTGAGCGCTTCTTCGGCAGATGCATGAAAGGGCGGATTGCAGATAGCTAAATCAATCTTCTCGTCTTTATCTATGATTCCTTGAAACATAGCGTTATGATTTTTCTGTAATCTGCAATCGATCTTGCCTTTCAGAGATGAGTTAGCCTCAACAATCTTACGCGCCGATGCGAGCGATTTGGGGTCGATTTCAGAGCCGAGAAATTGCCATTTATACTCTGTAACGCCAATAATCGGATAAATACAACTGACACCGACCCCGATATCGAGGCAAGTAATTTGGTCGCCAGTGGGTATTTTACCTCCATTACTATCGCCCAATAAATCCGCTACGTAATGAATATAGTCAGCTCTTCCCGGTATGGGAGGACATAAGTTCTCCGCTGGGAATGTCCAATGCTCGATGCCATAATAATGCTTGAGCAAGCCTTGATTGAGCCGTTTTACCGCCACTGGATTGGAAAAATCCACTGACTCAACCCCAAATCTATTAGGCTTAACCAAGGGGGCTAATTCTGGAATCGCCTTGATTAATGCAGGCAAATCGTACCTCTCTCGATTTCTGTTACGAGGATGTAGTTTTGTTTTTTCTGCTTTGATTTTATCTGACGACATGATGATTTAGCTGACTTAGTTAGTCGTGCAATTTGTCCCTTTATTCCTGAATACTCTTCATTTAGCGGTGCTTTTCTACAAAGTTTCGTACCGCTTGGGTAAACAGCTCTGGCTCATTGGCCATTGGTGAATGTCCCGAATGTTCAAAAATAACCAATTCCTTCGCTGGGCTAGTGGTCCAATTGAAAGCGGTATAAGCAAGTGCTGGTGGTACGACAAAGTCATATTTACCCCACAGAAAGATTACGGGAATCTCCACCTGATTAAATTGATTGGTGAAGGCGGTTTGTTCTATCTCGTCATTCAGGGCGCCATTAGTAGCGTTCCCTGCAAGGAAAGATGTCAATGGATTGGTCGGTGAGCCAAACAAAAACTGCGTAAAGCCGGGAGTGGGAGGATCTTGGGGACTAAACACATCCTCTAGCATGCCTTCCGCTTCAAAGCCAAAAGAGTTGACTTGTCCGCTTTCTTCATCAGTGATATTATTGATATCTACTCCATTGGCAAAATCCAAAATCTCTTGCCAACGTGCTACATTATCTCCACCAGCATTGACTTGCTCTTGCGCGATATTACGATACATCAATATCGCTTCGCGATTGAGTAGAGGGAGATCATGTGCCCCATCCACTTCCAGCCAGCCCGCCAAGTCAAATTGATAGTCGTCGGTGAGCATATAGGCTGTACTCAAAGTGCCTCCCCAGCTATGACCAAACATGAAAATCTTAGTATCTGCCCCATAATGCGACTTGAGCGTCTCTACCAAAAAGTGCAAATCTTCGACTAGATTGGCTATCGTTAGAGAGCTTTCGTCAAAGTGTCCGTGCGAACTGCCCTGCCCACGCTGGTCCCAATAGACCATGCCGTAGTCTTTTTCCATCGCCTCGGCGAAGGCTCCGCTTCTGTATTCTAAACCATTGCCACCGGGGCCACCATGTACGATCAGCATCAAAACCTTGGAGTCCGTATTGCCATAGACATAAGCGGGCATATCAGCACCATCGCGACGGATGTAGATTACCTCTGCTTTCTCTGCAAAAAATGCATCCTGACAAGCCGTGCTCATGATCACTAAGCTGAGCAAACTCAATTTTATCCAGTTTTTCATGATTTCTGCTTTGTGTTGAGGTAATAGCGTAGGCCCAATTCTACGCGAATAAGTGGGAGCGTGCTTTGATTATAAGCAAATAAGAGCGTGGCCTGTGGCTGTAGGATCACGGCAAAGGGTAAGTCCTTTTGCATTCGGAAATCATAACCCCAGCCATATCCTATTCCAAAAGTAGCATATCCTCTGCCAGCATAGCTGTAGCCTTCCGGACTCCCGAATTGATCAACATAGGTGGTGCCAGCGTTTTCTATATATGTCCCGCCTAGGCGAACGCTCAGTTGTCGTGTCCAGCCACTGGATTTTAGCGTTCGCAAATATGCGCCCCCCTCAACAAAGCTAAAAGATCGAGTTTCCGGATGCCATATTTGACTAAATGAGCCTTGCCAAATGAGACTTTTTTGCTTGGAAACGCCGTTTTTTCGGGTTTTGATCCAGCTTTTTGCGGCATACTCATAGCCGATTTGTATACCGGGATGAAAGCCAAGTTCACCGCTATAACCGATTTGAATCGCCGACGGCATGCTCGGGAAGCTTTGGCCAGAGAGTGAACCTAATGATGCTAAGAATAGCAAAAAGATGAAATATATACGCATAGAGGGTATCTAGTTTGATGAGCGAAGTTAGATCTATGTTTTTCTTTTTCCCATTCGTGGCGACGCAAAATCTTGCGTCGCCACAGCTTTGTAATCTTGCGTCGCTACATGTTTGTGATCTTGCGTCGCTACATGTTTGTAATGTTGGGCCGTCACAGGAGGGAAACAAGCGATCTACAAAGCTGGATGTAACTTTCTCTTTTTTGATCGTTAGTATTGCATACCAAGTTCTCGCTTATGATCCGTACGCTCATTTTTCTGTGTTTATTGACTGTTTATCTCGATTTATCTGCCCAAGACTGGCCCCATGACCAATGTGAAGCCGCCAAAGTAGTGCAATTAGGAGAGCTCCTGCCCCAAGAAAACAATCAGTCGGCGACAACGACTCCCTCCGAAACGCCCGAAAAAAATCCTATTACTTGTATCAAAACCTTTGAAAACGACCTTTGGTACCGTTTTACAACGGAGGAGGGATATACGCATTATGAGGTAGTCATCGATCCCACATTTTGCAATACTCCTGCAGGACTGCAAGCGATGGTGATCCGAGCTGATGAATGTGATTTTACAAGCTATGAATACAAAGCCTGTGTCAATCCATATGCAGAGCAGGCCTTGCAAATGGTCTGGCGTGAGGAGGAAGCTGGGGTCAATTACCTTATTTATGTCGATGGTTATGACGGTACTCATTGCTCCTTTAAGCTACGTCTGATGGGCTATGATCGCGACCCTCGTGATCCCGAAACCATCAGCCAAGAACAAAATGACTACGATGGCCCTCCGCCTATATTAGAGTTGCCGGAGGCTGAAACCTATTTTCAAAACAACGAAGCGGTAGTACGTTGGACGGCGCAGACTCAGGATGATACTCGTTATTTTGTTATCCAGAGCGTCCGCCAATACCGAGATCGTGTCTATGGCTACAATGTCGGCACGGTAGAAGCCATCAATACCGTCGGTTCAGAAGAAACCGCTGAGTATGAATATATCCACAATAAAGCGTTCTCCGAAGGAGAAACCTACTGCTACCGTATCGTCGAACTCAAAACCGATGGCTCAAAAGCCTATTCCGAACCGATGTGCTTTGAAGCGGCTCTCAATGAAGACTTTTTTATCAGCCCCGTCTATCCTAGCGCTGAGGCAGGCATCTATGTGATCAAGTTTCGCAATTTCCGCAAGCAAAACTTAGCGTTCAGCGTGCTGGACCAAGACCAAAACGAACTCAAAAGTCTCGTCCGCGCCAAAGAACCCAAAGGCGATGGTACGATCTCCATCAATATGAGCGAATATGAGCCGGGAACTTATTATCTCAAGGTGCTCGGTAAGGAGGAGCGCTATCTGAGGGCTTTTGTGGTGGAGTAGGGCGATTTCTCGTATCTTGCGTATTCACCTTCAATTCCTATCACCGTGCGCTATTTACCATTACTGAGTTTACTATTTGTCATTGCTTGTGGGCCTGCTTCGCAGAACGCTTCTACTCAAGCTCCCGTCAATCCTGCTTATGATGGCTTTGATCTTGTTGGTTCAGACGAAAAAGCGATCGCGATTGCTGACCAAACTATGGAGGCGATGGGCGGTAGAGCCGCTTGGGACGCGACTCGTTTTGTTAAATGGAATTTCCTCGGCTTTCGCACCCTCACTTGGGATAAACTGCAAAAACGCGTGCGGATTGAGA
>JBGCFA010000357.1:0-20195 GCA_045106675.1 Bacteroidia bacterium
TGATGGTTAATAAGCGCTAGCATTAGATCGGAAATGATATCGATCTTTTCAGCTAAAGAACCAGATTCATCGAGTCTACGTTTGTAACCAACTGCATCAATATGTGATAATTGAAGGAGATCGTAGCATTCATCATTTAATCGGAGAGAATTCCTCGATGCTCTGCATCGGGGTGCGCTAGAGTGATTGGCGGAAATGCTACCTTGTGTGCATGAGCGATCATATCAACAAACGGCATAATCGGAATTTGTTGTTGTATCATTTCGTTTGCCCGATCAAATTTAGGCGAAAAGTACTGACAGAACCGATTTCATCAAGTTTGAAAGCAGTGTGCCTAGAGATTAGTGCAAGATATGAAGTATATTTTCTGGAGATCGGAACAGATGAGGATCATGTTCATTTTCTCATTCAGAGTGTACCGAATAAGTCGCCGAGCGATATCATGAAGATGGTAAAAAGTTTGACGGCCCGGGAAGTATTCAAGCGGCATCCGGATTTCAAGCGTGAAATGTGGGGAGGGAAGTTTTGGTCAAGTGGTTATTATGTCAATACAGTTGGCCAGCATGCAAATGAAGCAGTAATCAAACAATATGTTCAGAATCAAGGGAAAACATATAAGCAACTTCATCGCAACCAGCTCACCTTGTTCTAGACAGGTTTAGGGATACCTCGATGCTTGCATCGGGGTGCGTCATTTCTGCTAAGTTCTTGTTGAGAGTATGCTTCACTGCTAATCGTGCCACATAAGATATGTAGGTTGAAGCTTGTTTCTTGCGCAGATAGCCCGCAAAATGAAAAGCATAGGTATAGTGCTAAAAGTAGCTTTCTAATGGTTGGGTGTGTCATAATTGTGTTGTCATGAGGAAGTGCTAATCCCTAATGCATAACAAAATTAAGACTGATTGGAGGAAAACAAAAATCTACAAAACAAAAAAGAGGATTGTCGAAAAGCAGATGGCGACCATCATTTCCAATAATCCTGCTCCTATGTTTTGATCCCTCGCAATCTCTGTATTGAGATCGGAATTTCGCAGGATGAATTTATCAAAGACAAATCGTACCATCACCAGGTAGATAAATATGATCAAAACATCTAAGCCAAGTGTCATAAGGTCAGTTCCCCAATCTGTCAAGTCCCCTTGTACGGCTCTCATGATGATAATACCAATTGATATAATCGCACCGGCAAAGCCTAAACCTGCCGCGATATTGTCTTTCTCGATTTCAGCATGTAAATCAAAAGGAGATAACCAACTATAAATACGGGCAAATATTATGAGGCAAATGATCCCTAAGACATAGAAAACTAATGTAGAGAGGAATCCTGAAAAGGCTTTGTTAACCAATACCCATTCTGCGAGGTACTGTCCATGTACCGAACCTGCAATGATTAAGGCGGTAGCTACATATGCGGCACCTTCTACTACACCAGTTCCTGGGTTTTGGTCATGAATAATTTCTTTTTGTACCGAAAATTTGTGCAAAATGAATCGCTCATTGATGATGCGGGTCAAATTGAGCAGAAGGACACCTAATAGAGAATAGCCACCTACTCCAAGTAAATCCATCCAAGGATTACTACCGGAAGGCCCAGTGTATGCCCCCACAAATACGGCAGTTACTCCAATGAAATAGCCCGTAATACTCACTGAGACGGCATTGTTGTCGAAATGTGTCAACTGCTCATCTAAGTTGTAGGAGGAAAATAAACCTTTAATCCACTTAGAAATAAAAAAGACAAACACATATAAGCCTATGTAGGCAGCGTGGATAAGCACGTAATCAATGGTCATAGTAGTGAGTATTTAGCCCTAATTAAGCAAAAATTCTGCAAAGCAGAATGGCTTTAATTTTTCGGTTTTTTGAAGATGTATCGACCCAATATCAAGAGTACGCTAATCAGGCTTATTATTCCAGCAAAATTGGCGATCCAAAGAGCTCCCCCTAATAGCCTTACAGATACAAAAAGCAGGAAAAAACTAGCTGTACTTTCTCCAACAAAATATACCCAGCTTTCTCTACGACTGAGGTATACATCTCGCTGCAGTATCAAAAATAGCCCCACTCCCATACCAAGCAAAAGACTCAGCGGAAAAATAAAATCTGCGATAAAATAAGTGAGTCCCGCCAACATTGCCGCCCCCACTAGCCATACCAAAGCGAGGCTGAAAGCTGTTTTTTGATTCCGGAGATTTTCTGATTCAAAGATATGAGTGGACTCTGCTAGGCGAATACGATCCAGATTCGCGGGAATAAGCATATCTGGATGCACAAATGCTTGCTGTTCTTGTTGTCGGAGCTCAAGCACTTGAATCCGTTGTTTTGCCATATCTTCAAATTTACCGCTGGGATAAGAGCGTAAAAAATTGCGATAAGTGAATAAAGTATGGTCCTTTTCTGCAGACTGCCAAGCCACCACTTCGTCTGCTAATAGTTTATATCGTAAGGCTAGCTCTTTTTCAAGCTGATGGATACGCTCCTGAATCTGAGCAAGATAGCTACTGTCAGGATAAGCTAGGACAAAATCATTATAAGCCTGCAAGTCATCCGCCTGCAAAGCATGATTAAAGCCTTCTTCCTCTTCCCAATGATCCAATCGTTCCAATGCCTCAGGCATGAAAGTACTGTTGGGATAGAGGTTTACAAAGCGTTGATAACCATCGGGGTGATCCTGAGCAAGGGTCACGGCCCAATCTTTCTGTTCGTTTTGGCCAAATTGCCGATCTTTGTCAGGCATAAAGCGAGTAAAAGAGTCTGACGGAAAGATACGAACATATCTCAAGCCACAAAATGAGTAATCCCAGAACATCTATTTGGTTTTTCTTCTCTGCAGGAATGATCCTGATTCTCCATCTGGTATTCTTTGGTTATCAGTCGTTTAACGAACGTTATTATCTATTGGATTCGGAAGAATATGTGCAAGCTGCTGATAATTTGCGTGAGTCAGGAATCCTGTTTTCTGGTGATCTCGATGCGAAACCACTGCGGATGGATCATTATTCCAAGCGACCTCCTGTCTATCCTAGCTTATTGGCTATGAGTCAAGGACTGTTTGGACACGAGAAATTTATCATTCCGTTACAAATACTATTATCACTCTTCAATCTTTGGTTGATGTGGCAGATTGGAGGTTTGATAGGCTGGGAGAAGAAGCCTTATTTATGGTTTGGCCTATTTTGTTTGTTCTATCCGGCACAATTGATTTATGCCAATTTGATCATGACGGAGCTGCTGTTCCAGACTGAACTATGTCTCTTGGTATATGGCTCCTTACTAACTTATCGCACACAAAATATCAAGCTGTTTGCAGCATTAGCTTTATTGGTAATTCTTGCCATGATCACAAAGCCAATTATGTATTTATTTGGGGTGCCGCTCTTATTAATATGGGCTATTTGGGCGTGGAAATGGCGAAAGCCCATCATCTTGGTCTTTGCATTTATGCCCTTGCTTTTTGTTTGGGGCTATCAAGAATGGAATGAATCCAGGACGGGTTATTTTCATTTTTCTAGTATCCAAAACCTGAGTTTACTCCAATACACGACCTATAACTTGCTCCAAAATACATATGGTTCTGATGTTGCATTGCACAAAGCCGATAGTATTTTATTTGCGTCATTGGACATCCCTGATTATTCGGAGTCGCAGCGTTACCTGCAAGGAGCCTGCTTTGAAGTCATCAATGAGCATAAGTCTGAATATTTGTTCTTTCACCTCAAAGGGATGTTTAACTTTTTCATTGACCCCGGACGCTTTGATCTCTATCATTTCTTTGGTTGGGAAACAGTAGGAGGCGAAGGATTACAGATCGCATTTAGCAGGGGAGGCTATAAGGGGGTCTTGTCCTATTTGGCAGAGCAACCCCTTGGACGGATGGCCTTTTTGTTATTGATCGCCTTGGCGAACGCGATAAAATTACTATCGCTCCTCATCTTTCCCTTTTTGAAACGGATTGCGCTTTGGGATCGCATTTTGATCGTGGGGATGATTCTATATGTCGCAGGCTTAACGGGTGTTTCTGGTGCCTCTCGCTTTGGTGTGCCCTTATTCCCGCTGATGCTAGTGGTTTCTCTTAGTGTACTCCTAGCCGGAGAACGCTGGTATCAATTGCGTAGCAAGCGCCAATAAAAGGAAGGTTTCTTCAGTTCTTTACGGATGTCCAGATTCTCAAACATCATGGTTAGCATGGTCTGGATGGAGCTATTTTTATTCGCCTTATTCACTACAAAATTAAACAACCAAGGATAGTTGACTAGCTTTTGCATTTGATGGCTTAATTGTAATTCTCGCCACATTTTTTTCCAAACGGCATCATCATATTGGGCTAGACCGGCTGCTGATAAATCTGCTGCTTCAAAAGCTAGTAGGGCTTTTTCTGCGGCGATTTTACCACTGAGCATCGCATTGCCTATCCCTTCACCTGTAAATGGATCAATCAAGGAAGCGGCATCTCCAACCAAAAGATAACGATCGCCAGATATTGGTCGTTTTTTAGAGCCTAATGGTAAACCAAAACCAAGCGTTTTGCCAATTTGAGTAGCGTTGGTGAAGCGAGGAGCAATCTGAGGATGCTCGGCTACGATCTCATCTAAGCGTTGACGGAGGTTTACTTTAAGACGACTCAAATCACGGGATAGCATCCCCAAACCTACATTGGCCCAGCCATCAGCTAATGGGAAAATCCAAAAATATCCTGGTAATAAACCTTTGAGATAATGTAGCTCAATGAAGTTCTCTTCATGAAAGTCTGTTACTCCTTCAAAGTAAGCGCGAATGCCGCCACTATAATGGGCCTTTTCTACTTTGATCTGACCGAGTTGCTTGTTGACTACTGAGTGAGCGCCATCAGCACCGATCACCAATTTGGCTTTTATAGTTCTTTTTTCTGTCTGCAACAGAACGCCATCATCGATATAACTAAGCGTTCGCAAAGCGTCTCCCTCGAACAACTCACAATGCTGGCGCTTACGGACCTCCTCATACAAAAAGGCATCAAAATCAATCCTTTTGGTGATATATCCCGGAGAATTGGGGTTGTTTTCATCTTTGCTACTCTTGAATGGGACATCAAGGGCTTTGCCATTGGGCGCAAAAAAACGAATACCCCAGGAACCCAGTTTTGCCGGAAACTGGTGTAGGGATTGTTCTACTTCTGGATTGAGATATTTGAGTACGGAAACGACTTTACCACTCAGGGCATCGCCACAAATTTTGTCTCTCGGAAATACCGCTTTGTCGATTAGGGCGACTTTTAAACCACTTTTCTCGAGTGCCAAAGCACAGGTACTCCCTCCCGGGCCTCCTCCTACGATGGCAATGTCAAATGATTCAATTTTGGAATAATCGGCTAGAGTTCTTTCCTCCATACCCATGCATCCATTTTATACTTACGTTTGATATTGGTCATCTCTGCATCCGCTGCAGCTTGATTTGCTAGTGTTTTGCTTGATACTCTGTATTGTCCACTTTCACTCAAGATGACTTCAGCTTGTATACCTCTTCGTTTTAGTTCAACTACCTTACGGTTAGCGGATTGACGACTGCTGTAACTCCCTACAATTACGTGATATTGCACGTTTTGAGGACCATAAGTCTTCGTAGGAATATTTCTAGTTCTTTGTGGACTCGAACTTGCTTGATCGGCCTTTTCGTTTTCTTCTCTATATAGATAATAGTTAGGATCTTCATGAGGGTTTCCGGTACCGGGAACGTAGGTCAATCCATTCCCTTCCTCTGTCTCCTGATCATAATTATTGACAACTCTATCGTTCTGCGAAGTAGAGAGTTCTTGATCCTCAAATATCATGATACTACCTGTATAGCAGGCAAGCCATATCGAATTGGTAATAGGATCAAAGGTGATCCCGATAGGTTTGTCATGAGTCTCTACTGTCTGACTGATGCTCATGTTTTCGGTAGCGACTTTGCTCAGGGTGTTGCCACGATAATTGGCTACATAGAGATAACGGCCCCCATTAGACAAGGCCATCGACCGTGGACTAAGGCCAGATTCGATTTGCCCAGCCATCCGACTACGGACTAAATCATATTTTTTTACTAAACCTTCTCGATCAAGGGTGAGATATAGATAGCGATCATCAGGTCCAAGTATCAAATGTCTTGGGGTATCACCAACATCATCTATCCAAGTTACGCTCCCATCGGTAAGTTTGAGAATCGCGATTTTATCTTCTCCCATCACGGAGATATAGGCATTACGTCCTTTACTATCGATGGCGATCCCCCTTGGGTAACGCCCCAATGCAATACGCTTAATTTCTGTTTCACTTTTGAGATCCACAATGCTGAGATCTCCACTACACCAATTGGTTACAAGTAAAATACGATTATCTGGGCTAACGGCTAGGTATTTGGGTACACAGCCGACCTCGACAACATTTTCGATTTCTAAGGTGCGAGTATTGATTTTGTAGACAAAGCTTCGGTCGTAATCTGTACTGATATCGCAATTGTCATTTCCGGGCTTATCAAAACCTTTGCCAGACATACTGTAGTTGGACACCCATGCATATTGCCCGTCTGAGGTAAACGCAGCTTCTACTGGGGCCCCGCTGGCATAACCTTCATATCCTCTCAGATTGTAATCCGAGAAATTGACTTTGTCTGATATGGTCTTGACCTGATTGTAATTACGATCATATACAGTGATCGTATGCCTATACATCATATTCTGGGCGAAAAATCTCCCATTGCCAGAATGAACGATAGATTTAGGCCGTATGTCTCCCCGTATTATCTTTTTGAGTCTAAGCCCATTGGCGGTAGTACCTCCAATAGGATTTTGTCCTCGGTAGCGAATATCTTGGGTACGGTTAGTCTCAGTTTGGGGTGTCAAAGTACGGTTTTGACCCCAAGCAGGTAGGTAGAGTAAAATGAAAAGGAAAATGAATAAGCCAAATAGGTTCCTTACCATGGTATTTGTTGGCTGAAGTTTGATTGCACAATATAAGATTTACGCCTTGACAAACCCAATATTATGCAAATTCTTACATAGGAATTGCCTACTTGCCTATAGGTGAGGAAATATATAGCTGTTGAAATATTGTCTTTGCAGCTACTGCTTTAAGTGCTCAATATTTAAAACCGTAGGATTGATTTTCTGAAATTTGTACATCGCATGAGCAAAGGTTTCAGCGCTTTCTAGATCAATATAAGGACCGACCAATAATTTATACACTGGCGTTTTATTGACCTCTTCACAATACACCCATACATCATCTTGCCAATAGCGTTGGAAGCGTTTTAGTTGCGTTTCGAGGTCTAAAAAGGAAGTGTAACTTCCTACTAAAAGGCCATAGTTCATAGGTACCTCTTCATCCCCTCTACTTCGCGAATAATTGGCTAAACTAAAGCGTTCTAAACCTGGAACCTCTAGGATGATTTGGGAATTACTACGAGCATTATTATTGATCACATTAGGAGTTGACTCCATACCACGTGTCTTCATTGTAGGTGCAGGCTCATTTGACGCTACTATTTCGTGGGTTTCGGGCAGCTCTGCTGGGAAGTTATCGCCTAACTCAGCTAAGTTAAGCTGCAAGTCATTCAAATGTCCTTCGGCAGATCCTTCATCCGCAGATAAGGTATTTGAGGCAAAGTATGCAGCTTGTCCTTCCGGATTTTCGTTTTCTTGATAGTGTATGGCCCAAAGACGAACCTCTTCCTTCTGATTCAACTCATTATTATGCTTTTCAAGCATACTTATAAGTGTCTCTGGCGCTAGGAAGCCATTCGCTTTGCCTAGCAGTTTCCCTTCAGCGGTGAAAAACAGGATAGATGGGGAGGAGAACACCTCATATTCTTGGATCCAATTCACATCTGCATTAGCTCCCATCATATCCATCTTGCAAGTGAGGAAGTTTTGAGAAATATAATCAGCTAGAATTACATCATTCCAAGTTTTTCGCGCCATGCGTCGACATTGGCGATCCTTGTCTTGAAATACGTAAACGAGATAGGGTTTTTGAGCGGCTTTGGCTTCAGCTTGCACTGTTGCTAAAGGCTGCTCAGAAAATTGTACATCAGCTTGAGAGGCAAAAGGAAAGCTCCCAAGGATAAATAGCAGTATGAATAACCTAAGTGTCCTGGACCACATAGCAGTAAATGGTGTTTGTTGCATAAGGCCTCCTCACAAAAGTTGAGGAGAAAAGACGATACAAAAGCGGGTTTGAGTACAGTACTAAAGATAAGTGGATAGCCCGAGGATTCGTAGCAAATAATCGTCAAAGCTAACACCGAACTGCTGCTTTTTTGGATAGAATCTTACATGGGGAGGACTTAGGAATTTTGCTCGCTCCTTAAAATGGGACTTCATCCGTTCCGCCGGAGGCGGGACCGTCATTCATTTTAGAAGGCAAAGTGATCGTATTGCCTTTGCTGGGGTCAAAATCATTGGGTGTACCTGGTGCTCCTTCTTGTTGGCTGGCACCCCAGTTGGTGAATTTACCGTACTTTCCAATAAACTGGGCCTTGATTGTACCAGTAGGGCCACTACGTTGCTTGGCAATGATTATTTCAGCTAATCCAAGCGTTGAGTTACCTTCATCATCTGTCTCAAAGCCATAGTAGTCAGGACGATAAAGAAACATAACCATATCCGCATCCTGCTCGATAGAACCAGACTCACGCAAATCCGAAAGTACTGGACGCTTATCTCCACCGCGACTTTCCACGGCACGAGACAACTGTGAGAGTGCCAAAACACATACATCAAGTTCTTTGGCCAATTCTTTGAGGGCTCGAGAGATCCCGGCAATTTCCTGCTCTCGATTGCCTGCCTTATTGGCGTGGCCAGTCATTAGCTGCAAGTAGTCAATGACCACAATGCTGATGTTTTTCTCCGCTTTGAGACGGCGAGCTTTGGCGCGCAAATCCCAAATCGAAAGGGCAGGAGTATCATCAATAAATATCGGTGCTTTGGATAGACTGCCTACTCGAGTGATAAGCTGCTTCCATTCATAATCTTCCAATCGTCCAGTACGGACCTTTTGTGCATCGAGTTCCGCCTCAGCGGTCACCAGACGTTGTGTAAGCTGAACGGCTGCCATCTCCAGAGAGAAAAAGGCAACGGGTTCGTTAAATCGAAGAGCAGCGTTACGAGCCATCGTCAAAGTAAATGCCGTCTTTCCCATCGCGGGACGAGCTGCGATAATTACGAGGTCTGACTTTTGCCAACCTGCGGTAACTCGGTCAAGCTCATGGATACCAGATGGAATCCCTGTTACACTGGTATCTTTCCCTCTTACTTCTTCAATTTTTTCGAGCGTCTTCATCACCAGTTCAGGCATGGCCATATAATTACGGCGAAGAT
Source organism: Bacteroidia bacterium (assembly GCA_045106675.1). Taxonomy (GTDB): domain Bacteria; phylum Bacteroidota; class Bacteroidia; order J057; family J057; genus JBCAWW01. The sequence continues at coordinate 9,332 of JBGCFA010000357.1, forward strand.
TACTCTCAGAAATTTCGAATAGATTTTGCTCGGTCCTATCTAATAGATCAAAAACATCCGAAGTTTCATCATAGGCAGATTTTATCACTTCGTCTGAAACCGTAATCAGACGTCTCAGAATGAACTTCTCGGCGATGACCCTAGCGTGATATTCGATATTGGCGGCAGAGGCTACTCGAGAGGTCAATCCGGTAAGGTAAAATGCCCCTCCTACCTTTTCTAGTTCTCCTTTGCGCTGTAAACCATTTTTGACGGTGAGAATATCAATTGGGTCCGAGTTTTGAAATAGCTCAAGTATCACCTCATATACCTCACGGTTGGCATCCTTATAAAACATATTGGCTTTCAATATGTCCATGATGCGGTGCAACGCATCTTTTTCAAGTAGCAATCCACCCAATACAGCCTCCTCCATATCAAGAGCTTGAGGGGGCAATTTGCCACCTTGTAATCCATTCTCACCAAAATTGCGGACTCGAGCAGGACGATTGTCCCCTTTAGGATTGGAATTTTGGTTGCGGTTGGGTGTCTCAGCCATGAATGTCGGGTAATAGTGTTGTTTTAGGTTTTAGATGATTAGGGATGAACAAGAGTGAGGGGGAAAAGCCGCTCAATATAAGAAATTGTTAAGGCTAATTAATCTAGGTTATCTTGCTGATAATGAGTGCTTTGTCTTTGTTTGTTTGCTTATCCACATTTTGTGGATACCCAAACGGCCTTTAGGTGGTCCTAGTGGCAACTTTCCTGTTTTAGATTTCTTTCGGTGTTGAAAAAAAATGTAATATGTGGATAAGATGTGGATAGCCTGCTTCGCAGAACGCTCTCTATATTAGCAAAAATACCAAACTTTTAGCATTGCTAAAAATGCTGGAGCAAGAAAGCCACTTACTTTGCTCATGATTTATGGCAGAATGCCTAAATTGTCCTCCAAACTATGATTGTATGAAATTCTTATTACGTATTGTATTAATTCTCGCAGTGGCGATTGCCCCTTCTTGTTTGGAAATAAAAGAAGAAGTCTCTTTAAATAAGGATGGCTCAGGTTCCTATCTGATGTCAATTGATATGTCTGAAATGATGGAAATGCTCCAAGGGATGATGAGCGATAATGAGGAAGTGATGGAGCAGGCAGGTATGGGGAAAATGGATTCGACCCTGCAAGAAAGTGCTAATAAATTACGCGAACTCGAAGGGATCTCTAAGGTGAAACATAGGGTTGAAGGTTTTAGTTTCTCGATAGGATATGACTTCACTTCTGTTTCTGCTCTCAACAGTGCCCAAGGAGAAAGTAGCTCTATCGGGGCTTTGGGGATGGGGGTTGATCCTACTAACGGCGGCGGCGAAGATAATTACGGACTTGACAAAAGGATATTCAGTCGTGCTCCAGCTCCTATTGCAGATCTCATGGAAGGAATGAGTGAAGAAGATGCCAGCAGTATTGATATGGTGAAGATGTTCCTCGGAGAGGCCTCTTATACAATGACTTACCGCATGCCCGGTAAAGTGAAAAGTACTACCAATGAGCTTTCCGAGATACAAGCAGATGGCAAAACCGTGATTACTGAAGTACCTATGCTAGACTGGTTAGAAGGGAATGCAGACATTGGCAACGAGATCAAGTTCAAAAAACGTTGATAAGCGTTCGCTAAAAGCTATATAAAAGGTCATGTGCTAAGGTACGTGGCCTTTTTATGTATGGAGAGCGATGATGGCAAGAAGGAAAATCCAGAGCATGCCGAGGAAATGCCAGAACCAAGTCGCAGCTTCCAAATATTTAGACTTGCCACTACGAAGCTGATGCGATACCACAAATATAAATATCAATCCTCCCAGAATATGTACTCCATGTAAACCACTCAATACATATAAGTATGATACCACTCTGCCTCCTGAAGACAGAGTAAGGCCCACTTGGACCATTTGGTACCATGCATATAGTTGAAAAGTGATAAACGCCAAGCCACTTAGCAAAGCAGCGATCAACCAGGGACGTGCTTTTGATGGGTTTTCCAGTATCATAGCTCGATGAAGCATGACACTACTGATGATCAATAAAAGCGTGTTGAAATAAAATAATAGGGGTACGGGAAGGCTAATATTGCTTGGAACACTAGCGACAAAGGTAAATGTAAGGGTGCCAAAAAGGATGATTACTGTAAGCATCAGCAACCAAATCGCCGTTTTTCCACTTAATAGGGCTGGTTCTGTCTGAGACATCTTCAAATTTTATTACAATTAATAACTACTTAGTCCCTAATTGGTTTAAATCTTGGGTAAGAATGTGAGTGGTTTCGTCTCTTACACAATTGATAAGGTATTAATTGTGGGGAAATAGAGTCTCTTTGGTGCGGTTTCCACTTGGAAGTTAGTTGTTAGATAAGATCGTTTGGCTCAGTTAGATGACATTTATGTAATATATTCGTAATATTTAAGTAGTGGATTATTATATATGTGTTTATAATTGCTATTCGAAATGAATGTGCAACTAACTAATTAAATGCCGGATAGAAAAGATTTACCCTTTCTTCTTTCACTGCTCGAAGATGATTCCCACGATGTCCGCAATGAGGTTCTGACCGCTTTGACCAGCTTTGGCAATGACTTGCCCGAAATGGTCAAGCCATTCCTCTCCCAAATAGAGGGAGAAAGTTTAGAGATATTGGAGCATATCCTTGGTCCTCTAAACAAAATGGAATATGAAGAGAATTGGCTTGATTGGTTGGACATTGTCAATCCCAAGCAATCACTCGAATATGCTTTGATACAACTATCGTATCTCGAATACGGAAGCGAAGCTTACCTTTTGGGGGAAGATTTAGATGAGTTAGCAGAACGATTTAGTAATACGTATCCTAATGGAAAAGCCTCAGACTTGATGGAGTTTTTGTTCCAAAAGGAAAACTTTCGTTCACCGCTCGAAGGGACTGAAAGCCATCTGCATGACAATCTAATCTTTGTCATGAGAACCCGTAGAGGTAGTCAAGTCGCACTTTCATGCTTGGCAATACTCGTGGGATGGCGAGTGGAAATTCATCTTGAAGGAGTGATGATTCAAGGCAATTTCATGGCCATGACCTTTGAAGATCAAAAAATGTTGATGTTCAACTCCTTTAATAAAGGAAAACCATTGGCTAGAGCCTCTGTCATGTATATCGAAGAAGCCTTCCGTCGCAATCAAGTACCTCCAAAAGAAATGAAAGCGCAGGTGCATGAGATCGTGATCCAAATCCTCAAAAGTTCAGTTGATATCCATCATCGTCGCGGCCAAAAAGAAACGGCTAGCCTTTATGTTGAGCGATATCAAACTTTGCTCACAGAGATGAACGAAAGAGGAGCCAAAAAATAAGTTAATCCTAAAGAAAGCCCCAAAACACAGATTCTCTCATGTTTTGGGGCTTCTACCATATATAAGGATGACTTTAGCATTTAGGCATAGCCTCGCTAAATGCCAATCGTTATTTTTCAAGTTACTTAGTCAAAAATATTTTTCCACGCTTTTTTTACGTGTGAAAATGCTTCGGACATCTCATCCGAAAACTCATCCCATTTGTCTTCAGTCTTATCTTTTCCTTCGTCTGCCTTCTTACGAATGCCCATGATATGATCACGGATTTCGCTCTTCTTTTCCTCCCATTCTTCTTTTGCTTCAGCTTTGCCAAGGGCATACTGCACCTTGAATAAATCCATCTTGGTTTCAAACTGAGTCGCTTTTTCTTTGAGCGTACTACTCAAACCACTCAATTTTTCGTCAGCTTCATCAGACCATTCTCCTAAGGCAGTATGCGTATGTTTCAATGCATCTTCCAACTTGTCCTTTTGAGCTTCATAGGCATCTTTAGATTCTGCCTTGCCGAGTGCCAATTGGAGCCTTAGTTCGTCCAGCTTAGTACGCAAACTCGCTGCCGATGGCTTGTCTTTGATTTTTTCCTGTACGTCATCTACTATTTCAGCCATATTTGCTTTTTGCTTTTCAAAAGCAGCTGATAGTTCATCCATGCCTAGGTCCACTTGAACTTCTAGTTCGTCAAGCTCGCCCATCCACTTTTCCATAAATTTATTCATCACTGTATAGGTTGTAGGGTTATATACGACTTTGAATCTATCCATTTTGCCAGAATTATCCATATAACTTTATCATTTATCGACATACTTTTTGTCATTCTTTCATCTGGGCAATTTCTCGTATTCTTCATTTTGATGGTTTTGGTGCATATCCGCTTCGCGGAACGCTATAAAAAACCACATCTTTGGGCTAAAACATTACATGCATCGGGTTTTCGTAAGAGCTGCTGGATTCAGGCTGGCACAATACTAGCTGACTATTCGAATAGTTTACTCATTCAAAATATTTGAGCTGTCGTCTAATCACTGCTATGGATTCAAAGAAGACATTCCTACTCTTAGGATGCTGTCTCGTTATGCAAACACTTTATGCGCAGTTGCCTTTAGGGATCAGTTACCAGGCTGTAGCTCGTCAAGGTGGTGGATTGCTTAGCAATACTCCTATTGATCTTAGATTCTCAGTCAGAGAAGATATCCCCAATGGAGCTGATGTGTACATCGAAACCCAGCAGACCATCACCAATGCCTACGGCTTGTTTTCAGTGGTTATTGGCAAAGGTGCCGCATTGCATGGTTTCTGGAATGCGATTGAGTGGGGGGAGCATTTGCATTTTTTGCATGTAGAAGTTGATCTCGGCAATGGTAATGGCTATTTCGACCTCGGAACTCAACAATTTGAGGCAGTCCCTTATAGCTTCTTTGCTGATAAAGCCAATATGAAAGTGGCCGACCTAATCGATACCGATTTGGACAGTTTGAAACCAGGGATGATCTTACGCTGGAATGGAAGCAATTGGCAAGCCGATGATGATCTTAATACTCTCTATCAGGCCGGAAATGGTATCCAAATCACTAGCAACCAACAAATAATAAATACCGGCGATATTGATCCTAATGACGATCTATTGTTAGGGAGTAGTGCTGGCGGAGATTTAAGTGGCCTCTACCCCAATCCACAAGTAAGTAAGGTCAACGGTCAAACATTTGCCAATCTAGCGCCGCAAGTCGGTCAAGTCTGGAAGTGGAATGGCAATAGTTGGAGCCCACAAAATGATGAAGGCGGTCCTTGGCAAGTTAATGGGGCTAATATCCATTATAGTACTGGCTTTGTCGGACTTGGATTAACTCAACCTTTGGCACCCTTACATGTGGGAGCCAATCAAAATGCTTTGTTTGGGGCTAATCTCACTGGACAAGGTGCCAAGGTATTGTGGCTACCTAGCAAAGGAGCTTTCCGTGCCGGAACGGTTACCGGAGGGATATATGACAATTATTGGGACGAAGATAGCGTAGGCAATCACTCCACTGCTTTTGGTCGCCGTACCAAAGCTAGTGGTTTTGCTAGCTTCGCCACAGGCAATGGCGTACAAGTCAAAGGCAATTACTCCTCAGGTTTTGGCGCTGATAATCTTGCCACAGGCGATTATGCCACTGTCTTGAATCGTAACAATACTGCTTCTGGCTTAGGCGCTACCGCTATGGGATATTTCAATGAAGCGAGTGGTGGCTTCTCCGTCGTTATGGGGCGCAATGCTAAAGCAGAAGCTTATGCGAGCCTGGTGATTGGACGCTACAATATTGGTGGCGGTAATACCAATCAATGGATCTCCAATAGTACCGAACCTCTTTTTGAGGCGGGTATTGGTGCCAATATTTTTAATCCCGACAATGCCTTTACTATTTATAAAAACGGCTTAGTACGCATCCATTACCAATTACAAATTGGTTCGAGCGAAGAGTTCTCCGACGGAGGTAGCTTTTTGATGAGTTCTAATGCCCATATAGCTCCGACGATTGATGGCTCTCGTAGTTTGGGACGCTCTAATTTTCGCTGGAATACCGTTTACTCCCTCAATGGCACCATCAATACTTCTGATATCCGCGAAAAAACTTCCGTTACTTCGCTTAGTTATGGATTAGCTGAAGTGATGGCATTACGACCCGTCAGTTATCTTTGGAAGGACTACCCAGAGCAAGGTCGCAAACTAGGCTTAGTCGCCCAAGAGGTCCAAACCGTTGTGCCGGAAGTAGTAGTGGATACCGAATGGAATACTGATGAAAAATCAGGCGAAACTACTGCTCGGGCAAGTAGTCTTTTAGGCATCTATTATACTGACCTACTGCCAGTTTTGGTCAAGGCGATACAAGAACAACAAACCCTTATTCAACACCAGCAAACTCAGCTGGACCTAATGCAAACCCAGCTAGCTGAACAGGACCGCTTATTGCGGGAACTGCGTCAGCATATTTTCACACAACCTTAATTCGGCTAATGTTGTTGTGTAACCACAAGCGGCCGATCTGTCTTTGACAGGTCGGCTTATATTTTTGTATTTTTAGGCCTATGCGTAGGATTTTTACTCTCTTATTGGGACTTTTTTGCTTGCCGACAGTTTGGGGACAAAGCCTCGATTCACTCGCCATTGAGCAACAGTTTCAAGAGATTCTAAAGCTTGAACAAGATGCCTATTATGACAGTGCTGCTCAGGCTTATAGAGTTTTGCGTTCTCGATTGAGAGCAGAAAATGATGAAGACAATACCAACAGAGCTACTTATAAGGTCGGCTATTGTTTGATCCGCGCGGGACATTATTTAGCTTCTATAGATAGTATCCAATTGTCTATTGGGGATATGTTGACCCGCCATGATAGTACCTATCTGCATGTGGTCAGTTCTTACAATGAGATGGGGACCTCCGCATGGTTATCGGGAGATCTCGGCCGTGCCGAACGCTTCTACCAAAAGAGCCTTACTCTAGGACTCAAAGATTCCATCAGACTCAAGGATCGAATTCGAGTTTCAAGCTTTAACTTGGCTTTGATCAATAGCCGAAAGGGCAATTATGAAGCATCAATCAATACTTTTCAATCCATAATTGCTCGATTGCAGCAGGGCGAAATGTCCCGAGCCGACACGCTGACTGTAGCTCATGCTTGGATCAATATTGCGTCTTCTTACAATGCTATCGGGGATTTTACCCGCGCACTCAAATACAATCGACTCGGCCTTGAAGGACACCGTTATTTTTATGGCGATGATCATCCACAGATTGGCAACGATCTTACCAATATTGGGCATGTACTGGAAGTCCTCAAGCGTTTTGAGGAAGCCTTGCCCTATCATTTTCAAGCCCTAAAACTACAACGTTCCCGCTTAGGGGACGAGCATCCTGTCCTCGGCAACACTTACCTAAATCTTGGTGCTACCTATGAAGGTTTGGGCAAACTCGATTCCAGCCGATATTATTATGAGAAAGCCCTACGACTTTACCAAAAATCGCGTCAGGAGGATGATTATGACCTTGTCCTCAGTTTGAACAATTTGGGAGGAGTAGCCTTTCAAAAGGGCGATTATCTGCTGGCTAAGCAATATCACCAACAAGCCATTGAGCAAGGTGATGAGGGGAATGTCGAAGAAATGTATGGCGAAGCCTTAGTTGCTCTAGGCTTGGATTATTGGGCATTAGGAGATATAAAGTCTGGGCGTAAATCTTTAGATTCTGGCCTTGCCGAACTCCGTAAATCATCTTGGGATGGTAGTTTAAGCCAAAGTATTTTCAAACCCTCCTTGCTACAAGCTTATGGTTCGTATGCTGGAGCACTTTGGACTTCTGCCCAATCTGAGCGTTCAGAGAGTAGTTTGTCCGAGATCTTGAGCTTGGTTGATTCCGGTCAAGTATTGCTGCATGGGGCTCGTTTGAGTGATATAGACGCTGCCAGTAGAGTGGCTATGCGCTTCAATGGAGAGGATTTGTTGGCCCTTGGCTTAGAAACAGCCTATACGCTCAACCAAATTCAGCCTGATCCCCAACTGATAGACAAAGCGTTCCGCTATGCGGAAAACGCTAAAGCTGCGACTCTATACGACCAAATGCGCTTTGTTGAGGCACTCCAATTTTCGGACGTAGCTGAATCCATCAAAGTTCAAGAGAGGAATCTGAAAGCGAAAATCACCCATTTGCAGGAGCAATTGTATTATAATCAGGCTGAGTCATCGTCCGAAGAAAGTCTCGAATTGTACAATGAGATTGATCGCTACGAGCTTAGGTACGATTCTCTCCTCAATAGCTTAGAAAAACAATACCCTCGCTATTTTCAGTTAAAGCACGGCAACAAACTCGCAACTCCTGCGGAATTACAAGCCAAGTTGCCCCCGCAATCTGCGATCTTGGTCTATACCGTTTTGGATACGAGTTTGGTCCTTTGGCAAATTGAAGCGGATCGTAAAGAGATGTTTCGTTTGCCCTGCCCTGCAGAACTCGATGCTCAGATCAAACGCTTCCGTGAGTTAGCCCAAAAGCCCAATAGCTCGATCACGGAATATGGCCCTCTGGCATATCAACTCTATCAAATCCTGCTAGAGAAGGCTTTGGAGACACTTTCTGAGGATATTCAATCTTTGATTATCGTTCCTGATGGAGTATTGAGTTTATTACCCTTTGAGATTTTGTCCATAGAGGGAACCCCAGATTCCTATCAGGAGATCGACTACCTTTTTGAAGAGTATGCGATCAGTTATGCCTATTCGGCTTCAGTCTTTCAGGAGCAGTTAAATCCGGCTATCCCAGTAAATCATAATGGAGTATTTGCTGGTTTTGCCGCGAATTATGAACAACCTCAGTGGGCTGCTAATCAGGATACCAATTTGTTAGCGGCTTTGGTCCGTAGTGGAGAGCTTCCCTTACCCGCTGCGCGGAACGAGGTGCAAGCGATCGCTGATTTGCTCAATGGAGATGCTTTTCTCGATGCGATGGCTACGGAAAGCAATTTTAAAGCAAATACCGAAGATTATGCGATCCTGCATTTGGCGATGCATGCTCTGCTCGATGACCAAAACCCCATGTACTCCAAACTCGTCTTTTCGGATGTGGGCGATAGCACCTCCGATGGCTTGCTGACGGCGGCGGAACTCTACAATCTGCGTATTCCTGCCCAATTAGCCGTGCTAAGTGCTTGTAATACCGGCTATGGTAAAATCATTGCCGGAGAAGGTGTGATGAGTCTTTCTCGTGCGTTTGCCTATGCTGGTTGCCCAAGTATTTTGATGAGTCTTTGGAAAGTACCTGATCAAGCTACTAGTGAGTTGATGTTGGGCTTTTATCAATCATTAGAGCAAGGCAAAAGCAAGGCCGAAGCCTTGCGCCTAGCGAAAAAACAATATCTGTCTCAAGTTAAATCGCCTGAATTAGCGCACCCTTTTTATTGGGCAGGCTTTGTGCAAATGGGCAATCCTCTTCCTATCCAAAAAATGACCATGCTAGATAAAATTGAATTGGCACTAATAACCTTTGGAGATTACGCTTGGGGCTATCCATTGCTGATCATTCTCATGGGTGGTGGCCTTTATTTCCTGTTTTTCTCGCGGCTGTTACCTTATCGATATTTGGGACATTCGATCCAGATATTAAGAGGCAAGTATGACAATGCAGATGATCCGGGAGATATTAGTCATTATCAGGCGCTTTCGACAGCCTTAGCTGCCACAGTAGGGATGGGTAATATTTCTGGCGTTGCCGTCGCGATCATGACAGGTGGGCCGGGGGCGATATTTTGGATGTGGATCAGTGCCTTAATCGGAGTAGCTACTAAGTTTTTTACCTGTACGCTTGCTATCATGTACCGTGGCAAGGATACCGAGGGCAATCTGCAAGGAGGCCCGATGTATGTGATCACAGAGGGCATGGGGAAAAAGTGGAAACCAATGGCTGTCTTCTTTTCTCTTGCTGGCCTAATTGGCTGTTTACCGCTTTTTCAGGCTAATCAATTGACGGCCACGATTCAGGATGTGATCTTGATTCCCGCTGGATTTGCGAGTAGTTGGCAAACCAATGCTGCCATCGGACTTGTCATCAGCGTTTTGGTAGCAGCGGTAATGTTTGGTGGAATCAAAAGGATTGGAGCCGTTGCCGGTCGTTTGGTACCATTTATGGTTTTGGTTTATTTGATAGCGGTGCTTTACATCTTAGCGGTCAATGCGAGCGAAATATTACCATCCTTTGCTTTAATCTTTGAAGATGCCTTTACAGGTTCGGCGGTGATGGGAGGCGCTTTAGGAAGTTTGATTTTGACGGGCGTTCGGCGAGCCGCTTTCTCCAATGAAGCCGGCATCGGTACTGCTCCTATGGCTCATGGCGCAGCTAAAACCTCTGAGCCAGTGCGTGAGGGTTTGATTGCAATGTTGGGGCCGATTATCGATACCATATTGGTCTGTACTTTGACAGCCCTCGCGATCATTATTTCGGGTGTCTGGAAGGGAGGTAGTACCGAGGGGATAACGGTAACATTAGAAGCTTTTGAGTCTGCCATGCCGGGAGTAGGTCGCTGGTTGTTGACGCTTTGTGTGCTGGTCTTTTCGCTTACTACCTTATTTACCTATTCCTACTATGGGACCAAATGTCTCAACTATCTCGTAGGGCCCAAGTATCAGAAGTATTACCAGTACTTTTATGTGGCTTCGATTGTCTTTGGGGCGATGGCTACCTTAGAAGCAGCCTTAGCCTTAATCGATGGGATGTACGCCTTGATGACAATACCGACGGTATTATCGGCTATTTACCTATCTCCGAGAGTTTACAAAGCCGCAAAAGCCTACTTTGCTAAAGCGTGGTGAGTAAGGTTGAGTATATGGAGTTGTTTTATCTACTGCTGCGCAGAACGCTAGACTTTGACGGTCTATGCAATCTCATCAAGACAGCAAACTTTCTTGGGACATCGAGCCCGTCGAAATGCCCATAAAGCAAAAGCGTTCTGCGAAGCAAGGGGAAAAGTGTGGTGATCCTTCGAGGGCCTCAGGATACAGGAG
>JBGCFA010000358.1:0-23149 GCA_045106675.1 Bacteroidia bacterium
AAGTATAAAAACCGCGCTAGAGCATCTTTATTTGGTATATAAAGAAAAGAATCAGGCGGCAGAAGCATTGGCGTTTTTTGAGCGCTTTACGGCACTTGAAGATAGTATCTTCAATCTTGAGTCAGTCGAGACCATCAACCAACTCAATATAGAATACGAATCCGAAAAGAAAGAGAAAGAAAACCTAATCCTACAAAACGACCTAACTCAATCTGAGCTAAAGGCCGCAGAGCAAAAAGCCTTACGCAATCTCTTATTAGGCATTGCTGCTGTAGTTTTATTGCTAGGCATTGGAGGCTTTGTTTGGTATCGCTATCGTCAACGCATCCTTCTCAAAGAGCAAGCCCTAGAACTAGAGCAAGAGCGAGCTCGGCAAGAACTAAGACGCAAAGAGGCAGAAAAACTCAAAGAGCTTGACGCGATGAAGACGCGCTTCTTCACCAATATCTCGCATGAGTTTCGTACTCCCTTGACGCTCATACTCGGACAAAACGAGCAACTACAAGCCGCTATCGAGGATGAGAAGCTACAAAACCGCCTTAGCATGGTCGGGCGTAATGGTCATCGTTTGCTCGATTTGATCAACCAAGTACTCGACGTAGCCAAACTGGAGGCAGGCGGTATGAAACTGGAAAAGTCTCGTCTCAATGCGATCTCCTTTTTCAAACATATTCTCTTTTCCTTCGAATCAATGGCGGAGGAAAAAGGCATCACAATTGAATTCAATAGCGATCTCGAAAAGCTAGAAACCGCTTTTGATATCAAGAAGATGGAGCGAATCATCTTCAACCTGCTTTCCAATGCGATCAAGTTTACGCCTGATGGTGGTCAGATCAGGATGAGCGTTCTGCGAAGCAATGATCAAATAAAAATTGCTATCGCCGATACCGGCCTTGGCGTGAAGACAGAGCAACTTCCCAATATTTTTGATCGCTTTTATCAGGCCGATAGCAGTGCAAATCAAGCCAAACCAGGTACAGGCATCGGTCTATCTCTCGTCAAAGAATTGGTAGAGTTGCACGAAGGGCAAATAGGAGTCGAAAGCGAATTGGGTCAAGGTACTGAGTTTGAAATCCTACTCCCTATCGTCAAGGATCTAACACTATTTGCCGAAAGCGTCCCCGAAACTCAATTATCAACTGAGGCACTTCCCAACAATACGATTGCTTTAGCAGACAATGAATCTCCTGCTGATGATCAAAAGGAACAAATTCTCCTCATCGAAGATAATCCTGATGTGCGAGCTTTTGTGAGAGAGCAGCTTCTGGATTTTGGCTATCAAGTACATACTGCAAAGGATGGAATCGAAGGCGTGGAGTCGGCGCTTGAACTGATACCAGATTTGATCATCTCTGATATCATGATGCCAAGACTTGATGGATATGGAGTAGCTAAGGCTTTGAAAGTTGATCCAAAGACAAGTCACATCCCACTGATATTATTGACCTCGAAGGCTTCTGAGGAGAGTAAGATAGAAGGACTAGAGCAAGGCATCGATGACTATTTATTGAAGCCTTTCAACTCGCGAGAACTTAAAGTTCGGATTGCCAACTTAATCAAACAACGTAAGCGCCTGCGGGAACGCTTTAGTACCGCAACTGTGATTCGCCCCAATGAAGTCAGTGCAATACCTATCGAGCAGAGCTTTATCAAGGAGGTCTTAGAGGTCATCGAATCCAACCTCACCAACGAACAGTTTAGTGTCGAAAGCCTGAGTGAAGCGATCGGTATGAGCGTCAATAATCTCAACCGAAAACTCCGAGCCTTGATCGATCAGACAGCTGGTAAACTCATCCGTTCGATGCGTCTACAAAGAGCGGCCGATTTACTACAACAAAAGGCCGTCAGCATCTCAGATGTAGCCTACGAAATGGGCTTTTCTAGCCCTAATCATTTTGCGAGAAGTTTCAAAAATCAATTTGGAGTTTCTCCCTCAGAATTTGTTACCCAATCTCAAAAACTGGATTAAAACCCTAAAAAATACCGATTTATTGAAAAATGGTAGGTCATTGATGAAAAGTGCAACGCCTTAGGAGGGCTGTTACTAGAGCTTTGTAAGTGTTCGAAATCACCAACACTTTCTAAACCTAGTAGCATGAATCACCTAACAGCCCACAACATTCAAACCTCCAATGGTCCAGCCTTTGCGAACCCAAATTCAAGTACAAATTACGATGCCTTATTTACGTCGCCCAAGTCCCAGCGCGTAAGACATGGCTACCCCCAAAATGCGATCACTCTCCAATTACAGGAAGGCACTATATCATTGCCATATCAAGACATCGTTTGTCTCCAAGGAGAACGCAACTATACTTACGTGATCACCAAAAATCGCAAGCGCATCCTCGTCGCCAAGACCTTAAAAGAATTTGAAGCCCAACTCAATCCGCAGACCTTCTTTCGCTGCCACAAATCATTTCTGGTAAACGGAGTACATATCCAAAACCAAAAAGATGAAAACGTCATCGAACTTTCGGGTAAAATCCAAGTGATGATCTCTCGCCGCAAAAAGTCTGACTTCAAACGTTGGTTCTCAATTCTTCAAGATAAAGTTCGCGCCTTTGACTATTCTTATGCCGCTTATGGCATGCAATAGCAGTTAGCTCGACAAAACGACTCTCTTTGTGTTCTAATATCTCCGATTTGCTGCCTTTCGTAGCATCTCGGAGGTTTTGTTTTGGGCTCCTGCGGAGAACGAGAGAAGGTCCAATATCCAAACTCAATGTAAAATTTCGAAGTTTCCGTGGGTATTGGTTATTCAAATTGGACATTCGATATGCCCGAGCGTTCCGCGAAGCGGAGAAGACAAAGTCGAATATGAAGCAATGTCGATCTTACGCTCGCTTTGAGCTTTTTGGTCGAGGAAAAGCATTGGCTTGTCGAAGAATTGCCCCTAATCACTCGGAAAGCCAATAATTTCATTATCTTTTCCTTAGTCAGCCACGTAGAATTAGTATCCAAGCTGCAAGATGCTCGTAGCCATAGCAGCTATATACAATCACCTAGAAGCCAGAAAAATATATGAATCCGATAAAAATTTTGGGGGTAGCATGCTTGACGATGCTCTTTTCCCTCGGCCTGCAAGCACAAAACGCTCGCTTAGATCCAGTCTTCAAGCAGTTTCAAGATGATGCCCGTTTTTCTCGCATCAATGTCTCTAGTCGGATGTTTGACGCCTTCGTCGATATCGAGATGGACAATCCTGAAGAGCAAGAGGTTATTGAAGCCCTCGCCAAACTCAAAGGTCTCAAAGCCTTAATGGGTAATAGTGTCAACGATGCTGCTAGCATCTACCAAAACTTCATTCAAGGTCCCGCCAATAATATGGAAGAACTGACAACCGTCACGGAGTCTGGGATTGAGTTCAAGTTTTTTGTTACTAAATCTGGTGAGCAAATCACAGAGTTAGTCATGGTGGGCTATGAAGAATCTACCGTCATGATCATGAGTCTCGTCGGCGATATAGAACTCGAAGCGATTGCCGCGATTAGTGAAAAGATGAATATCCCAGGTTTTGAAAACTTCCAAAAAGTCTCACAGCAATGAAAAAAATCAGCATACTAGTCCTGACAATACTGATGTGTAGCACTGCTTTTGGGCAGAGTAAGACCATCAAACAATTTCAAAAAGATACTGATGGACATAAGATTTTCTTATACCAAAGTGTCATTCGCGTATTGAATCGCAATAAAAATCCAGATTTCAATCTACTGATCAAGGATCTTGACCACTTACGCTTTGTCAGTTCTGAGGCCACTGGACCAGAAGCCATCGCTACTTTTCAACAAATTGATCAAGGAGTCCGCAGCGAGGGTTTTGAAGAAATCCTGAGCTTTGATAATGCAGAAAATAAATGTCGTATCTACGAACTCAACTCCTCTAAAGGTAAAACCACTTGGGTTGTAACGATGCTTATGGAAGGCATGCCCGCAGCGATAGAGATGAAGGGTTCGCTTGATCTAAGATATATCAACGCCCTTGGTAGTATCAATATGGACAAAGTGAGCGATTTGCTACCGATTGATATCAAACAAAAGGTCAAAGAAGAAATGTCTGAAGAAGATATGCCCGAAGAAGAAATGTCCGAAGATCAATAGCCATACACACTCAAACACTATACGCGCTAGCCTATGAATGTACTTAGTACTCGTAATCTTCATAAAGATTATGGTCGGATCACCGCTGTCAACCAACTCAATCTCGAAGTCGCCGAAGGCACAGTGTTCGGTTTGCTTGGCCCCAATGGGAGTGGCAAAACCACCACCTTGGGCATGATATTAGGAGTTACGACTCCTACGAGCGGCGACTTTCTCTGGTTCGGGGAACCCGCCAGTCATAAACAACGCAAGCAGGTTGGCTCTATTCTCGAAAAGCCCAATTTTTATCCCAACTTTTCGGCCTATAAAAATCTTGCCTTGGCTTGTAAGATCAAAGAAGTCAATTCTAGCCGTATCGACGAAGTATTGGAGTTGGTCGGCCTTGCCGAACGCAAGAACGATTCCTTCCAGACATTCTCTTTGGGTATGAAACAGCGTCTCGCTATCGGTTCTGCTCTTTTGGCTCATCCCAAAGTGCTCATCCTCGATGAACCCACCAATGGGCTTGATCCTCAAGGCATCGCCGAGATCAGAGAATTGATCCTTGATATTGCCTCAACAGGTAAAACGATCATCTTAGCCAGCCATTTGTTGGACGAGGTCCAAAAGATATGTACTGACTTTGCGGTCCTACGCAAAGGAAACTTACTCCATACGGGCAAAGTCGATGTTGAATTTACCGATGAGGTCATCATTGAGGTCAAGGCTGATGACAAAGTCCAATTACTAGACCTTATCTCACAGTATCCCGCTTATATCTCTCACGAAGCGATCAAAGATGGCTTTTCTTTACGCTGCCAACCCGAAACTCAAGCTGCTGGTTTCAACCAATACCTCGCTCAATCAGGTATGTATGCGAGCCATCTCATGATGGTCAAAAAGACGCTCGAACAACAATTTCTAGACATCCTGAACCAAGACAATGCTTAGACTTTTATCCATAGAATTTTATAAGCTACGGTACACACGCTATTTTTGGATTCTTGCGGGTCTATTTTTGGTGTTCCTATTAGCGGTACCCATCGCTTCCAAAGCTTTACTCGACTATCTTTCCTCTATTGGGGAGACAATCTTTGACAATCTCAATCCAGCCGATTTACCGATTTTTGACTTTGTCGATCTCTGGCAAAACCTCACTTGGATCTATAGCGCCTTCTCGATCTTCTTGGGTTTCATCATCGTAATATCTATCGGCAACGAATATAGCTACGGCACCATCAAGCAAAACATCATTGATGGTATGAGTCGGCAGGAGTTTTTGCTGAGCAAATTGATCTTCATTGCTGCCTTATCCTTGATCGTCAGTATCCTCGCCATGATCATCGGTTTGATAATGGGATTTTTGTGGTCGCCCGTTACGGATTTAGCCTTTATCCTAGAACACATAGAATTCATCCCGGCCTATTTTCTCCATCTATTTACTTTTCAGGTATTTTGTTTGGTCATAGGCTTGCTCGTCAAACGCTCTGGCATCACGATCGCCGTTTTGACCTTTTATGTGTATGTGATCGAACCGATCATTGCGAGTATCCTCGAATTTAAATACGAAATCGTCTGGCTTGCCGATCTACTCCCCTTAAGTGCCATCGGCAATATCATCCCACTACCCTTCACCAAATATGCTATGCTTGAAACTCAAACGAGCGTCGGCATGGATGACTTGGCGATTTTGCTAGGCTATGCTGCCCTTTGGGTGTTTTTGGCCTATCGGATCATTACTAAGCGAGATTTGCGCTAGGAGATTGGGGATTACCGCTTCGCGGAACGCTAGAGAGGAGCGTTCTGCGAAGCAGGTATAAAATGAATCGGTCTATGCAATAGACCGCTACCTAGCAATCTGTAGGGACGTATTGCATACGTTCCCAAAAGCAAACGTTTCGCAAAGCGGGATATCCATAGATAGCAGATATGCTCATCTCTTCGCATAACGGTATGACGCCATTAATTTTTCTCTCCTGCGGAGAACGCAAGAACGTGTTCTGCAAAGCAGGCGTAAAATGGATCGGTCTATGCAATAGACTGCGACCTTACAAACATCTGAGGGACGTATTGCACTTCCCCAAAAGCAAGCGTTCTGCAAAGCGGTAAAACCTAAAACTTATATCTCAGCCCCAGTCTTGCCACCTGCGTCTCATAATAATTTTCATACAAATTGGTAAAGCCTTCTCCCTCGATCTCCTGCCTGATCCCAAACTGGTTGAACATATCAGCAAACGAGAAGGTCACATCAGCACGATTGTCCCAAAAAGATTTTTTGATGCCCAGATCCACCGAAGCCCGCGCCAATTGTCGCCCCTGCGGGATATTGAAAGGGGCATAGTAGAGAGCGGTCAATTGCAGTCGCCAATTCTGGGCAAAAGTAAATTCATTATTGAGCTTGGCATCCCAAGTTGGGCTTTGGGTCTTAGAAATACTGAAGGGACGTTCGTAAGGAAATAAGAGTGTTCCCGTATAGGCATCGATGGTATTTTGGTAAAGATTGACGCTAGCGGAAACCTTCCAGACTTTATTAAACTGATGGCTGGCGAGAAGCTCGATACCGACTTGATTGCCACTCCCTACATTTTGATAAATACGATTGACAATATTGTAAGGTGCACTGGTCGTATCAATGGCATAAACTCTGGTAAAAGGGTTCTCAATCAATCGGTAATAAGTCGAAAAGAAAAACGATCCCTTGTCCCAACTATAGCGATAAGCCAACTCAAAGGTTTGGGTAAACTGAGGCCTCAGATAAGGATTACCCACTTTCATCAATTCCGGATCATCATACTTAGGAAAAACGCGTAATTCTGGTTCTCCGGGACGATCTACTCTGCGATTATAAAAGACTGAAAGGCCATGTTGAGGATGGATTTTGAGCGTTAAGCGCAGGTTAGGGTAAAGTTCAAAATAGTCGTAGGAATCATTTTGGTCATAATAAATATTGGCAGGATCTAGCTCATAAAATACCATTGTCTGCTCTGCTCGTAAACCTCCTTCTATTTCGTAACGCGCCTTTTCCCAAACATAGGTCGCATAAGCAGCATAGATATCTTCTCCCCAATCAGAGGTGCTTCCCAAATCTGGATAAATAATCGACTCCTCACCTTGCCCAATCTCATAAGTAACCGGAATCCGGCGGATCTGAACCTTGGTCCCCGTCTCCAAACGCCCACTTTTGAGGGGTTTGGTATAGTTTAGCAACCAAACACCAGTATGTTCGATCGCAATGATGTGAGTGGTATCCTGACCGATGCGGATAGCAGAGCTGTCAGTCAAAAAATAAGTTTCATCTTCCCAGCCACGGGTGTACTGCAGACTAGTTTCAAGCTTGTGGCCCGGCTGCTGAAAACGATGCTGGTAAGTGGTTCGATAGTTAAGAAAACCGGTTACTTCATTTTCAGACCAATGCCAATAGCGATTTCGCACCTCACTAGTGAGATTGATATAGGGAACCTGCGCTGTGTCAATATGGCTTTCATAATCAAACAAAGCCGAAAAGCCGAGTGTATTTCGTTCATTGATCTCCCAGTCTAGTCCACCGTTGAGGATATATTGGGTTTGCTTACGATTTTCGGGTACTTGAGAGACAAATACATCACCATTGTCATAGGTTCGAGTATTGAATTCATTGTTGGGCAGCTTCTCTTGATTGAGGACTTCTGCCCGCAGAAATGCACGTACTTTTTGCCGATTATAATTTAGGCTTAAGCTTGGGATATACTTAGGATTGACACTGAAACGTCCCAAATCAGTCGGCAAATCTGTTTTGCGAGTAGTCAATTCTCCTAGTCCATAAGTAAATCCCAACTCACCTTTTAGCCCTTCCTCCTTTTCAGTTTTGTAGACAATGTTGATCACCCCAGCCATACCTGAAGCGTCGTATTTAGCAGAGGGATTATTGATGATTTCGATCCGTTCGATATTAGCAGCTGGGATGTTTTGGAGCCCTTGTTGATTGCCAAAGCCCGTCAGACTCGATTGTTTGCCGTCGATGAGGATAGCTACTTGATCACTGCCTCGCAGAACGACTTTTCCCTCTGCATCTACGGTGATGCCCGGCAAACTGCGCATCGCATCTAATGCAGTGCCTCCAGCTTGAGAAACATTGTCATCAATGGTGAAGGTCTTTTTGTCCATCGAACTGGCCATTGTGCTTTGTTGCCCTTCGATCAGTACTTCATCAAGTTGGCTAGCCGCGGGTTTAAGCATGATTTTACCCATATCATAAAATTGATTGAGACTCCCCACCAATACTGGCTGAAACTCGCTTTCATAACCAATAAAGCTCACCACAAGCAGATATTCACCTTGCGGGATCCCTTGAAAACTACAACGCCCTTCTCCATCAGTAAGCAAGCCTCCTCTCATCACACTATCGGGGAGACTATACAATCGCACCGTAGCAGCCAGCAAAGGACTTGTACTAGTTTGATCCAAGATTTGCATCGAAATGCTAGCAACTTGTTGTGCATGAAGCGCTCCTAAACCAATGAATAGCCATAACAAAAACTGAATACTAATTTTCATCTAAATCTTTATTTAGGATTATATGATATAATCATCGATAAGCTAGCAAGCAATTTGGGAGACATTCTGATTTTAACAGATTATCTTTATCTATGTATGAAGAAGTCCTAACCCATTGCTTATGAACCGTCTGCTATTCCTCCTACTGATCCTCCTTGCCTGCAATCCTGCTCCTCAAAATACAGACTTGACTCGCTGGCAAACCCATGCCGAAAATACGACCATCATACGCGATGATTTTGGGGTGCCGCATATCTATGGCAAGACGGATGCTGATGCAGTTTTTGGGCTACTATATGCCCAGTGTGAGGATGATTTCCACCGTGTGGAACGTAACTACGTATGGGCCATCGGCCGCTTAGCAGAAGTAGAAGGCGAGGAAGCATTGTACAGTGATCTACGGGCGCACTTGTTTATGACCCAAACAGAGGCTATTACAGCTTATGAAAGTAGCCCTGATTGGCTAAAAACGCTTTGCGTTGCCTTCGCGGACGGTATCAACTATTATCTCCATACGCATCCCGAAGTCAAACCCGATCTATTGACGCATTTTGAACCGTGGATGCCCATGTACTTTAGTGAAGGCTCCATCGGTGGCGATATCGAACGGGTCTCGACCAAACGCATCCAAGCGTTCTACGAAGGAGCAAAAGCCCTCTCTCTCAACCAGTATGGCAATGGCTTAGTATATCCTGACGTACTCGAAGAGCCCAAAGGTTCAAACGGTTTTGCGATCTCCGGCAAACTCACCGAGTCGGGCAATGCCATGTTGCTGATCAATCCGCATACTTCTTTTTACTTCCGAGGCGAGGTCCATGTCGTCAGCGAAGAAGGACTCAATGCCTATGGTGCAGTGACATGGGGACAGTTTTTTGTCTATCAAGGCTTCAACGAAAAAACGGGTTGGATGCATACCTCAACTTATACCGATGTGATAGATGAGTTCGTCGAAGACGTAAGTCAAGAAGATGAGCAGTATTACTATCAATATGGAGAGGAAAAACGTGCTATCGAAACTCAATCAGTCAGTCTCAAATATCTCGAGAACGGCCAGATGCAAATCAAGGATTTTCCGATATATCGAACCCACCATGGCCCTATCACGCATATGATCGACGACAAATGGGTCTCCACCGCCATGATGTGGGAGCCAGTCAAAGCCCTTTCGCAATCTTATACCCGTACCAAATTGGATGGGCATAAGGCATTTCGGGAGATGATGGATACCCGTACCAATTCTTCCAACAATACCGTCTATGCTGACGCTGAGGGCAATATTGCCTACTATCACGGTAATTTTATTCCGAAACGTGATACGAGTTTCAATTATGCTCAACCCGTCAATGGCAGTGATCCGGCGACTGATTGGCAAGGATTGCATAGCGTGGACGAGGCAATCGTCGTGCTCAATCCTCCTAATGGCTGGATTCAAAACTGCAATTCGACGCCTTTTACATCCGCCGCAGATTATAGCCCCAAGCGGGAGGATTATCCGAGCTATATGTCGATCGATCGAGAGAACTTTCGCGGAGTCCATGCGATCAGACTTTTGACGGCTAGCAGTGGTTATACATTGGATAAACTGATCGAGACGGCTTATGATCCCTATTTGCCTGCTTTTGAGGTGATGATTCCGGGCTTGATCGAGGCTTTTGATCGTTCTGCGCCGCAGAACGCTAAACTCAAAGACGCAATCGAAACGCTCCGAAAGTGGGACTTTGCAGTGTCGAAAGAGTCCGTAGCCATGTCATTGGCCCATTATTATGGGATGCAATGTCTCCGTAGTGATCAAACGCCTAAAGGTCTGAGCAGTATGCAGCGCAAGCTGTATTGGGGGACAGAGTCAGCCTTCGGAGAACGCTTGGAAGCGTTCGGCACGGCCGTAGCTAAAATCGAGCAGGACTTTGGTAGCTGGAATACGCCTTGGGGTGAAATCAATCGTTTTCAACGTCTCAATGGCGATATCGACCTGCAATTTGACGATGAGAAACCAAGCATAGCCGTAGGTTTGTCTTCTGCTACTTGGGGGGCTTTGGCCGCTTATGGGATGCGTTCGGCCCAGCCGACGAAGAAGATATATGGCACCCGAGGCAATAGCTTTGTAGCGGTGGTGGAGTTTGGCAAAAAAGTCAAAGCCAAAAGCCTATTAGCGGGCGGCCAAAGCGGTGATACTAAGTCTCCACACTTCATGGACCAAGCCCAACTGTATGCTGATCAGACGTTTAAAGATGTTGCTTACTATCGCGAGGAGGTGGAAAAACGGGCTAAGCGGACCTATCATCCAGGGGAGTAATTAAGGTGTTGTATTTGCCCAAAAATCGACTTCCTTTTCCGCTTTTACGGATAGATATTATTATTTATAAAACTATCTATTCTGCACAAATACTGAAATGGAGTCAACGATACAAAATATTGAGTTAAAAACGATCTTTGATCGCTATGAGGTACTTTATAAGCTAGCCGAAGAATTGAGTAGAAGCGAATCGATTGAGGATGCTTATAAAGCACTCGCAATCAGGGCCCCACAAATCTTGCCCGGGAGGATTGTAAGTATTTGCCATTGGGAAGAGGGAACCGAAGTATTAGAGTTTCGGCTTTTGGACAAGCAAATGGGTTTGTGCGATCCTCTGTTTAAGCTTGATACTCAAAGCAGTCAAATTGGGCAGATTATCATCAGTCAGAAGGCTTCTATTTTGACCGAAAAGTCAATTGCCAATAAACAGCAGTTCAAACTATTTAGAGAGCATCAAATTAGATCGGGTATCTCCTCTCCTTTGATCACTGGAGGAAAATCTACTGGTAGTATCAATTTATTTTCTCCAACAGCAGGAGAGTATGAAGCCCTAGATCTCAAATTACTCAATCAAATTACTGTGCTTTTTGCGAGTACATTGGAGAATCATTTTCTAATCGCTCAGACCCAAAAGAGTCTCAAAAATGCACAAGATAATAGTAGACGTTTAGCCTTACTCAATGATTTCACAATAGCCATTAGTAAAACTGCACATAGTCGAAATGCGGTATTTGAAACTACCCTTGATCATCTCTCTCTGATCATCGATGATTTCACTCGCTGTAGTTTGGTATTGATCGACGAGAAAACAAATGAAGTATATCCATATCAATCGAAAGGCGTAAGTAGTGAAGCCGTCAATAAGATGAGATTCCCTCTTGAGCATTCGGTGCTCAATGAATTAAGCAAAACCGGTGAATTTGTCCTTCAAAAAGAAATCATTCCAGACCGTTATTTTGAGAATCGTGTTTTGATCCAAATGGGAATCAAAACAGCAATCAGTATGCCGATATCGGTAAATAAGCAATTGATCGGAGCCCTAAATGTAGGGATGAGCAAGGCCGACAGTATTACTGATGACTACATAAACTTGTTGACTCAATTTTGTGCGTTAATTTCAAAGGCTTTTGAGAAGCATATCCTATTTAAGCAAAGTAAAGCTTCTTTTGACATTCTTGAATCTGTGATTGCACGTTTTGAATCCGTATTGAATACTATCGAGTATGGTATCCTATTTATGGATCAAAATCTTCATCTCTTAATTGCGAATCGCGCAGCAAAGGAAATGTGGGATTTTCCCGATGAGTTTTGCGATAGCCACCCAAGTATGAGAAAGGTCATAGAATACAATAGGTATAAAAACATCTATGACGTTGCCGAAGAGGATTTTGATGACTATATCGAAAGCAGAATTAGCCGGATGCTCAACTTTGATTCTTTTCCAGCCGAAGAAATGATTCGGAAAGATGGTAAAGTTTATAGCTACCAACAGATGTTACTGCCTTCTGGTGAACGCATGTTGACTTATTTTGATATCACCAATCGGAAAAAAGATGAAGCTCGTCTAGAAAAAGAGAAAAGCCTCCTACGCACCATCATCAATGCTACCCCAGATTGGATTTTCGTCAAAAATACCGAACACAAATATATACTGACCAATAATGCCTATGCCGAATCGATGGGAATGCCTCTTGAAGATATGGTAGGCAAGAACGATCTCGAACTGGGGCATCCAGAAGAGTTTGTATTGGGAAATCCTGAAAAAGGGATCAGAGGATTTTGGCCAGATGATAATTGGGTGATTGAGCATAAAGAAAGCATGGTTATTGATGAAGAGCTCGCCCTACTGCAAGGCAAGGAAGAAGTTTTGCATACGGTCAAAGTCCCATTAATGGATGAGGATAAAAATGTTTGGGGCTTACTCGGATTTGTCCATAACATAACTAGCCAAAAAGAAGCAGAAGCAAAGCTTACTGCTCACAAAGAGGAACTGGAAAGGATGCTCGATAGTATGCCTATTCCGTTTAGCATCACTTGCTTAAAGGATGGGCATTTTTTATATGCCAACGACGCTTATAGCGACTTGGTACAAGCCTCATTTGAGGAATTACAGGATATAAAAGCGACCGAACATTATGTATCAGCAACACGAGAGGAAATTGTAGGAATGCTGGAACGTGATAATTTGGTTAATCAGTATGAAACCGAATTTAGACGCCCCAACGGCAGTGTTTTTTGGGCGACATTCTCTATGTTCAAAATGAATTATGATGGACAAGAGGTAATTCTTTCTACAGTTTTTGATCTTACCGAACGGAAAGAAACCGAACGTGTTTTCAAAGAAGCTAAAGAAGCCGCAGAATCAGCCAGCATGGCAAAAGGAGAGTTCCTCGCCAATATGAGTCATGAGATCCGAACCCCCATGAATGGCGTTATTGGCATGACGAGTTTATTACTTAATACAGATCTCAACTCCGAACAACTTGAGTTTGTAGAGACGATACGAGGCAGCGGCGATTCACTCCTGACAATCATCAATGATATCCTAGATTTTTCCAAAATAGAATCTGGTCAGTTAGAGCTTGAACAACATGATTTCCACCTTCGCCAATGTGTCGAAGAAGCGATAGACTTATTGGCCTTAAAAGCAGCAAACAAACAACTGGAATTGGCCTATATTCTGGAAGAAGATGTACCTGCATTCGTAGGAGGTGATATCACCAGATTGCGGCAGATACTCGTCAACTTGCTCAACAATGCCATCAAGTTCACGGAGGAGGGAGAAGTAGTCCTTACGATCAAAAACTGTACTTCTAGCCCTGCGGGAACGATCAACACTATCCAATTTGAAGTCAGAGATACCGGTATTGGGATTCCACCTGATCGTTTGCATAAGCTTTTCCAATCCTTTAGTCAAATAGACGCCTCTACTACCCGCAAATTTGGCGGTACAGGGCTTGGCTTGGTGATCAGTAAGCAATTAACAGAATTGATGGGCGGCAAGATGTGGGTCGAAAGTGAAGGTATCAAAGGTAAAGGCAGTAGCTTTTTCTTCACGGCCAACCTAGAATTCCGAGATGCTTCAAACCTCAGGTTTGACCCCCAAAATTATCAGCAATTGAGCAAAAAATCGGTTTTGATTGTCGATGACAATCGAACGAATCAAAGGATCTTGCTCAAATATGCCCAAAACTTACAAATGAAAGCAGAGGTTTGCAGCTCTGCCGCAGAATGCTTGGAATTGTTGGGAAAGGGTAATACATACGATATCGGCATTTTGGATATGCAAATGCCCGAAATGGATGGACTTGAATTAGCTTCTCATATCAGACAAAAGTTCTCGCCCAAAGAAATGCCTCTGCTACTATTGACTTCGCTAGGTAAGCAAGAGTCTTCTAAAACCTTAGCATTTCAAACCCAACTGAGCAAACCGATCAAACCAGATCCATTGGCAAAAGCGATCCTAAATATCTTCTCCTCCCATGAGGTAATCAAAACCAACAAACCGGAAAAACCGCATTTAGATAAAGATTTTGGCAAAAAACACCCCTTACGGATCTTATTAGCAGAGGATAATTTGGTCAATCAAAAAGTAGCAAGCAGGATCTTGCTCAAGATTGGCTATCGCGTCGATATCGTAGCCAATGGCTTGGAAGCCCTCGAAGCCGTACAACGTCAAACCTATGACTTAGTCCTTATGGACATACAAATGCCAGAAATGGATGGAGTACAAGCCACCATCAAAATTCATCAAAAACTACCAGAGTCAAAGCGACCTTTTATAGTTGCGCTTACCGCCAACGCCCTCAAAGGTGATAAAGAGATGTATCTTGAAGCAGGCATGAATGCTTATCTCAGCAAACCTATTCATATCCACCAATTGATAGAGACCTTAGAGACGGTCCCCATCAATCAGTAAGTTGAGTAGATCGATTCACTCATTGGCAGGGTAGATTCTCGCTGCGCGGAACGCGCTTTCGAACGAGCAAAGCGAGGAGAAATCCCAAAGGCTTCAAATCCAAAACCATTAAAAAAACGGCCAATCTACCTAAAGCAGATTGGCCGTTTTAATATTCAATAAGACTTAGTCCTACATATCATCAATGATCGCATTGAGCGTAGTGCTCGGGCGCATTGCCGCAGCAGCTAGGGTATCATCAGGATTGAAGTATCCTCCGATATCCATCGCTTGGCCTTGCACTGAGTTGAGTTCTTCGATGATTTCATCTTCATTATCGCTGAGCGAACGAGCAATCCCCGCAAACTTGGCGCGCAAAGCTGCATCAGCATCCTGATTAGCCAGTGCCTCAGCCCAGTACATTGCCAGATAGTAACTACTACCACGATTGTCGAGCTGATTGACTTTACGAGAAGGTGATTTCTTTTGATCAAGAAATTTCTCCGTCGCCTCATCAAGTGCTTCACCCAAAACCTGAGCTTTTGGATTGCCACTTGTCTTGCCGAGGTGATCCAAAGACACTGCCAAAGCAAGGTACTCTCCCAATGAATCCCAACGCAAGTGATTCTCCTTCTCAAACTGCTGTACATGCTTAGGTGCAGATCCACCAGCACCCGTCTCAAAGAGGCCACCGCCCGCCATCAATGGCACGATAGAAAGCATCTTGGCACTCGTACCGAGTTCAAGGATAGGAAACAAATCAGTGAGGTAATCTCGCAATACATTACCCGTTACCGAGATTGTATTTTCGCCAGCTTTGACTCGCTTTAGTGTGAAGTGAGTCGCTTCAATTGGCGACATGATATGAATCTCTAATCCATCTGTATCATGCTGTGGCAAATATGCATTGACTTTCGTGATCAACTGAGCATCATGCGCACGATCCTTATCTAACCAAAATATCGCAGGCCATCCAGTAGCACGAGCGCGACCGACAGCTAACTTGATCCAGTCCTGAATAGGCGCATCTTTTACTTGACAAGCGCGCCAGATATCACCAGCTTCAACTTGATGTTCGAGGAGCGTATTGCCCGCCGCATCTACGATTCTTACCGTTCCGCTGGAAGCGATCTCAAACGTCTTATCGTGTGAGCCATACTCCTCAGCTTTTTGGGCCATTAGCCCAACGTTTGGCACTGTACCCATAGTAGTAGGGTCAAAAGCACCATTTTCGCGGCAAAAGTCTATAGTTGCTTGGTAAAGTCCAGCATAACTACTGTCAGGAATGATCGCTTTGGTATCCTGTGTCTTGCCATCTTTGTCCCACATCTGACCAGAAGTACGAATCATCGCCGGCATAGAAGCATCGATGATCACATCACTAGGTACGTGAAGATTCGTAATGCCACGATCCGAGTCAACCATTGCGAGATCAGGACCATTGGCGTAGCAGGCTTGGATGTCCGCTTCAATAGCCGCTTTTTGTTCTGCATCTAGATCAGCAATCTTGGCAATCAAATCACCAAAGCCATTATTGACATCAACATTGAGTTGGTCAATTAAGGCTGCGTGTTTTTCAAATACTGACTTGAAGTATGTTTTCACCGCATGGCCAAAGATGATCGGGTCTGAGACCTTCATCATGGTGGCTTTCATGTGGAGTGAAAGGAGGATATCTTGTTTTTTAGCTTCCGCAATTTGCCCTTCGAGAAAGTCAACCAATGCGGCTTTACTCATAAAGGTGCCATCGATGACTTCACCGGCTTGGAGGCTTACCTTCTCCTTGAGAACGCTTACACTCCCAGCAGCATCGACAAATTCTATTCTTACATCAGTAGCATCGGCAACAGTTACCGATTTCTCGTTAGCGCGAAAATCACCACTATTCATCGTAGAAACATGTGTCTTCGAATCTGAAGACCAAGCCCCCATAGAATGAGGATTTTTTCTAGCGAAAGCTTTGACGGCTTTAGGCGCACGGCGATCAGAATTCCCCTCACGTAGTACAGGATTTACTGCACTACCCTTGATCGAATCATATATCTTTTTGACTTTCTTTTCTTCATCAGTCTGAGGCTCCTCTGGGTAGTCAGGCAATGCATAGCCTTGGCCCTGAAGCTCGACAATAGCAGTCTTAAGTTGAGGTACAGAAGCACTGATATTAGGAAGCTTGATGATATTGGCTTCGGGCGTCTTGGCAAGTTCTCCGAGTTCTGTGAGCGCATCTGAAATACGCTGTTCTGCAGTCAAATACTCAGGAAAACGTGAGATAATACGTCCTGCAAGTGAGATATCACGTGTTTCTAATTCGACTTCAGCAGAGGCAACAAATGCCTTGACAATGGGTAAAAGAGAGTAGGTAGCGAGCGCGGGAGCTTCGTCCGTTTTGGTATAAATTATTTTTGCCATGAAGGAGAGATTGTAATATTCGAGCTTCTAGCTAAAAAGCTTGCTGCGAAAGTACGCTAAATTCAGGAAATAGGCCAAGGTTTTGCTGACAAGCGAGGGAATGGCCAATATCCAAGCTCAATGTAAAATGTCGAAGGAACCACTTGGGCATTGAAACTGGATATTGGACATTCTACATTCCCTAGCGTTCGGGGAAGCCGCGGTCTCTCATCAACGCACTCACATCGGCATCACGACCACGGAAGAGGCGATAGGCCTCAGCAGGATCGATAGCGTTGCGCGGAGCGAAAAGATATTTGACCAATTTAGCCGCCATCTCTTCATCATAATAACCTCCTGGAGCTGCTTCAAATGCTTCCGCAGCATCGGCAGTCAATACGTCTGCCCACATATAACCGTAGTATCCGGTGGAATAGCCTTCGCCAGAGAATACGTGTCCAAATTGAGGAGAGCGATGACGCATCACGATCTCTTCTGGCATATTGATAGCCGCTAATTCGGCCTTTTCAAAGGCATCTGGATCTAGATTACTAGGATCAGTGGTATGGTATTTCATATCCATGATCGCAGAAGCAAGATACTCGGTAGTAGAAAAGCCTTGATTGAAATTGGCAGCCTTCTTGATTTTGGCTACTAGCTCTGCGGGAATCGGTTCACCGGTCTCTTGGTGTACCAAAAATTGATTGATAACCTGATCGGTCGGAAGCCAGCGTTCCAAAAGTTGGGACTGGAATTCAGTATAGTCGCGCACGCCACCATTGAGAGTTGGGTAAGCTACATTAGAAGACAAGAAGTGTAAGGCGTGGCCGAACTCATGAAAGAAGGTAGTAGCATCATCCCAAGATACGAGGAGGGGTTCGCCAGGGGCGGGCTTGACAAAGTTGGAATTATTGGATGACAATACGGTCTTTTTGCCATCAAAAGTAGTGTGGCTGCGGTAGGTAGTAGCCCATGCACCAGACCGCTTACCTGTACGAGCATAAGGGTCAAGGTACCAAAGTCCGATATGCTCACCACTGGTCTTATCGGTAACCTCCCAGACTTTTACATCCTCCTGAAAAACGGGGACAGAACCCTCAGGAACTGCTGCGAAAGCAAAATCAAAAAGTTCTCCGGCAACATAGAACATTGCCTCAGTAAGTTTGTCGAGCTGTAAGTATTGCTTGATCTCTTCTGAATCTAGTTCATACTTCTGTATTCTAACTTTTTCGGCATAATAGCGATAGTCCCAAGGCTTGATCGTGATATTGGCTCCTCCAGCATCGGCTAAGGCTTGCATATCAGCGACTTCTTCTTCGACTCGGGCGATGGCAGCAGGCCAAACCCTCATGAGGAGGCCCATCGCATTTTCAGGATTTTTGGCCATACGGTCCTGTAAGCGCCAGCTAGCGTAGTTTTCATAGCCTAAGAGCTGAATACGTTCTTGGCGTAGTTGCAGGATTTTAGTGATCAGTGCATTATTGTCATGCTCATCGCCATTGTCTCCACGAGAGTAGTAGGTGCGCCAAACATTTTCTCTCAGTTCTCTTTCATCAGAAAAAGTCAAGAAAGGGTCCATAGAGGAGCGCGTATTGGTGATGGCGTATTTACCATCTTGGCCACGATCACTAGCTGCTTTGGCGGAAGATTTGATATATGAATCTGGTAAACCACTGAGTTGAGACTTTTCGATATAAGTTACATAGCCTTCTTCGTCGGCGAGTATATTGTTGGAAAACTGGTTGTGTAGAGAGGATAGTTCCTTATTGATCGCAGCATATCGCGTCTTAGCCGTTTCGTCTAATTCGGCGCCACTCATCACAAATCTATTGTAGATTAAATCCACTACCCGTTGTTTACTCGTAGATAGAGCAATAGTGCTAGATTGTTCTTTTACAGTTTTGATACGTTGGAAAAGTGCGTCGTTTTGAGTGATTTTGGATGACATCTCCGATAATTTCGGAGAAAGGATACTCTGTGTTTCTCGGAATTCGGGAGAAGACATATTGCTACTCCAGATGCCATAATAAGTTTGGACTCTATTGAGAAGTTGTCCAGAACGCTCCATTGCGGCAATGGTGTTTTCAAAGGTCGGGGATTCTTGATTTTGAGCAATCGCATCAATATCTGCTAAACGCTGCTCAATACCCACTTCCATAGCCTCTTGCAAATTGCTGAGGTCCATTTGGTCAAAAGCAGGTACACCACCATAAGGGCCGGTCCATGTCTGACCCAACGGATTATCTATCTCTTTCGTCATTGTATCTGAAGGGGTATCACAACTACCTAAGATAAAAGCAGTTAGTGTCAGGGTAGCAGTTAAAAAAAGTAGTTTCTTCCAAGAAGTCATAATGCAAGGATTATTGAAAAATTATTGGGGTGGAACAAATATACTAAAAGAAAAGGCTTTGGAAATTGGGGAAATATCTAGCTAGCTTTACCCCTATTGTAAACCAGAGGATTACCAATCATGCTTTGATTATTGGGATTCAGGTATATTTGAGGTTCTCCTATGGTTTGATTCTATATATTTATGGCCGGGTAGAATGTTTTATTGTATAAAACATGTCACAAAAACATTAGGTAAGGAATAAATTCACCACACTTATATATGATTTTTTGAATATCTTGCGGCAATAACCTTTCTTCCAGTGACCTAAGATGGAAATCTCTGATCACATTCTAGTATTATGTATCTAATTTTCAGATAGCTACCTAAGCTATCATAACATACGCATTAAGTAAAATTCATAGATCTACAGTCCTCTTTAAATATCGAGAGAGAAGATTGTCAGATAGGAACAGTTAGTCAGTCTTTATGAAGAAGCTCCTAATCACCCTTATTCTTGCAGCATGTGCCTCAGGATTGGTCGCACAGAACGCATTGGTCACCTTTCAGGTGAACATGTATAATGAAATTATCGATGGCAATTTTAATCCTGCCACTGATCAAGTAACGCTTGCGGGCGGAAATTTCTGGCCTAATTGTGGGCCTGTTTTTTCGGATCCAGATGGAGATGCCATCTACACAGCAAGCGATTCATTTACGGTAGGCAATGTGCTTACCTACAATTATTATGTCTTTACAGACGTAGGACCGATTACGCCCGGAACAACTCCCTGTGATTTTTCCAATGGCTTTTTCGAATCAGATACAGCTTTTGCCAACTGTGCTACAGGAGTAAGCGGTACCAATCGTTCATTGACGATCCCCGCGACAACTGATACTATACCAGTCGTCTGCTTTAGTCAATGTGGTAATTGTCCGCTCCCTTCGAAAGTTGTCGTTACTTACCAAGTAAATATGTACAACGAAATCATCGATGGGAACTTTAATCCCGCGACTGATGGACTTACAATGGCAGGTGGAAGTTTGTGGCCTAACTGTGGTCCAGTCTTTTCTGATCCAGATGGTGACGCAATTTATACTGCCAACGATACTGTCAATCCAGGTAGTGGATTAAATTTTAGTTATTATGTTTTCACCTCTCCGGGTCCGATAACACCAGGCGTTAGCCCTTGTGATTTCTCTACCGGATTTTTTGAGTCTGATACGGCCTTCGCTGGTTGTAGCTCTGGTGTCAATGGAAATTCACGCAGGCATGTAGCTGCAACAGGCGTAGCGAAGGACACAGTTCCAGTAGTTTGCTTTAGTCAGTGTGGTAATTGTCCTCCTCCTTCTAAGGTCGTCGTTACGCATCAAGTGAATATGTATAATGAAGTCATTGACGGAAACTTTGACCCTAACAATGATGCTCTAGTGATGGCTGGTGGTAGCCTCTGGCCTAATTGTGGCTTAGTGCTAGCAGATCTGGATGGCGATTTGGTCTATACGGTCAGTGATACAATGAATCCAGGTGCAGCAAGAAACTTTAGCTATTATGTATATACTGCTGGAGGTCCCATCACACCGGGCACGACCCTTTGTGATTTCTCTACAGGATTTTTTGAAGCTGATACAGCTTTTGCAAGTTGCACTAGTGGCGTACAGGGTAATAATCGTCGATATGTAGCACCTAGTGCTACCGTTATCAATGATAGTGTCCCAGTAGTTTGCTTTAGCCAATGTGGAGATTGCCCTCCCCCCTCTCAGGTAATCGTTACCTTTCAGGTAAACATGAGCAACGAAATATTCACTGGTGGCTTTGATCCAGCGAACGATGCTGTAGTGATGGCTGGTGCTGGATTTTGGCCTAATTGTGGACCTGTATTAGAAGATCCAGATGGTGATGGTATCTACAGTCGAGTAGATACACTCAATCCAGGCTTTAGCTTTGATTTCACTTACTATCTTTATAATGCTGGCGGTCCGGTAACACCCGGAACTACGCTATGTGATCTGTCTACTGGATATTTTGAATCAGACTCTACTTTTGCGAGTTGTACTTCTGGCGTTTCGGGTAACGATAGATCTTATACCACACCAAGTGGAGTTATCTCTGACTCGACCGAGGCGGTCTGCTTCAGTGCTTGTAGCACATGTGGAGGTCCAGCAATTTCGATTATTACTTTCCAAGTAGATTTATCAAACGAAATACTGTCAGGTGCCTTTAGTCCGGGCAATGATCTTATCGCAATTGCAGGAGGTACTTATTGGCCAACTTGTGGATTGCCGATGGCTGACCTGAATGGAGATAGTATCTATACCGCTTTAGACACTTTCGCACAAGGAAACACAGTTAGTTATAGCTACTATGTATTCAATGGTGTAGGCCCAATCGTACCAGGTACTAGCTTATGCGACGGAACTACTGGTTTCTTTGAATCAGACTCTTCGTTCGCAAACTGCGCAACTGCAGTAGGAGGCAATCGCACCTATGTTGTTACTGGAGGCGCATATGATACGCTCTCTGTAGTTTGCTTCTCACAATGTGAAAACTGTCCTACATTTAGCACTGGTCCAAGTGTACCCGTTACCTTCCAGGTAAATATGCGCAATCAAATGCTCAATGGTACTTTCAATCCAACGACAGACTTAGTCGCGCTTGCAGGTGGCAACTATGCCCCTAATTGTGGCCCAGTACTCACGGATGTAAACGGAGATAGTGTCTATACATTTACCGATAACTTCGCGGTCGGCGCGGTCGTTACTTACAAATACTTTGTCTATACCTCCGGCGGGCCCATTACTCCGGGTACTACGGTATGTGATTTGAATACGGGATTCTTTGAGTCTACAGCCAACTTTGTCAATTGTACGAGTGGCACACAAGGCCAAGATCGTGTTTACACAGTACCAAGCGGCGTGAGTTCAGATATCATCCCAGTAGTTTGCTTTGGCGAATGTGATGATTGTATGAGTTTCACGGCAACCAATGAGGTGATATTCAAAGTGGATATGTCTGAGTATCAAGGCAGCTTCACCAACGTCAATATCAATGGTAACTTCAATGGCTTCTGCGGTAGCTGTAACACCCTACAGGACCCTGATGGTGATATGATCTATGAATTAGCAGTTGATATCTCTGTTGACTCTATCATCTACCTCTTTACGCTAGATGGCTTCAGCACTACGGAGTCGTTCTCCGGAGGAGAATCATGTACACGCACAGTAGTGAGTCCTCAAGGAGCAAGTACATACCGCTCTGTCAACAATATTACCCAAAATATCGAACTAGCTCCCGTTTGCTGGAATGCTTGTGGACCTTGTTTCAACTTGGTCACCTTTAAGGTCGATATGTCTAAGTATCCAGATC
Source organism: Bacteroidia bacterium (assembly GCA_045106675.1). GTDB lineage: Bacteria > Bacteroidota > Bacteroidia > J057 > J057 > JBCAWW01. The sequence continues at coordinate 22,885 of JBGCFA010000358.1, forward strand.
CGTTCAATAGCGTCAACCTGAGTGCAGACTTCAATAACTTCTGTACCAATTGTGCGTTGATGACAGATCCAGATAATGACAAGATCTATGAGATTACCTTAGAATTATTGGAAGATTCGGCTCAATATCTATTTAGCTTAGATAACGGCGCAAAAATTGAAGCCTTCCAAGTAGGAGACTCTTGTACACGTACTACGACGACCCCCCAGGGTGTATTTACCAATCGTTATCTATTTGCGACTGATGATTCTGTACTACAAGCTAG
>JBGCFA010000359.1:0-7152 GCA_045106675.1 Bacteroidia bacterium
TTGGGTTCAATTATTCCTGATGCGCCAGTGAAAGTCGATTAGAAAATCAACTTTGCATCCTGTTTATCCAAAGGTGAAAAGCTGATATCCAAAAAAGCCCCACTAGCGTTGTCATCCGAGACTATTTGAGGTTTTCCTTTAATCATCTCTATGGAGTTTTGATGAGTATGCCCGGCAAAAATGCCTAATAAATTGGGCGCATTAAATACTTCCTTGTGAAAATTAAAAGTTGTTTGAGTATGTCCATTCTCTGGCCATTTTGGACGTCTTTCTAGCTTGAAATTACGATCTGTGGCCGCTCCCCAATTGGGATTTCCACAACCAAAAGAAATCCTCTTTCCCGCTGCATACATGGGAATATGAGCTAATAAAACCAATGGCATTCCACTCGCCACTTGTGCTTTGAAAAAAGCTAATTGCTCCTCATTAATCTGATAGGTAGAATTGTCAATAGCTAAAAATCTGATTCCTTTAATATCATAAGCCGCCATTAAGGGATGATTTCCTTGATATAAGGGCAGCAAACGCCTCTCAATCCAGGTATCACGCAAAGACTCCAGCGTACCTTCCATCCCTTCATAATGCCAATCATGATTTCCTGCTGTATAAATGTATGGAATACCCGTATCCTTCAATTTGGATAGAACCCACTCTATTGCTGCTTCAGATGGAAAGCTAAAAATGTCGCCAACCAAAGTAATCACATCAGCCTTTACTTCTTTGGCAAAAGCTAGCGCTTGTTCAAAGGCTTCCTCTGGATGCGTTTTTTCTTGTGTTTTAAAATGTGTGGTTTGCTTATAGGCTTTTGCCATTCGATTACTATACACTTGGTACGGCATTCCTCTGTCATCATCCTTAAACAAATGCGTATCGGCTATATGAACGACTTTTACTGACTCATGGATATGCTCAGCGTAGAAGAATACCTTTTCCTGCTCCGCAGTAACGCAAAGCTTTATCGGTTTCTTAATTTTCTTATGAGTGATATTTGCATAAGCACTTGTGCTTAGGCCTAGTCCTGCTATAGCGGTAGTAGTTCCCTTTAAAAATGATCGACGTTTCATAAAGTGAGCTTAGGTCTTTATTCTGAAATCTGGCCCACATTTTTAATTAGTCCTAAGTTTTTTGAGGGCAGCAGATAGGGCTTGTTTTACTCTTCTTTTGGGTCAAATGACTCGATACTAAAGCCAAAGGAGCCGAGAAAGAAGGCGGCAAGGATTCTTATGAATGATCCTATTACTGTCCTAATAAATTTTATGGGATCAAGTTTATCTTCATCGCGATATACAAAATAGAAAAGACCCATTCCTATTATCATCAGCAAGGGTATCAAAATCCATTTAGTTTCCATATTTATAATATTTTTTCATCTATGAGCCGTACCCTGCAGGATATGGCTTATATACATTCTTGTGTTTAGTATTTAACCATTTTCTTTGTGCCTATTTCTTTTCCATCTGACAGAAATTTCATAATGTAAACCCCTTTGCTTACTGAATGTAGGTCAATTACATTAAAGTTTTGATCTTCAGTTAATATCAGAGAACCTAAAATATCATATATCTTTATTTCCGTCAATTTTGTATGGGTTTCATTGATTATTTGAATTGCGTTAGTAAACGGATTTGGGAATATTTGAATACCAATATCTTGAACAGCTAAATTTGAGGTAGATAGGATTGTGTTATTAAAGGGGACTGCACAATTTGGGGCCTCCATTAACAAGATTCCATCAAAGTTTGCAGGGAAACTGGTAAATCCGTTATCGTACCACAACACATATTCCATAGTATCAAAGGGTGAATTTGCAACAGGAAGGTCAAATGCATAAACAGGACGTTGATTTAATGTATCTGAATTCTGGTTTATAAAACATAGTGAGGTATAAGAACCTAGATTTGTTGTATTCGTATCCGTGTACATCTTGAAAACAACTACGGGACTTGAATTAATGATACTATCTCTTAAGTCAAAAATATAATATCTATCACATTCAAGTGCTTGAGAAATCCCAGATTTTGGTAAAACGACTATTGCCAGTAAAAAAAGTACAATTCTCATCTTATTCGAATTTTGTTGAAGACAATAGAGTTCTTTAAGCACCAAGCTATCCAAGCAAGCGTTCTGCGAAGCCGTAGTCCTAGACTCGCTCAATGATCGTAGCAATCCCCATCCCGCCACCGATACAAAGCGTAATCAGGCCGGTATTGAGGTCTCTGCGTTCGAGCTCGTCCATGAGGGTGCCCGTGAGCATACAGCCCGTGGCTCCTAAAGGATGACCTAGAGCGATCGCACCGCCATTGACATTGATTTTGTCGTGAGGCACGCCCAGTTTTTCCATAAATAACATGGGTACGGCTGCAAAGGCTTCATTGACTTCAAAGAGGTCGATGTCTCCTATTTCCATACCCGCTTGCTTGAGGGCTTTTACACTTGCTGGGGCTGGCCCAACTAGCATGATGGTAGGATCTGTACCATGAATTGCCGCCGCACGAATCTTAAAACGAGGCTTCAAACCTAATGCTTTACCAGTATCAACGTTTCCGACTAGGGCAATCGCTGCACCATCCACAATTGCGGAAGAGTTTCCAGCATGGTGTACGTGGTCGATTTCTTCGATTTCGGGATAACGATCAATGGCTACAGCATCAAAACCGCCCATCTCTCCCATCATGGCAAAAGCGGGATTGAGATTACCCAAAGCCGCGACGGTGGTGCTGGGCCGGATATTTTCATCGGTACCGAGTACGGTCAGTCCATTGATGTCTTTGACGGGGATGCGGGAAGTAAAACGACCTTCTGTCTCGGCTTTGGTGGCGCGCATCTGAGATTCATAAGCGAAAGCATCCGCATCCGCACGCGAAAATCCATACTTGGAAGCAATCAAGTCGGCAGAGATGCCTTGCGGCACGATATGACCCGGCAATGCGACCGATGGGTCCATAAACATACCGCCACCATCTGCGCCCATCTTGACGCGAGACATACTTTCTACCCCTCCGGCAACGATCATATTTCTAAAGCCAGACTTGATGTAAGCGGCCGCTTGATTAATTGCCTCTAGGCCAGAACCACAAAAACGATTGAGCGTTACTCCGCAGAGGTGATCCCCATACTGAGAGTTCTGCGCAGCAGTCTTGGCGATATTGGCGGCTTGGTCCATCACTTGCGCTACACAACCTAGGATCACATCTTCCACTTGAGTGGTGTCTAACTCATGTTTTTCACGTAGCTCGACCATCACTTGAGTGGCCAATGAAGTTGGAGTAATACCGTTTAAAGCTCCCTTTTTGTTCCCTTTGCCGCGGGTGGTGCGGATCGCGTCGTAGATATAGGCTTCCATTCTCTATGTTAATTTTACTGCAGTAGCATTGATGACAAATAAGTTCATCAAAATATTTATTTTAAGCTAGAGATTGAGATGAAAGAGTAAATTTGCGCTTTGTTATTGGGAACGGATCGCTAGACATTACTTAGATATTGGCGGGATTAGATGAGGAAAATAAGGACGCGTGAAGACGTATTGGCGTTTGAGAAATTGCCGCTGCCTGCATTGCCAGATAGTGTGTACGGGATGGTGGAGCAGAGTGCTCAAAAATATGCTGACAGGATATTCCTGCGATTTTTCTTAGATGCGACTAACTATAAGCGAGAAAGGCAGTGGACTTATGCTGAGTTTTTGGCTGAGGTCAAGGCTTGCGCCAATATGTTTCGAGATTTGGGGATAGGGCGCAAAGAGGTTGTTACCTATATTTTGCCCAATAGTCCCGAAACCATGTTTACGGTTTATGGAGCCGAAACGGCTGGTATCGTCAATGCCATAAACCCCTTATTGGAAGCGCCCCAATTAGCCGAGATCATGCAGGCTGCGGAAACCAAAGTGTTGGTCACCTTAGCGCCTTTGCCACAATCCGATATCTGGGAAAAAGTCTCTAGTATTTTGGCGCAGGTACCGAGCATTGAAACGGTACTGCTAGTTGATTTAACTGAGTATCTCAATCCCCTCATCCTTAAACAGCTTAGCGTTCCCCAAGGGGTCCGGCTCCTGGATTTCAACGAGACTAAAAAGAAATACTCTCAAACGCACTTAGACTTTGAACTGAAGATTCAGCCAAACGATATCGCCTCCTACTTTCATACCGGAGGCACTACAGCTAAGCCGAAAATTGCGCAGCATAGCCATCGCAATGAAGTATTTAATGCTTGGTCGATGGACAATATGTTTTCGCTAGAGGGCCATCGAGTGTTTTTTTGTGGTTTGCCTTGGTTTCATGTCAATGCAGTGATGGTTACGGGCCTCGCTCCAATGATTGGGGGCAATGGAGTGGTGATGGGAACTCCCTTGGGCTACCGAGGCAAAGGGATGATTGCCAACTTTTGGAAGATAGTGGAGCATTTTCAAGTCTCATACTTTAGTGCGGTGCCTACTGTTTTGCAGATGTTATTAGACGTTCCCGTAAAGGGCAATGATCTGTCTAGTCTCAAATATGCTTTTTGTGGATCTGCTCCTCTTTCGGTCAAGCTTTTTCATGATTTTGAAGCCGCGAGTGGAGTGGAGATTTTGGAAGGTTATGGCTTTACCGAAGGTACTAGCACCAATGCCGGTAATCCCTCCTTCGGAGAACGCAAAGTTGGCTCTATCGGATTAGCCGTACCTCACCATCATTTGGAGATTGGAATTCTGGATAAAAACGGAGCCTTCGTTCGCAAGGCGAAACCAAACGAAATAGGCTTAATGCTCGCTCGTGGAGAAAGTCTTTTTCCCGGCTATAAAAAAGCCATACATAATCAAGGCATCTGGGTCAACGATGGTACTCATCCTTGGTTCAATACTGGAGATTTAGGCTATAGAGATGAAGATGGTTATTTGTGGATTACGGGCCGAAAAAAAGAATTGATCATACGAGGAGGCCACAATATCGATCCCAAATCGATCGAAGAAGCTCTTGCTCGCCATCCGGCAGTTGCAGCTGCGGCAGCCATCGGTCGCCCAGACATCCATGCGGGTGAGCTGCCCGTCGCATATGTGGAGTTAAAGCCCGGGCATAAGGTGAGTCAAGAGGACTTATTGGTCTTTGCTGCCGCCGAGATACTCGAAAAAGCTGCTGTACCCAAAGCCATTCATATTATCGAAAAAATGCCTTTGACCGGGGTAGGAAAAATCTATAAACCCCAATTGATCCAATGGGAAATTCAATCTGTATTTGAAGCAGGGTTGATGCCATTAAATGGCTTGTATGATTTGAAAGTTAAGGTGATTCAAGACTCACAAAAAGGACTACTAGCGCGAATCTATTATCAGGCCGATATGATTGTAGAATTGAAAAAGTTAAAGCTAGAGATAGATGAAAAAGTGGGTGGCTTTACGATCCCGTACGAATTGGTAGCAGGATTGTAGCTTGGTAAAACTTAGACTTTTTTAGGAAATCGGATTTCGGGGGAGCGCTTTTGATTAAGCAAGGTGTGGAATGGAGATATAGGGTTTGAACCTGTTACTCCCCCTTTGGGATTGGAAATCCGAAATTAAGATTGTGCTGTAAGGACTATTTATGAACGGCAATTCAATCTCTTATAGATGATGATTGCGATTCAGTTGCCCCATTAGTCACAGATGGCGAAAAGATGTTATCAGAAAAATAAAAATGATCAGTTTATGGGCGTTTAAAGGTTCAAATGGCTGTTTTTTTAATTGTCGAACTTGCCATAACTCCCAATGAACTGCTTATGCTTAGGGGAGATAATCTGCATTTTCCGTCTTTTCTATATATTGACCTTCTTTTAAAGAAATTGGGGTAAAATATGTTGTTCCGGAAAAAAGACGAACTTTCTGATGAGGAGGTCATGGCAGGCTTGAAGGCTGAAGGTAAGGAAGGCCAAAAAGTGACCAATTATCTCTTTGACAAATATCGAGGGCTTGTCTACAAAGGCATGAATCGTTACCGCCTGAGTGAAGAGAACGCGCTCGATGTATATAGCGATACGATAATCGCTATAGGTTTACAGGTGCGCAATGGCAAGTTTAGAGGAGAAAGTAAGCTCAGTACCTATCTTTTTAAGATCTATTACAATCGTTGTATCAATAAAGTTCGGGATCTCCAGGCCAAACAACTTGACTTGATCGAGGAAATGCCTGATTATCCTCAAGGAGGACAAAGTATTTTACAAGCCATGATTACCCAAGAAGAAGTGGAACGACTCGTTTCCTTTCTTGATCAATTGGGCGCTCGATGTAAAGAGATTATCTTGATGCGAGAATATTATGGCTATACGATGGATGAGATTGCGGAGAAAATTGGCTTTAAAACTGCCAGAAGTGTTTCGGCTATGAAGGCTCGTTGTCGGGCTCAGTTAAAAGCAATGATTGCAAAGGCCAAAGGCATTAAAGGCTGGGACAATAACGAAATTTTAGCTGAGTGATAACATTTGTTGAGAATCAGGGTCTAATCAAACTTTCATGATAAATCAAGTGCCAATGGATCAGAGGATTGATCAATACCTTGCTGGTGAATTGTCTCCAGAGGATCTACTTGCCTTTGAAAAAGAACTCGCTATGAATGGAGACCTCAAAGAATCCCTTGGGCTTGAAATTGCGACTCGGACCGGAACGTTCGCCGCAGGCATACAAGATCATAAAAAAGAGTTGCATACACGTTTTTATGAGCAGAGGCCTGAGGAAACTAAGATCATAACTAGCACCCGTCGGATTTTATATATCGGCGCCATTGCTGCTGCCATTGCATTATTGGTGAGTTTTTTTGTATTCGTTCCGAGAACGCCAGCATCCGGTCAAGAACTATTTGCCGCCAACTATGAGCGACCATTAGCTAGTGTTATGCGTGGAGCCGATGGGTTTGAAGCTTATAAAGCGGCTCAGATTGCTTATGCTGCTGGAGATTTTTCCAGTGCAGTGATCCATTATGAGACTGCCTTGCAGAACGCTGTATTTCCGGCTAAGGATGAGGCACGCTTTTATCTGGCCATTGCTCAAATGGAATTAGACCAAAATAAAGTAGCCGCTAATAATTTTAAACAACTTTCGAATTCGACAGAATATGCCCAAATGGCGGCATGGTATGATGCATTATCGAGTTTAAAATCGGGTTTGATAGACGATGCAAAAACCAAACTAGTGTCAATTACCCAATCTCAGGG
>JBGCFA010000036.1:0-23938 GCA_045106675.1 Bacteroidia bacterium
ACCGAGACGATTGCCCCAGCCTAGCTTTCCACTTGTGCGCCACCAATATTCAGCACTAATACCCTTTAGCCTTGTTTCATATCGGTCCCCATTTGTGCTAAAAAACCAATATCGCTGGCTATTGAGCTGGAGACTAAAAGGAGTCTGGCTTTCGAGTAGGGGTTCGGCTTGCTTTTTGGCCAGCTCTTCACGGCGGCGCAAGGACCAACTGGCATAGGTCATCAGCATTAACTCATCCGTTAATCCTGCAAAATCATCGTGCATCATAATGTCAAAGCCTGCTCCTACAAGCAAGCGTTCACCGAAGGTGGTCGTCTGTAAACTCAGATTGCAGTATGGCATAGTAGAACGCCACTCGGCTTGTGCATTTGGATTCACACTACCATCTAAATTGACAAGGTTTCGCCACATACGACCTTTGTATCCCCCAATCTCCCACTGCCATTGGAAGGAGGGAGCAAAGGGAAGGTAATGCGTTCGGCCAGCGCCGAAACGAATAAAAACCTCTGGATAATCCCAAGCATTGGCCGCTCGACTATAGACGCGCCAATAGCCCGCCGCATAAGCAGTATGTTTGACAAACCACTGATCCTTAGTATTACCATCAAAATGATAGCTAAGCGTATAGCCCGGCGCAAGTTGGAAAGCGTCATCCCACCATTTGGAACTGGAGGAGATAGTATTGTAGTAGACGTCTCCAAGCGGGATTCTCACTAAGCTTGGTAGGCCAATGCTCAGACCTTGTTGTAAGCGTTGAGCGGGTAACAAACTGAGGGCAAAAAGAAATCCTCCTAAGAAAATGATGCGTTTTGTGTTCATGATTAAGCTGCTATATAGTGACGAAAAGAGGGCTGGGACGTGCATTTACACGTCTCAGCCCCTTATATCTTAATATAGCTTTTTTAGCGGGGAACTTCAACCTTCTCCACCAGCAATCTGATGGCATCCTCTGGTGTCATGCCTTCCATTTCTTTTTCGGGCGTGAGAATGATGCGGTGTTGCAAAACGGGTCCAGTGATATATTGAATATCTTCTGGCGTAACAAAATCGCGGCCTCGCATAGCGGCAATCGCCTTAGAAGCGGTCATCAGACTAAGAGAGGCACGTGGCGAAGCGCCTAAGTAAATATCTTTGCTCGTACGAGTCTGACTCACAATCTGTACGATATACTTGATCAAATTGGCGTCAATGTGCAGCGATCGCACGATGTTTTGTGCCTCTCCTATCTCACTGGCTTTGAGGACCGGCTGGATCAAACTGAGGTCATTGATTCCCTTACGGGCATGAAAACCCGTGAGAATATTGATCTCGTCTTCCACATTCGGATAGCCGACTTCGATTTTGAAGAGAAAACGGTCTAGCTGTGCCTCCGGCAAACGATACGTCCCCTCCTGCTCAATGGGGTTTTGCGTGGCTAAGATCATGAATGGAGGTGCCATTGGGTAGCGCTCCCCGTCCATGGTGATTTGGCGTTCTTCCATGACCTCAAACAAGGCAGCTTGTGTCTTGGCGGGGGCACGGTTGATCTCATCGATCAAGACAAGATTAGAAAAGATCGGTCCTCGGCGAAACTCGAAATCGGTCGTCTTCTGATTGAAGATCGAAGTCCCCAGCACATCGGAAGGCATGAGGTCAGGAGTAAACTGGATGCGCGAAAAATCAGCATCTATTGCACGAGAAGTGAGCTTTGCAGCCAAAGTTTTGGCGACTCCGGGCACTCCTTCGATGAGTACATGCCCATCTGAGAGGATCGCCGCAATGATCAATTCGACCATTTTGTGTTGACCGACGATCAGTTTGCCAATTTCGGCTTTGATTTGCTCTACCGCAGTGCGGAACGCTCTAAGTTCGGTGCGTGGCACGTATGCATTTTCGCGTTCCTCCGAAGGTGAACTCAAAGAAGTCTCAGCTTCAACCTCAGGAGCAGGGGTATGAATAGGCTCAATCGGAGCTTGTGATTCAGGTGTGAGATTAGTGTCTTCCATTTGCGTGTAGATAAAAGCTTTCAACCAATAAGTTGAGTTCGAGTAATTCGCTTTCGGTGATTTGCTCACGTTGGCGGATACGTTCGATCATGCGGCAAAGGCTACGAACTTCATTGACGTTCATGCCAGATTTACCCGCCAAGTTCTCAATAAAATCAGGTTTAAAATCTGCCGTTTTGAGAAAGTATTGGGTTCGAATATAAGCAAGCAGAATCTTGATTTTCTTTTCTGCTACATTTTTGTGGTCATGACTCTGATAATAGAGTCTGCCTACCGTCTCCGTAAATTCGAGGGTAGCGTTAGGCAAGGGCTTACGCTCTGGGATGACACGCTGCTTGCGTTTGGACTCAAAGATGACATAAGCGAGCACCGCCATCGCTACGATCCAGTAGGCCCAGTTGAGAGAGCGCTGAGAACGGATATAGGCGAGCAAGTCCGGTTCTTCTTGCCCTTCGGGATTATTACTAGAATAATTGCCTCGCTTATAAAATTGATCCCACAAGATATCGGCATCAGCGGGTAGGTGAGAAAGTGCCGCTTCCGCATAACGATGATCTTCGCGATGCAGTAAAAAATAATTGCTAAACAGACGTGGACTAGTACCCAAAATCAAAAAGCCATCTCCGTGCTTAATTTTGATTAGGCAAGGCTGATCAAATTGATTGTAAGCCAATATGGATATATTTTCCTCTTCTTTAGGTAATTGAAAAAACCATCTCTCACTGGCTCGTTTGAAGTCGTATTCGCGATATTTGCTTAAGGCAGGATTGGTAAATCGCACTTTGCTGCTGTCAGCTTCGGGCATTTCCTCTTCGAGGAACTCCAAAACAGGGGAAGTAATCCCTAGATCAAAACTGTCTAGTAAAGCACTAGGTAGATCACGCGCCACTACAAAGGCATAGTTTCCGCCATCTACAAATTGGAGCATCCCTTCTACATCATAAATATCTGCGAGATATTCGTCTGTGAGAATGATATAAGCGGTATTTTCGAATGTATCCTCTTCAAAGGTATAATAGGTTTCCTGATCGTTAGGGGTGATTTCAGACTCCGGAAAGAGAGCTGGCAAAAACTCATACAAGACATAAGAGCCGTAGGGATTTTTGTCATTTTTGGAGAAGGATTCATTCCAATTGATCCGCTTAGGAGCAGTAAACATACTGAGGATCAACAGCAGCAATAAAACGCCCATTACCCCTAACACAATCATGCGTGCCTTCATGTCTTTTGGGTTAAGCGTTTTTGAAAATTGCGAAATACTTGTTCGATACGTTGATAGCGATCTTCGTCAACCGGAAAGTCGCCGTACCAAACATATTCATAGTGCAGCGTAAGGTCTTCAAATGGTAGAGCTACGCTTGTATTACTTAGTTCTAATTGATAGTCGTGATTAGTTTTATTGATTTGCCAATCAATCCATGCTCGTTTAGAGAGCGTTTTGAGAGATTCAAGATATAGCAATCTGACGGCACGACGATATTCACCTTTGTTCACGGCTGTCTGCACCAACTTATCAAAGTCTAAGGCGTGGATATCCGTTGGCATTTCTTCAAAGTCCATAGCTATCTGCTTCTCAGAACGCCCAAATATATTTCGCACATCTACTTCAAAGATGTACAATAGTAGCCCCACTAAGACGAGCAGCATACTGCCAAAAACCAAGATATTGACCCAAAGAGGAGTAGATTCAGCAAATAGACTCATCCACCAAGAGCGGATTTTACGCATGAATCTTGTATAGAGACTCACTTCTTTATTGATGGGGCGACGATCATAGACAAAATCATCATCTGCTAAGAAGTCGGCACGCTTATCTTCATCAAATTGCCTTATCTCAATTTGGGAGCTATCAGCAAAGCTCTCCTGTCCCCAACTCAGATTGGGCCACAATAATAAACTCAATATGCCAATCAGCAGGCTTTTACTCATTCCCTATTTGGTCAATCGCTTCTTCCATATAGTCACCGGGAGAGGACATATCAGTGATATTGAAATACTGTAATCCAACAGCTACCCAAACTGGAGTATTGACGAGCGTACTCACTGCGGCTAATACGAGTTGCCCAAAAATCAAGGCTGGTATGCCCATCGCTCCCGAAAGAGATAGAGAAGCAGTAACAGGCGCTGCTACAAGTCCCAATAGGATACTCAAAACGAGAACCAGCCCGAAAGTCATCCACCAATTACCACGAATCAGCTTGAAGGATCTCTTGATCGCCTCAATCGGTCCTACGTCCTCATAAAGTTGAATGATAAACACCAAATAAAGTGGCACACCCGCATAAAAAAGTCCCAAGAAACCCATGAAGCCTAATATACTGGCAATCACCGGCGAAAGCTGAACGGCAAAAGCGACCAACATCGAAAAAACAAGAACGCCCAAAAATACAAAGGCTAGTATGACCAAAAAGGAGCCGATCAAACGTCCCATGCTATTGAAAGCTCGGTCGCGCAGATGTTCTGGTTCCTCCAATTTCTCTGGCTCATGGAGATGGACCAGCATATGTTCATAGATAAATGCTCCAGTCATGCCCGTAGCCATCACTGCAATTACCAAGATCACAGGATAAATCCAAAAAGGAATGAGCTCATTATTCCGCACTAAGTCTTCCAAAATGCCTTCCATATCTCCCCCCGTTATCCCTTCCAAGATGGAATCCATTGTATCTTGAGAATGATAGGCATTGAGAATACCAGAAATCGCCGTCAGAGGTACTACCCACATCAATAAGGGAAGGAGTAAGCTTTTCGCATTGCGAAAAATATATTGGAAAGAATCTTGAAAAAGATCTCCAAAATCACGCGTCTTAAATACGTTGATCCGATTCATAATTATATATTTTGAAAACGAAGTTTTCTTGCGAGGTAAAGAGGATAAAGAATATAGTAGCCGATAATAAATCCTAAGGAAAGGATAATAATTGTAAGCTTACCCATAATATGCATATCAGCCATACGAGTTACATAACCTTCTAGAAAAGCGGCCATAAAAAACACCGGCACCAAACCAATAATGATTTTTATCCCGTCTTTGGCAGCTTGCATCAACGCCTTCATTCGAGAAAAGGTTCCTGGAAACATGATACTATTGCCCATCACTATACCGGCTCCTCCAGCGATGACAATCGCCGACAACTCCAAGGTCCCATGAATATAAATGATCGGTAATGCCTCCATCAGTACCCCATGTTGATGAAATAAGGTCATAAAGGCCCCAATCATAATCCCATTGTAAAAAAGTCCTCCCCCATAATTAAAGGGCCAAAAAGGCAGACCAAAAATGGTACCGAATGAGAGTACTATCCCCAATGCAAACACCCAAAAAGATACTTGGACATTGTTGAGAAAGATGCGCAGAAACATCAAATACTCACCCTCTTGCTGATAGACACGAGTAGGATTGCCATCTTCAATATTTTCGATCGTCATCTTGATATAACCAGAGCCCAACACTGTCTCTGGAAAGTCAGGCATATAGAGCGTAGAAACCACTCCGATCAAAAAGAAGGCTGTGAACAGTAAAAAAGAGTAAAGAATCTGACGATGGCACTTTGCAACAATCAAGGGCAACTCTTGTACCCAAAACTCTAGGAAACGATTGCGCTTCTCCTTTTTGTTTTTGTAGATCGTAAGATGCGTTCGCGCAGCCAAGCCGTTGAGATATTTGACGGTCTGACTCTTGGGATAAAACGTACGGGCATAAGCCAGATCATCTGTCAGCTGTACATAAAGTTCAGCTAAGTGATCAGGGTCAACTTTAGGGTTGGTAGATTCGAACAGCGTCCGTTCAAATTCCCGCCATTTATCCTTATTTTGTCGGAGAAAAGCTGGTTCTCGCATTTGTGCTATTGTGTCAGGCTGAATTTACGAAAAAACCATGAATACCATCGTCATCCCTACCGCTCAAAATATTGAGTTAGAATATCCGCAAGCGGGGATAGGAGCCAGGGCACTCGCCACGATCATAGATTTGGCCGTTCTAATTGGTTATATGCTGATTCTCAATATTTTAGGGTATTCAGTTTCTAGCGAAGACGAAGTCATGCTCACCTTCATGGTACCAGCCATGGTGTATTCTCTAGTATGTGAATCAGTATTTAATGGCCAGACACTGGGAAAATTTGTCATGAAGACTCGGGTGATCAGCATGGATGGCGCATCCCCAAGCTTTTCACAGTATGTCCTTCGGTGGATACTCAGATTACTTGATATTTGGATTTTGACAGGGCTGGTTGGCCTAGTAACCATGGCCGTCAACAAAAATGGTCAGCGGCTAGGAGATATCATCGCAGGTACTACAGTCATCAAACTCAAGTTGGTCACTCACTTTGGCGACACCATCTTTATGGAAACCAATGAAAATTACCAAGTAGTATTCCCACAGATCCGAAATCTCTCCGATAGGGATGTCTCAATCCTCAAAGAAGTCCTAGATGCAGGCCTAAAATCCTCCAATCCAGAAATTCTTGAAAAGCTTTCTCGCAAGGTGCAAGAGGTCGCTGGGATCGAAAGTAATATGAGAGCAGCAGTATTTCTCGAGACCGTTTTGCTTGATTACAATCATTTATACGGCGGAGAGTAGGGTATTTTGCCACATAATTTTAGCAGTCCTGCTAAAGATAGTAGAAAAAACTCATTTTTGGCCGAATTTAACATGTAAGATTTGATATTTAAATGTAATAAATTGTATATTCGGTCAACATCGGAATTTTAGTATTCTTTATTCAATTATTTCAAGGCGGTATTTTTCCTGATTTGTAAAGTCTTCGGATTTACGAACTAAATTTTTATAAGGCATTTTGATACGTCCTAACTTGTGACTTTTGTAGCCACGAGAGAGTCTATACTACATATACTACCAACCTAGTGCCAGTAAAATGAAACACTTCTCCTCCCTGCTCGCTTGTTGTGTTCTTCTTTGTAGTTTTGCTTTTGCGCAAAGCCCATCTCCCAATGCAACTAGTTGGGAATCACCTACTTTCGACAAATTCTTCGTCATGAAGAATCGGATCCAATCCATCGAAGTAAAGTCTTTTGAGGAGACACCCAAAATCAAACAGCCCCTTCAGGCTACCGTGTACAATTATGATCCTCGCGGCAATCTCGTACACGTGATAGAAACGCAACAAAAGGACACCTCACGCATCCAAAATTTCACTTACTCAAAAAGCGGAATTTTGACCAGTAAAGTAGTTACTGATAGAGTGTGGGATCGCAATTATAAGTCCTGGTATCGCTTCAATCGGATGCGTAAGGTTTATCAAGTAAAGTCATATGAATTGTTGCGCAACAATGAGACGATGCTACTCGATACCAAGCAATATGTTTACAATGAAGATTCATTGTTGACCGCTATTCGCTTTCTCGAAAACAATCGACTACTACGCACCCAAGAATATGAATATGATGAAAGAGCTCGGGTTATTTCAGAGGCTTTCATCAATCGCTCCAATCTCCAAGAGCGTAAAATTCTCTATACCTATAACGACGACAATCAACTTACTCGTGTCAAAACGGTAACTGGCGAAACCAATGTTTCGGAGTACATCTATGTGTACAATGAATTTGGAAATCCCGTCGAAGTCCAATGGCGCGAAAATGGATTATTGATCGGCACCGTTACTTATGACTACAACGACAAAGGCTTGCTCACTCGCATGCAGCGCTCTGTCAACGAAGCCGATAGTCCTGAATCTGTATATGTAAGGGTCTTTGACTATAAGACCTTCTAAAATATAAGACATTACTACTACTGACGTACTAGCACCGATAAGGTGCCGCCCTCTTGCTGCGCTTGAGGGCTTTTTTTATTTGAGAAATCTCGTTTACTCTTGTGGAGAACGCGCAAACGTCCAGAGCCAATATTGAATGTAAAAGTATTTGAAGATTGGACATTGAAATTCGAGATTGGATATTCCACAATCTTCCTTACTTAGACAATCAATTCTCAAACCCTCCCAATGATGCGGTATCTCTCATTCTTCTTACTTATCTGTAGTCTGAATACAAGCGTTCTGGCACAGCAAAACACGGACTCGCCCTATCAGTATAATCGTAAACGAGATATCGGTCTTAGTCTAGGCATCGGCGCATTGAGTTTGACTGCCCATTATCTCCAACGCCAACTCACTCCCCTTACCGACCTCCAACTCAGTCAACTCGATCCCAATAGCGTCAATGCTTTTGATCGTCCTACCATTGGCAATTGGAATCCGAGAGCAGCGACCATCAGTGATGTGTTACTCGGAGCAAGTCTTTTGGCCCCTTATGCTTTGCCATTACTCAAAAAAGAGTTCCGCGAAGAGCGACTAGACTTATGGCTCATGGGCTTTCAAACGATGGTCTATGCTGATTTTGCTACCACTTGGACCAAGTATAGTGTGCGGAGAGTGCGGCCTTTTGCCTATCTCCCTTCGGGGAACGATGCGTCCCTTTTTATGAAGCAGCGAGAACCAGATGCGCGTTATAGTTTTTTTTCAGGCCATACTTCTGGCGCGGCAGTAGCGAGTTTTTATGCGGCGAGCATTTATCAAGTTTATTTTCCAGAGTCTCGCTCACGTTATATAGTCTGGGGAGCGGCTATTTTGCTACCCGCTATCGTGGGCTACTACCGTGTGAGAGCCGGCAAGCATTATCCAAGTGATGTCATGGCAGGCTATCTGGTGGGCGCTTCCATCGGTATCCTCAATCCTTGGTTTCATCGCAAGCGCTGATTTGCGTCTGGTGGGCGACAAAAGCGCGGATAATAGGCGAAAGCGCAATCCGATTCGTTATCTATACCGTAAGCATTAGTGAAACACCACTTAATCATCAAAAATGCAACGCTTATTTGTCTCCCTCAGCATGCTCCTCTTTTTTGCAGCTTCGCTGAACGCCTCCACCACTCCCAATCATCAACTGTGGGAAAATATCCTCCAGAAAAACGTCAACTATAAAGCGGGCACGGTAAACTATAAGGCTATCAAAGCCAATAAAGCAGCATTACAAGCTTACCTCACCGAGCTAGAAACGCATACGCCCCAAGCAGATTGGAGTCGCAATGACAAACTTGCCTATTGGATCAATGTCTATAATGCTTATACCGTCAAGTTGATCGTAGATAATTATCCCTTATCAAGCATCACCAAAATCGACAAGCCTTGGGACATAAAATTTATCAAGATCGCAGGCACGACTTATAGCCTCAATCAAGTAGAAAACGACATTTTGCGTAAGTACACTTCCAAGATCCACTTTGCGATCAACTGTGCTTCGATCTCTTGTCCGCCATTATATAATCACGCTTTCACCTCCGAAAACGCCAATACCTATCTCAATCGCCTTACTCGCAACTTTTTGACCAACAGTCAACGTACTGTCGTCAGCGAAAATAGCGTTAAGGTTTCCAAGATATTTGACTGGTATAGCGTTGATTTCAAAACTGACGGTAGCATCATTCCCTACCTCAACAAATACCTCGATCCAGATTTGCCAGCTGACGCTACGGTTTCTTACCTAGAATATGACTGGAATTTGAATCAGTAGGCATTACGCCTGCGGAGAACGCTAAATGCAAAACCGCTGATAGGATTTCGAAATCCTTTCAGCGGTTAATTTTTGTCTAAACGTTCCGCGAAGCGAGCTGAACAATGTCCAATATCGAAACTCAATCTAAAATGCAGAAATAACTTTTTGAGTAGCCGAGTAAAATGATTCTGGTATTTTATCATCAGCTTCAATTCCTCCCCCAGCCCCCTCCAAAGGGAGAAATTGCTACGCAAAACCGAAGGTTATCCCCCTTCGGAGGGGGTTGGGGGAGGAAAAAACATGCTCGGTTTATTTTGCTTATCGCCTTGCTTATTGGACATTGAAATTCAGCATTGGAAATTCTCGCGTTCCGCGAAGCGGCAATATCAAATCTCGATCAGAATAGATTTGCCTGCGCTAAAATCCTTGCACGTCCATTTCCAATCTTCGTTTAACTTGATTTTGCCGCCTTCGCTTAGCTCTGGAAAGGACTTACATACGCCCGTCATCAACTCAAAGTCAGCGTTTAGATGCTGATAAGTAAATTCGAGATAGTCTCCAATCACCTGCCCTACCAAAAAGCCTTTTTGAATCTTCCCGCCTTGATATTCAGCCCAGATCAATTTGCTTTCTTGCCGATAATGAAAAATGGTGCCATCATGGACTTCCCCATTATCACTATTGAGTAGTGATTTGAATTTTCGATGATTGAGATCAAATTTCATGGCGATTTTAGTATTTATACTTGGGCTGTAGCCCCATCACGTCGAGAGTCTGCCATACCACTAAGTCGATTTTCCTCGCTTCGCGCAACGCTATGGGCTCCTCCAAAAAACATACTCGTCGAATCCCAGCGTTCAACTATCTCTGTCGGAGCGCCAGTAATTTCTTCTGGCTTGATGCGTTCGTCGCAGACACCTGGCTCAAGATTGAGTTTACCAGCCTCCCAGTGCATACGTGGCGCACTGACGGCTTCTTCTACACTCATACCGTGATCAATATAGTGCATGAGCGTTTGCAGCAATGCAGTACGGATACGACTCGAACCTCCCGATCCTAAGACAAGACTAGGGCGCCCATCTTTGAGCAAAATACTCGGCGACATCATAGAAGTAACTCGAGTATCAGTCTGCCATTGGTAAAAGCCCTCTGGATGTAGATCCAATTCACCGAGCATATTGTTGGTAACGACTCCGGTGCCTGGAATAGTTCGTCCACTGGCTCCTCCTAAAGTAGTAGTAACACTCGCGGCATTTCCGTGTTCGTCAAGGACGGAGATATGAGTAGTGTTGCCAAGCCAGTCAAAGCCTTTTCGGAGGCGACTGTTGCGCATCTCCTCCATCTCATGCATGGTTTGTGATAGGAGTTTGACGTAGGCGGGCCCTTGGGGTTCCGGTAGGCTTGTTTGCTTCGCCAAACGATCCAATCCATAGGTGATCATACTACCACCAGCACTAGGACGCGGATTGGTCAAAAACTCATAGCCATGATATTTATAGCGAAGCGGATTGCGCTCGATCACTCGATAGGCGCGCAAATCTTCTAAGCTGACGCTACCGCCATGCTCTAGGCTATCATTGGCATAGGCTTGTGCGATTTCTCCTTCGTAGAACAAACGAACCCCTTCTTTGGCCATCACAAACAGGGTATCAGCCAATAACGGCCGCTTCATGATCTCTCCCGCCTTGATGAGTTCGCCGCTCGGCATAAAGATCTCACGGCAGGAAGCATCTCCTTCAAAGACTTCATTCAAAATACTGATGGAGTAGGCTTGATAAGGGGTAATCTCGACCCCATCCTTGGCCATGCGAATCGCGGGTGCCGCAATCTCAGTCATCGGCATAGTCCCCAAAGCAGCATGAGCCGCAAAAACGCCTGCTGGACAACCGGGTACTGCAGAGGAACCTCGCCCGATATATTGGGATTGTTTGGTATTGCCAAAGTTGATGTTTGACAACTCAAAGTCCATATCCTCGACTTTGTGCCGCACTTTGGGGGTTTGCACAAAAAAGTCAAAAAGACCTGACTGCCCGTTCGCCGAGTAGGCGGTCATAAAACCACCTCCCGCCAAAGAAGTCAATGATGATTCACAGACAAAAGAGGCGAGCGTAGCCGCCAAGGCAGCATCAAAAGCATTGCCACCGGCCGCCAACATCTCTGCGCCTGCATTGGCAGTCTCACGATGCCCTGCGGCGATAATTCCTTTAGTTTTCATGTAATAAGCTTATCACGCTCCTGCGTACGACCAATTTACATACTTTCTATCATGGCAACCGCACAAGTTCGGCTTTCATTGTGCAAGCGATCGACGGCGGTGACCAAATATGTATAAGATTTGCCCGCTTCTATTTTCAGGTCAAGCCATACTTGAGCTTTGGTGATGGTACGGATACGGTCTGCACGACGCAAATCTTGGGCTTGAGAGCCTTCAAAACGATAAACGATATAGTAAGTGGCACTTTCTCCGTCTTTAGCCAGCTTGGGTGCCTCCCATTGTAGCCTGATCCTGCGTGGCTTAGCCGTTGCAATGAGGACTTCTGGGGATAAAGGCGGAATATTGTCCTTCCAAGGCATATTGGGGATCAAGGCCGGATAGCGAAAACGATCGTTTTGCAGTAGTTCTTCGACTTGGTGAGGATTACCGGCAAAAGAAGATGCACTATAAAAAATGCTGCCTTTGATCTGAGGGTAGGATTGATTGAAGTGCAACTGATGGGGGAGTTGTTCTGGGTTTTTCCAATGAGTAGATTTTTTTCCTTTGAGTTTAAAGGCCGCATGCCCAATATAGAGGTGTTTACCAAAGGTATTTGCGGCCCACCAAGGCGCTAAAGCATCATAACTGGCACGAGGATGCTGCGTTGACCAGTAAAGTTGTGGTGCGACATAATCTATCCAGCCAGACTCCAGCCATTTGCGGACATCTGCATAAAGCCCATCATAAGAAGTAAAGCGGGCGTCGCTATTAGAGCCCTTGGGGTCATCTTGCTTATTGCGCCAGATACCGACCGGGCTGATACCAAATTTAACTCTGGGGTTGATCTTTTTGAGGCTATCGCTCACTTGCTGGACAAAAGCATTGACATTGTAGCGACGCCAGGCATGAATACTGCCAAACTCACTACCATAGCGTTCGAATGCTTCGACATCATTGAGCCCTTCCCCATTAGTCTGGTAAGGATAAAAATAATCGTCAAAGTGAATCCCATCCACATCATATTTTTGTACGACCTCCATCACCACCTTAGTGAGATAATCTCTTACGGCCGGTATACCTGGATTGAGGTAGAGCGTATTGCCATACTGATAGGTCCACTCAGGATGCTGCCGGGCGATATTGTCCTCCGACACGCTACTAAATCGATTATGAGAGATCGCCCTGAAGGGATTGAACCAAGCGTGAAACTCCATATTACGGTCATGCGTGGCCGCGACCATATAGCGTAAAGGATCATAATAAGGCTCTGGGGCTACTCCTTGTGCACCATTGAGGTACTCTGACCAAGGGGCATACTGGCTATCGTAAAGGGCATCCCCATTAGAGCGAACTTGTACGACTACGGCATTCATGCGATTGCGCTCTAGCCCCCGTAAAAGTTGCAAAAACTCACTTTGTTGCTCGTTTGCTTTCAACCCTTTGGCACTTGGCCAGTCTATGTTGTGGAAGGTTGCGACCCAAACCGCTCTAAATTCATGTTTAGAGGGTTGAGTATCTGGAATTTCTGTTGAGCCAATGAAGTGAAAGCCAGCGAATAGTAGCAGGTAGAGATTGATTGGTAGCACAATAGGAGTTGAGAGGTACAATAAGAAGTCGAATAGCAGTTTGAAATTAGCGAATTGGAATTAATTTTGTACGATAGCATATTTAGAACGGCATTTTTTCGTTTACAAAATGTGCGAAGTGACGGATTGATTGTCTCTTTCGTCCCAATCTTAGATAATAAATCATGAAGCGATATTTCATTCTCCCTAGTTTATTCCTCCTTTTGTCTTTCAGCTATTCGCTGAACGCTCAGGTTGTTTTGCCTAACTTTTCATTTTCGGACCTTGAAGGCAAGCCCTTTTCCAATACCGATCTTGATCTCAGCAAACCGGTCTTTGTGATGATGTTTGACCCATATTGTGAGCATTGCGAAACCCAAGCGAGTAATATCGCAGAGCAGGCGGAAAAATTTGAGCACGTACAGTTTGTGTTTGTGACGCTAGAACCTGAAGTATCTGCTATCACAGGCTTTAAGGATAAGTATTTTGGCGAAACCAATATTGACAAACTCTATTTTTTGCAAGACAATGATGTCGCCTTTGAATCCTTCTTTGGCTATACCGACGATGCCGTCAATATCTATTTATACCATCCGGATCGCAAAAAGCCCAAGTACTTTGGCGAAGAGCAGACCGCAGCGGTTTTGTTAGAATATTTGTAGCTTTGACATATGAGCCTTAAAGAGACTATCAATCAAGACATAAAAACAGCCATGCGGGCCAAAGATCAGGCTGCTCTGCGTGCTTTACGCGCAGTAAAATCCGCAATCATAATAGCAGAAACTGCTGAAGGACATGATCCCGATGCTGGTTTAACTGCTGCCGAGGAAATGAAAATCCTCACCAAACAAGCCAAACAACGCAAAGACTCTATTGATTCCTTTGTCAGCAATGGCCGTGAAGACTTGGTTACCAAAGAGCAAGAAGAGTTAGACGTTATTGCAAATTACCTCCCAAAACAGCTTGGAGCAGAGGAAATTACTGATAAAGTAAAAGAAATTGTCGCTCGTGTTGGCGCATCTTCTATCAAAGATATGGGCAAAGTCATGGGCCTTGCCTCTAAAGAACTCGCTGGCAAAGCTGACGGCAAAGTGATCTCAGGGATCGTAAAAGAATTATTGAATTAATCATGAATGCTTGAAGTTTTGAATAAAGAATTCAAAGCTTCAAGCATTCTTCCATTCCAATATTAAATCTCATGTTTACTCCACTAGATATCATCATCATTGCCATTATAATAGTGGGCATGTTTGTGGGTTCCAAAAAAGGCATTGTCAAAGGAGCCTCTCGCTTTGTCGCTATTGGTGCCGGGATCATTGGTGGTTTTAGACTGAGATGGATTGCAAAGACATTTTATCTGGACTCTCTCAATTTGCAGATCTCAGGTCCAATGGCGGAGTTTTTGAGTTTTTGTACGGCCTTTATTGCCGTATTTATTCTCGCCAATGCCATACTTGGCTATACTACTCAAGGACTCAGCAAACTCAATATCGGCATTGACAAGGCTTTGGGTTCCTTATTAGGAGGCACCCTCGCCACTTTGGTATTGAGCCTTTCCTTTATTTTGATGGGCTATGTCAACTTCCCTTCAGGTAACGATACCAGCCGATCTGTCCTATACCCTTATGTCAAAAGCTTTTCACGCTATACGCTGGGCGTAGGGGTAAATGCGTTGCGCGAAGCGACTCAACAACTCAACAAAGTCGGAGTCTCTACAAATCCAAAAGCACAAGACGCGCCGGTTGTCAATGAGCCAGCTACCGATAAGCCACGCTCCATCCGTTAGCCATTTGGCAGGATAATACCTTCAAAAACCATAATAAGTACTGCTTATATTCCCCACGAATTTTATCTTGGAGATAGATGTTGGGATTATCAATCATCAATTGATGTATACCCCCTTGTTTAGGCAAGAGGCAAAATCGTATTATTCGGTCTAGCAAGACAGAGAAAGTCTCTAACAAAAGATTGCAACTACCTTTTTCATTATGCTCAAAAAGATATACTCTCTTATCGCATTAGGCTGTTTTGCAATTAGCCTAAATGCCCAAAGCGCGCCTTTTTCTAATGGTGTAAATCTCACGAATTGGTTTCAAGTGGATAATGCGCAAGCGATTCAATTTAGTCGCTATAGCCGCCAAGACTTTGTCGATATCCAGAGTCTCGGCTGCGATGTCGTACGCCTGCCGATCAACCTCCATGCGATGACAGATGGTGCCCCTAATTACCAGCTTGATCCGTTGTTTTTGAGTTTTTTGGATCAAGTAGTAGACTGGGCTGAGGAACTACAAATTCATCTCATTCTCGACAATCATACTTTTGACCCTGCCGTCAGTACTGCCGCTTCGGTTGAGGTTCCACTGGTCAAAGTGTGGAAGCAAATGGCGGCACACTATCAAAGTCGCAGCACTTACATCCACTATGAAGTGCTCAACGAACCACACGGTATTTCAGATCAAGTCTGGGGACAAATCCAGCAAAATGTGATTGACACCATCCGCACCGTGGACAATATTCATAGCATCCTTGTTGGTGGAGCAGACTGGAATAGCTTTTATAAACTCTCCGCCCTACCCAACTATACCGACAATAACCTGATCTATACATTTCACTTTTACGAGCCCTTTTTGTTTACCCATCAAGGTGCTACTTGGGTCGGTCCTTCGATGGCGCCCTTGGCGAACGTTCCCTTCCCCCATCATCCTGATAGTATGCCGCCGATGCCGACTAGCTTTGCCGCTACTTGGCTAGAAGGGAGTTACAACAATTACAGTAGCGACGGCACTGTTGCTCAAATACAAAGTTTGATCAATATCGCTGCTAACTTTCAACAAAGCCGCAATGTCCCGGTCTTTTGCGGTGAGTTTGGGGTTTACAAACCCAATAGCAAAGAAAATTCTCGCGCCTTTTGGTATGAAAAAGTCAAGGATGCGCTAGAGGCAAATAACCTCTCTTGGACGATCTGGGACTATCACGGTGGCTTTGGCATTTTTGAAGATGGTGGCAATGATCTATTTGATCACGACCTCAATGTGCCTTTGCTCAATGCATTGGGCTTCACCGTCCCTCCTCAAACTCCCTTCACCATCGAAGCCGACACTTTGGGCCTGCTGGTTTATACTGACTATACGGAGCAATACATTAGAGATGCCCACAATGGCGGTATTATCAATAGCTACTCAGAGGACAAACCCAATTACGGATCATATTGCTTGAGTTGGTCCGATCCCGGGCAATACCAAACTATCGGCTATGACTTCACGCCTAATCGGGACTTTTCGACTTTAGTTACCGATGGCTATGCCGTTGATCTATTTATCCGTGGTGATGTGCCCGGTACTCAGTTGGATATCCGCTTTTTGGACACCAAAACTGCCGATCCAAACGATCATCCTTGGCGTATGGGATTTACGATTACGACCTCTATGGTGAGTTGGGATTCTCGCTGGCACCATCTGCATTTACCCTTATCTCAGTTTAACGAGTTTGGTTCATGGGACAACAATATGTGGTACAATGCCCAAGGTGATTTTGATTGGACGGCGATTGATCGACTAGAGATTGTAGCAGAGTATGGAGCTATCAACGGTAATCTTTGGATTGATCATCTTCAAATCACCAATCAAGATACCGCCATCGTCAATGATACCACTGCCTTCACGACTGCTTTAGAGCCATTGACAGTCGATTATAGCTGGAATCTTTATCCCAATCCCGGCGGGGAACACTTAGTCGTAGAGACCAATTGGGCTCAGCCTATGAAGCTAGAGATCTATGATGCTTTGGGTCGCTTATGCGAACGCCAGAGCTTCACCCAGCAAGCAAGCATCAATACTCAAGGCCTTCCTTCAGGCGTCTATATCGTCCAGATCATCGGAGCAGATAATGTGAGACAATCCCAACGCTGGATCAAGGAATAAATCGCAAAAACAGCGAGGTCGAAGGCAGTGCCTTGGACCTCGCTGTTTTTTATTGACACTCTATACCGACATCGGCAAGTCTGTTTCCATCAGATTGAGTAAAAGCGGCATTTGCTTCATCGCAGCATCATAACCAATCTTGAAAATCTCGGCAATATATTCGGCCTCAAAGGTGGCAAATCCTGCCAGTAATTCTGGTGCAATCAAAATATCACACTCCGCTTGCTTCGCTCTTACCGTGATATCAGTAGAAAGGTCATAAACCCGCTCGACGATCCCGAGGGTGCTATCGAGGTCTTCGCGAGCCACCCGTCCGAGTGGACTGACATTGACGCCTATGATGAGGTCACAGCGTTCGCGCAGCGGCTCTATCGGAAAATTGTTCATGATGCCCCCATCCTGATAAAGTTTACCATCTATCTCAACGGGAGAAAAGACAATCGGAAAAGCGGCTGAGGCCGCCACGGCAGGTAAAAGTTCTCCGGAGGAGAAAATCACCGGCTCGCCCGCCACCATATCTGTGGCCGCGACAAAAAGATTTCGTTTCAACTCTTCAAATCGCTCGGCTTTGAGATATTGGCTCAGGATGGTCGAGATCTTGTCCATGTCCAAAATACCCGGCTTACGATAGTTGAAGTATTTGATATCATAAGGGAGACTCTGTTCCCAAAACTTCATCATTTCTGCGATCGAACAACCAGCGGCATAGAGAGCTCCGACGATTGCTCCCGCACTGGTACCAGAAATGAACTGAGGCTCGATTTTGTAGCGTTGCAAAGCCTGCAGCACTCCCAAATGAGCCACGCCGCGCATACCGCCACCCGACAGCACAATGCCAACTTTTTTATTAATCATGAGACTTCGAGCTATTGGGATCGCCAAACTTGATGCGTAAGTCTTTGCGCGACTTCATCGCTTGTTGGATACCATCTAGTGTCATCGGAAACATCCTAAAATCCATAAACTTACGGAGGAGTTCTGTCGACTGATAGTAGTTCCAGGCATATTCAGGATTAGGGTTGATCCATGCCATATAAGGGTAGTGATCCTTCATGCGTTGTAGCCAAACCATACCCGGCTCCTCGTTCCAATGTTCGACGCTACCACCTTGATACATGATTTCGATAGGAGACATGGCAGCATCACCGACATAAATGACTTTGTAGTCTTTATTGTATTTGTTCATCAACTCCCAGGTCGAGATACGCTCTTGGTGTCGACGATTATTGTCTTTCCAGACGTATTCGTAAAGGCAGTTGTGAAAATAATAAAACTCCAAATGCTTGAACTCATGCCTTGCGGCTGTAAAGAGTTTTTCGCACATCTCGACATGGTCATCCATCGAGCCTCCGATGTCTAGCAGCAATAAAACTTTGACACGATTTTTACGCGGTGGTCGCATCTTGATATCGAGATAGCCAGCATTATCAGAGGTGGCCCGTATCGTACCATTGAGATCTAGCTCATCTTGCCGCCCTTCACGAGTCAAGACTCGTAACCGTTTGAGCAAGAGCTTGATGTTGCGGGTATTAAGTTCAACTTGATCAGAGAGATTGGCGTATTTGCGTTTGTCCCAGACTTTGACCGCATTCCGATGACGACTTTTGTCTTGTCCCATGCGAAAACCTTCTGGATTATAGCCATTGTTGCCAAAGGGAGATGTACCGCCGGACCCAATATTTTGGTTACCACCTTCGGTACGTTCCTCTTGCTCCTCCATCAGTTTTTTGAAGCGCTCTATAAGCGCATCCAATCCCCCCATCGTCTCAATCGCTTTGAGGTCTTCAGGATCGATCACATTTTCCAACTCTGCCCGCAACCACTCTTCCGGTACATCTTGCCAGAAGTCTTTGCTATTGCCTTCCTTCCCTTGAAAATACTCTCCAAATAATACGTCAAATGCGTCAAACTGCCCCTCATGTTTGACCAAGCTCGTTCGCGCAAGAAAATAAAATTCCTCTAAGCTATGATCTACGACTCCTTGTTGCAGGCCTTCCATCAGGTCCAAATACTCCTTTATAGAACATTTGATGCCATGTTGACGCAGTTTGAGAAAAAATGGGATGAACATAGCCCAAAATACAAAAAATTTCCCCTCCGCCTGATGCAGCGTTTTAGGATAAAAGCTAGTCTGTGTATCTGTCAGATGTACTTAATCTAATCAGATGTACTTAATCTAATCCTATGCAAGACACTACAGGGCTCCGACGGGGCCTCTTTATCCTTTTAGCGTTGCTGAACGCCTTTGCACTCAGCGCGCAAGAGCGCTATACCATCAGTGGTTTTATCACTGATGGAGAGAGTGGCGAGAAGTTGATCTCTGCCCGAATTTATGATACGCGTTCTGCCAAAGGCACCCTCTCCAACAACTTTGGTTTTTTCAGTCTATCCTTACCCGCAGGGGAAATCGACTTGGTGGCAGGCAACGCAGGCTTTCAAACCTATAAGCAGACGATCAACCTACAATCCGATACGGTCATCAATATCGCTTTGGCTGCTTATACTGTAGACGAGGTTGTGATCGTAGCTGAAGAGGAGCGCGATATCCAAGAGCGTACTGAAATGAGTACTGTGGATATACCAATCAAGCAAATCAAGATGCTACCGGCCCTATTAGGGGAGGTAGATGTGATCAAGGCGATCCAGTTGATGCCTGGCGTGCAATCCGGTAGCGAAGGAGCTACGGGACTTTACGTTCGCGGTGGCGGACATGACCAAAATTTGATCCTACTGGATGATGTTCCCTTGTACTATGTGAGTCATTTGGGTGGTTTTTTCTCTGTTTTCAATGCTGACGCTCTCAAAAGTGTCAAGCTGACCAAGGGAGGTTTTCCGGCTCGTTATGGCGGACGTCTCTCTTCGGTGCTCGATATCCGGATGAAGGAAGGAAACATGCAAGAGTTTCATGGAGAAGGCACAGTGGGGATCATCAGTTCGAAAGTCTCTATTGAAGGACCGATTATCAAAGGCAAGACTTCCTTTATCGTTTCAGCTCGACGCACCTATCTAGATTTGCTTTCTCGCCCGATCTCGCGGATTGCGACCGAAGGACAAGCTAGTTTTGGCTATCATTTTTATGATGTCAACGCCAAAGTCAACCATGTTTTTTCGGACAAGGATCGACTCTATTTTAGTACCTACTTAGGAGATGATAATCTCGGTATCCGCTCAGATGAAAAAGAAGGTGAACCAGGCCAAGAGGGATATTATGAGTATGGACTCAAAAACAAAACTGTGTGGGGAAACCGGATGGGTGCGCTACGTTGGAATCATATTTGGTCGCCAAAATTGTTTTCTAACCTTACTGCGACCTACACCCGCTATCGTTTCAATGTAAGTAATGATGTGCTCGAAGCCTATACCTATCGCCAAAATGACAGCTTGATCACTGAGCGTACTGAGGGAAATCTTTCTTACCTCTCAGGGATTGAAGATTGGGGAGCAAAGCTAGACTTTGAGTTTTATCCCAATCCCGCCAACAGCATCAAGTTTGGCGCAATCACCACTTGGCATACCTTTACACCCGGTTTATTGGGATTGAAACTCGGTGCTGACGGTACTCCCGGCTCTATTGATACAACGCTTAATGCCCAGACTCAAAATGCACTCGAAAGCGCCGCCTATATTGAAGATGAATTTAGGTTAGGACGACGGTTTAGTGCCAATCTTGGGATGCATTTTAGTCATTATTACGTCAACAAAAAGTCATACTACTCTTGGCAACCAAGGGTGTCAGCTCGTTTGCTCCTGACTAAAAGCGTTGCTTTAAAAGCCTCTTACGTCCAAATGACTCAGTTTGTCCACTTGCTCGCCAATAGTGGCGCAGGACTACCTATCGACCTTTGGGTCCCAGCGACAGAACGCATACCTCCCCAAAATTCATGGCAAGCGGCCGTAGGGGTGGCAACCAACTTCAGTCTATGGGGACAGAAGTTTGATTTTAGTGTCGAAGGCTATTACAAAGAGATGGATGGTCTGATCGAATACAAAGAAGGAACCAATTTCTTCCTCGGTTTTGAGGAAAATGATTGGCAAAACCGCGTAGAAGCCGGTGGAACTGGTACTGCTTATGGCGCAGAGGTACTACTACAAAAGAAAACAGGCAAAACCACTGGTTGGATTGGCTATACCCTTTCATGGAACAATCGCCAGTTTGAAAACATCAATGGCGGCAAAGAGTATCCCTTTAAATATGATCGTCGCCATGATTTCAGTATCGTCGTTTCTCATGAGTTCAACGAACGGATTTCTGTGGCAGGTACTTGGGTTTACGGTACAGGTAATGCAATCACCCTCGCCAGTGGCGGATATGGAACCCTCTTTGATTGGCGCAATAATGTCAACCAAAACTTTGGCAATTATGCCCAGATTTTTAGTGGCTCTGGATTTCGCAACGGTGGAGTGGATATCTACGAAAATGGTAGGAACGGTTTTCGCATGGAAGCCTATCATCGTTTAGATCTTGGCGTCAACCTCACCAAAAAGACCAAATGGGGCCAGCGCACTTGGAACTTTGGCGTTTACAATGCCTATAGCCGTCTCAATCCATATACTTACTACATCCGTAATGAGTATGATTTCAGCGGCGGTAACGTTGAGCCCAAAACTTCATTGACCAAATTGGCGCTCTTCCCGATTATTCCATCTGTGAGTTATAGTTTCAAGTTTTAGTCTTGCTTCGCAGAACGCTAGAGAACATCCAATGTAAAAGTTCAACACCCAATGACCAAGGATTCTCTTCTACATTCAATATTGGGCTTGGGTATTGACAATTTTCTCGCGTTCCGCAAAGCGAAAATCTTAAAAAAAGAAATATGAAATCTTATCATAAAATATTCCCTCTCATCGCACTACTCGGCCTAGCGGCTTGCCAGGTAGATTTGACCGTTCCGCTACCAGAACACACAAAGCGACTCGTCATCAATGCTTTCTTGGACCAAAACAATAGTCCAGAAATCTATCTCAGTCGTAGCTATGGACCATTAGAAGATTCAGAAAAAACGCTTTTTGAACTCCATGATGGCCAACTTGAACTATTTGCTAATGGCAGCTCGGTCGGGATGCTTACATATCAGGATACCACGGTAGAAATTTACAATAATACAGGCCAACTTATAGATCGTCGTATTGGTAAATATGTACTACAAAATTACCAACCAGAGCCAGGTACGCTTTATGAAATCCGTGCTAATCATACCGGTTTTGAGGAAGCTCGCGCACAAACCCCTATGGTAGCTGCCGCCGAATATACAGATTTCGAACTCCTTCAGAACGTAGAGCGCATGACCGATATCGATGGCTATAGTTCGTCTCAGTCTCTTCTCAAACTCAAAATCCAAGACCCTCCTGGTGAGAAAAACTATTATCGACTTGACGTTCGTATGAAATACGAAAGTATCTGGGAACCTGGATTTTATTATTGGGAGCCGCTTTGGCAAATAGAAGGGCCTACTGATGGGATTGACAACTCCGGAGCTTATACCACATCCGAAATCTGGTTGTCGGACGAAGGTATGGATGGACAAACTATCGAAGCGCAGTTTTTGGTTTATCTACCCAATGCGTATAAAGATCAATCTTCTTTACAGCCTCTCAATATCGATTCAATGTATGTGAGCCTCTTGACCGCCAACGATGATACTTATCAGTACGCGCGTAAGCTCAAGCAGCAAAAAGACGCAGCGGATTTTAGTATCCCTCTCTTTCCGCCGGAAGCGATTGTCGTGTACAACAATGTTGAAAATGGCTACGGTATTCTTGGAGCGATGAGCCGGAGAGAGAAATTGGTCTTACCATAAAGGATTTGGGTAAAGCCCTTTAATAGTAAAAGCGCAGAACACTCAAAATCCCAGACAATTCCTTTAAATTCGTATATGATTCAATTGTTAGATCATGTGCGTGCCCTTGAAGGTAAATCCCGTATCCTACGTCGCAGTTGGATACGGGATTACTTATATGACCAAGGCATTCGTTGTGAGACACATCGCTACCGGACTGGAGAAAATCTCTTTGTACCGAGTATGATGACTCCTTTTGTCGCTTTAGGCTCTCATTATGATACAGTGCCGGGTTCGCCGGGGGCGAACGATAATGCTTCAGCGATCGCAGTCAGTCTCGAAATCTTGCGGCGATACATGGAAGAACCTTTCACCCACTTTGGATTACAGTTTTTCTTTTTTGATGAAGAGGAAAATGGCTTGCTAGGTTCGCAAGCTTATGTAGAGCAATATGGTGTCAAAGGGATGCTCGGCATGCTCAATATGGAATTGGTCGGTATGGGCGAAGAGTTTGCCCTTTGGCCATTGAGAGCACATCACGAAGAACGATTATTGACAACTTTTGAAGCGCAGGCCAAGAAAAAAGGGATTCTATCTACTCGTCTTGACAAGATCATCCTGCACTCTGCGGATCATGTCCCATTTCGGGCAGCAGGGATATTTGATGCTTGGACGATCACGCGGATCAGTCAAAAGGATCGCGAAGTCGCAGCCCACTATTATAAAGCGATGGAATTTGAGGTAGATCACAGAACTTTACTCGAAATTATCGAGGGAGCGCCCATATTTGAGCATTACCATAGGCCAACTGATCTTGCCATCCACCTAACAGAACAAAGTCTCAGCCAAACCGCTGATACGATTTGGGAGACTTTGCAAATATTTGATAAAACGTCCTAAGACAAAATACTAACAGTAGAGATAATTAAATCTCCCACTTGTTTAGCATCTGCTGACGGTATTTGGCTTTTTCTGTAGCCAAGCGATTCTC
>JBGCFA010000360.1:0-5901 GCA_045106675.1 Bacteroidia bacterium
CCCATCTGGCGGATCACAAATACGGTGGTGATCAACAATGCAATGGCCGCTGCTGCAGTACCGATATAAGGCAGCAATTTTCTAGGTGCGATGCGAGATTGACGACGAATCAGTGCTTCACGCTTATTGATTTGTCGTTTGAGCTGTTGACGAGAGTGTTGGTTGATTTTTTGGATGCTCCGTTGGAGAACGGCAGGGTCCTTAATCATTTCTAGCCCTTCGATAGCATCGGCCATCATAGGGTCATCTTCGAGCATAGTCTCAATCTGAGCTTTTTCATCAGCACTAGCTTCCCCACGCAGATATCGTTGCAGCACTTCCAAACTTGGAAACGCGCCTCCTTCTATCGACGATATGTCCTTCACTTCACTCATATTATTCCTCCAGCGGTAAGCCGGTTGATGAGATGGATTCCATATGCTTTTTCAGATTACGTTTACCGTTCTGAATATAGCTTTTGACTTCCTTCATCGAATATCCGGTGGCATCAGATACCTCCTGATAACTTTTTTGTTGTAGATAAAATAATTCCAAACAGGTCCGCTGATGCTGATTGAGCATTTTGAGACCATTTTCCATCAATACCAATTGTTCTTCACGCAATTGGGCATCACTAGGTAGATAGAATTCTTGTTCGTTTTCCATACGGCCGCGCTCTTTTTCCTGCACATTTTCATTGCGGGTTCGTTCGCGCTTTTGCTTTTCGAGCAAAATGAGACATTGGTTTTTGACGACCGTATGGAGCCAAGGCTTGAATTTACGCACTTCATATTTGCGCAAATCCACCAATAGCTTTTCAAATATCTGCATAGAGACGTCTTCAGCCTCCATGGGATCTTTGAGATACTTCATACAAACGAGATATACCATATGCGTATATCGTTCAAAAAGCACGCCTACCAACTCAGGATTATCGTCCTTTTGGTAGCGTTCGACGAGTTCCTCGTCGCTTAGGCTTTTAAGATTGATTCGTTTGCGAAAAAACATCTAGCTCAAAAATATGAAAACATAAGCAGAAATTTGTAGCCTTATGCAGGAAACGGCTAACTTGCAGCTTCATGAACAAATCATTGGCAGAAATGCGTGTCGGCGAAAGCGGGAAGATTGTTCGCGTGGACTCAGAAGAGATTCAAATCGCCCTAATGAAACTCGGTGTTTTACCGGGTGATCATTTTTGGATTTCCAATATTGCTCCCCTGGGAGACCCTATTGCTATCACGATCAATCGTACCAAGATTTCGCTACGTCGCCAAGACGCAACTTATGTCGTCGTTGAAATGTAGAATCTAGAATTTCCAATGTAGAAGACTCAATATTTGATTAGCAAGAATCCTTATACTTTCTTGATTGGGTGTTGCTTATTGGCTATTCGTCATTCTATCTTCTGAATAAGCTATGTGGCCAGAATCCATTGCCCTTGTAGGGAACCCTAACTCAGGTAAATCTTCCCTCTTCAATCTTCTCACCGGACTCCGACAAAAAGTCGGTAACTATCCAGGTGTCACCGTTGATCGCAAGACCGGGAGCATCGCCCTCAACAATGGCAAAGATTGTCGGTTGATTGACCTGCCCGGTACTTACAGCCTTTATCCAGTATCCGAAGACGAACGAATCAGTTGCGATGTATTGCGTGATCCAAAGCATAAGGATCATCCCGATTTGGTCATGGTCATTGCAGATGCTACACAACTTCGACGTAGCCTATTGCTCTGTACCCAAGTGATGGATATGGGACTGCCGACTGTTCTGGTCCTCAATATGATCGATCTTGCCGAAAAAGAAGGGATCAATATCGATACCCTCCGACTCTCGGCATTGCTAGGAATACCCGTAGTCAAAATCTCTGCCTTGAAAGGGGAAGGGATGAAGGAGCTCAAAGCTCAGATGGTAAGCGTTCCGCCGAAGGCGAAAACCCCGATCTTACAACTCCCTCCGGGACTGAAACCTGTCCTCGAAGACATCAGAGCGGAGCTAAAGACCGAAAATAGTTATCTCGCTTTCCAAGCTTTACTTCGACCGGAGGAGTTTGCGCAGCTACCACAAGGCTTTAGCCCAAAGATTGACTTACCAAACTCTGAAGGATTGGTAACCAATGAGTTATTGGTTCGCTATGATAGGATTGATGCGACCCTAAGTCAAGTCCTCCGTGAAGAGGGCGATGATCCTTGGTCCTTTACCCATAAACTCGATAAGATCCTGCTCCACAAAGTATGGGGCTATGCGATATTTGTCTTGATCTTGCTATTGATCTTCCAAGCCCTTTTTAGTTTTGCGGCCACTCCTATGGATTGGATTGAGGGTGGTTTTGGCTGGGTTGGCAAACGCTTAGAATCTGCTCTGCCTGCAGGTATGTTGACGGATTTGTTGATCAATGGTATCTGGGCCGGTTTAGGAGGTATTGTGATTTTTATCCCGCAGATAGCCTTTTTATTTTTATTCATTGCCATACTCGAAGAAAGTGGATATATGTCTCGGGTGGTCTTTTTGATGGATAAAATCATGCGTCCCTTTGGTTTTGGAGGGCGTTCGGTGATACCGCTGATAGGAGGAATGGCTTGTGCAGTGCCCTCGATCATGATGGCGCGGAGTATCCCTAATAATAAAGAGCGCTTGATTACCATTTTGGTTACGCCTCTTATGAGTTGTTCAGCTAGAATACCCGTCTATGTCTTATTGATTGGGCTATTTATTTCGGATACGCCAATAATTGGCTTTGTTACCCTCCAAGGCTTGACCATGATGGCCTTCTATTTATTGGGTTTTCTAATGGCCTTGGCGATGGCTTTTGTGTTCAAAAAAATCATGAAATACGAAGCCAATGGTAGTTTTGTCTCAGAGCTGCCGGTATATCGTATGCCGCGCTGGCGCAATGTTTTAATGACAATCTACCAAAAGAGTAAAACCTTTGTGACCGAAGCAGGCAAAGTGATCATCATCATTTCGATTATCCTCTGGTTTATGTCTTCTTTCGCCCCTGGCGAACGCTTTGTCGAAATTGAGCAAAACTATAAAGTTGAATTAGAACAAGCTCCTGATTCAAGGGCGCTAAGTGAGATAAAAATAAAAATTGCTACCGAAAAACTTGAATCTTCATATGCCGGGATAGTAGGTAAAGCGATTGAACCAGCGATCAAACCGCTTGGTTTTGACTGGAAAATCGGCATCAGTTTGATCACCTCCTTCGCGGCACGTGAGGTCTTTGTCGGTACAATGGCGACTATTTATAGTCTCGAGGAACCAGATGCAGATGACGAATCTCAGATGCAAAGTCTGCGAGAAAAAATGCTAAACCAAACGAATCCAGAGACGGGTGAGAAAATATATTCAACTGCGACGGCCTTGTCTTTGCTGATTTTTTATGCCTTTGCGATGCAGTGCATGAGTACGCTGGCCGTCACCAAAAAGGAAACTGGCGGCTGGAAATGGACCTTTGTGATGCTGGGTTATTTGACGGCATTGGCCTATTTCGCTTCGCTATTGACCTATCAGTTATTGTCTTAGCGACGCAAGATTTTGTGTCGCCACATATTGCTATGGCAAGATTTTGTGTCACCACATTCTACTTTGATCTCAAATCAACGATCCGGCTGAGCTTGCCCCCTTCACTACGTGGGATTTCCCCATAAGTCAATAAATTCACCTCCATATTGAGACCGATATTTTGTTTGATTTTATGGGCTAGAGCTTGGCCAAATTCCTCCTTGATAGGGATGCCCTCTTTCACTTCAACTTTTACTTCGACGCTATCTAGGTTCCGGCTTCGCCGAACGATCAATTGGTAAAAAGGGCTCAGTTCAGGGATTTGTGGAAGCAATTCTTCCACTTGAGTATGAAACAAATTGACGCCTCGGATGATGAGCATATCGTCTGCACGACCTTTGATCGCACTCATTTTGATGTGGGAGCGTTTCCCATGGGGATCATAGTGGAGGCTACAAATATCGTTGGTCCAATAGCGGAGGATTGGAAAAGCTTCTTTGGTTAGGGTTGTGATCACCAAGACCCCGTCTTGCCCTTCGGGTAAGACCTCGCCTGTATCTGGATCAACCACCTCTGGATAAAAATGATCTTCCCAGACGTAGCTACCCGTGCCGCGTTCTTCAACCGCTTCTTGAGATACGCCGGGCCCAATGATTTCGCTGAGTCCGTAGATATTAGTGGCTTTGACTTGTAAGCCCGCTTCTACTTGCTGGCGTATGCTTTCGGTCCAGGGTTCTGCGCCTAGAACGGCGAACGCTAAGTTGAGACTTGCGGGATCGATTTGTCTCCGATGGAGTTCATCGGCTAAAGTCTGGGCATAAGATGGTGTACAACAGATTACTTGTGGCCCAAAATCCTGCAATAACATGATTTGGCGATCGGTCATACCTCCTGATACCGGCACGACGGTCATACCCAAGCGTTCCGCGCCAGCGTGAAGCCCTAAACCGCCCGTAAATAAACCATAGCCATAAGCATTGTGGAGCATCATACCGGGTTGAGCGCCTGCCGCCGCGAGAGAACGCGCATTGACCTCCGCAAAAATCTCTAAATCTCTGGGAGAATAACCCACCACAGTTGGTTTGCCTGTCGTGCCGCTTGAACAATGTATCCGCGCTAGTTCTGATACAGGCATCGTAAATAAACCAAAAGGGTAGTGCTGGCGCAGGTCGTCCTTATAGGTAAAAGGCAGCTTTGCTAGATCTGAGATGTGTTTGATATCGTCGGGCCGAACGCTCAGTCCATCGAGCTTTTGTTGATAGAAAGGAACCTTTTCGTAGAGTCGAGCTACTAACTTTTGGAGACCTTGACTTTGCAGCTGCCGTAGTTCGGATAGCGGCATGCTTTCGAGGGCGGGTTGAAACATCATACCCTAATATAAAAAAACGGCTCCACCATAGGCGGAGCCGTTTAAAAAAAGTCTTGTTTGACTAGCGACGCTGGAAGATAAACATACCTCCTTGGTCATCAGCTTGTCTTAAAGGGGCACCTTGAGGCTTTTGCTGTGTGTTGTTGCGTACTTGATTAGATACTCCATCAATCAATTCGAAGGCAGTAAGTTCTGCTTTAGTATTGGATTTGAGGTAACTGATCAAATAACGTGCAAAAGGACTGTTTTGTCCGGGCTGACCGTCCCATACTTTTTCGATATCGCCTGAAGTAAAGGCCCAACGGGAACGAGCATCACGGCTGTAATTGTTGCCGCGAGAAGTGCCAAACATTGAACCAGAGTAACAAGCATCTGCGATCAAGAAAGTATTATGAGCGTCGATCTGACGAACGTAATCTCTAACAGTAGAATTAGGGATAAAGTCAGAAACTTTGTCTTTACGGGCATCATAAGGCACCCAGTATCCTAATTCTGTAGAGTTGTTGTAATATCCGTGTCCTGCGTAATAAACGAGGAGATTATCTTCTGGTCTGATCTGATTATTGATTTGCTCGAGCTTTTCGAGGATGCTTTCACGACTCGCTTCTTCGTTGAAGAGGGTGAAGACATTTTGCGGCTCGAACATATAGTACTGTGTCAAGGTGCGTACTACATCGCGACAATCTTTAACTGCATTGTTGAGGTAAGACCAGTGGCGATAGTTATTGACACCGATAACCAATAGGTAATTATCACCGCGTGTCAATGGAGCCGTAACATTTGCTGGCTGGCTTGGTACTTGGCGCGGACGAGTAGTCTGCTGATTGTATTGAGTATTATAAGTATTGGTTTGCTGCTGTGGCTGAGTTGTAGGAGGCGTATAGGCTACAGCGGCTTGGTCCTGATATTCTAGATAAAAATCACGATTGGTAGGATTGCCATAAATATCGGTCGCTTCCATTTTGATAGCGATACGCTTATCAGTCGGCATCTGTAAGGAAGCCTGAAAGTTTCCGTTTTTGTCAATACTGATAGGTTGGTTGTTGATCGTC
>JBGCFA010000361.1:0-8185 GCA_045106675.1 Bacteroidia bacterium
GGACTTGCGACCTCTACGGAACTATCCCAAGATCCCGCAATTGCCAAGAAGTTATGGGAGGTTTCGGAGGATTTGACAGGGATTACTTATCTTTAGCCTAATCCTATTTGAATTTTCTGCTTCTATTAAGCTTTTTTTGAAGCATTTGGGATTTTCCCAATCCCATTTGACGCGTTTGTTCAATGAACAGACACGATTATTCGATCTTCAAACTTTTAGGCAGCTAAGTCGTGCAACCCTCCTTAGGAAGCTTTGTCTTTGAGGCAAATATTTACTTCCTGCGACCAACGTTCTTTAGTTCCAACACACAAATGCTGGCAAGTTGCACGCTTAAAAAATTTTTGCACTAGTATGTGACTTTCACTATAACCAGCTTTTACTTTTGCCGTTAACCTAATTGTGGATCAACACAAAAAAAGCTATGAACAATTCACTTAAAGCCCTTTTTGCCTTTGCGCTTATTGCCTTCTTTGGCACGACTGCCGTCCAAGCACAGCGTATTTCAGCTGTCCTTAATGTCAACAGCTATAGCCCGACTATCACTAGTCCTAGTGGCGGTACTAGCATTGATTATGCGGGAAGCCTGTCTGGTTCTTTGAACCTGCGCTATTTTACCAAGGAAAAGTGGGCTTATAGAGTGGGATTTGGTGTCGATAACCTTAACTATTCAGTAACAGGTACTGACATTAATACCAATTATGACGCTCGTCGTCAAGACCTAACCGGAACCTTCGGTATTGAAAAGCACTTTAATATGGCATTTCTTGATGTCTATCCTGGTGTCTATATTCCGATCACTGTAGTCGGAGAAGATAAACTCAACAACAATCTAGATAACCTTCAAAACGGTCAATTGCGCGCCGGCCTAGGTGTTGTAGGTGGTGCTCAGATCAAACTCTTGAAGATCTTCCGCGTCGGAGTTGAGTTCAACGCGACTTACAACAACTTCTCAACTGCTGTACGTGAGAGTTTCAACGCGACTTCTACCGTACCTTTCAAGAAGATGCATTATAACACAAACTTCGTTGTCGGTATCGCGCTCTAATCAGCCTTTCTTACAACAACAAAAACATATAGCACTCCGTGAAAACGGGGTGCTTTTTTTGTTTGAGTTGTCAATAGTAGTATAGATCAAGTCATGATGAGAGTGAAGAAAAAGCTCGATTCATACACGCTTAGCCTCAACTTAGACTACCTTGATAAATCAGCGCTTAGTATTTGCCCAAACACCTAACCTCTCTCCGAGCCTTTTCGTAAAACAAATAGGCATGCGAATACTCAAAAAAATGATCACATGGATTTTTATCCTAGGCTTGACCACCATAGTAGGTGTGCTCGGTGTCAATTATTGGGTCAGCCATAGCACATCTACGAAGATGCTGCAATCAATTGAATCCATCCCCGAAGGTTATCCTGTGGCCATCGTTCTGGGCACCAGTCCTAGAACCGCTAATGGCAGTACAAATCTATTTTTCAAATATCGTATGGATGCTGCCGCAGAACTCTATCACGCATGTAAAATTCAACATTTTGTCTTGAGTGGCGACAATCGTAACCAAAACTACGATGAGCCTACAAAGATGCGCTTAGCCTTGCAGGAACGCGGCGTTCCCGATTCGGCAATCACCCTGGACTTTGCCGGTTTCCGAACGTTTGATTCCATCGTCCGCACTCGCTCAGTCTTCGATCTAGACAAGATATTGATCATCTCTCAGCCCTTTCACAACGAACGTGCTTTGTTTATCGCGCAAGCCAAAGGCATAGAGGCCATCGCCTTTAATGCCCAATCCGTCCCTCAATCCTATGCCCCAAAACCCTATATGCGGGAATATTTGGCTCGCTGTAAAGCAGTGCTAGATTTATATGTCTTGGGGACAGATGCTCATTTCCCCGGTCCCAAGGAACCATTGGAGATTTAGGAAAGTCATACGTAAACAGCACTTTAGGGCTTTATTCTTTCGTCTCCCCTACAGTTGTTGGCCCCTCCAAAAGGAAGTAATATGCGATTCAAAGAGTCGTTGTTTTATTTTGTGTTGGGCCTTAATTGAATTGTTGCCCTTATGATTCATAAATTCAAGCCTTCTTACAATCAACAATTCAAGCATGGAGCGAGAGATAGAAATCAAAATCTTAGAGATAGACCAATCCAGTGTTCGGCAACGCCTAGAAGAAGTAGGAGCCAAATTTAGTTTCCGACATGAGTTTTGGGCCATCTTTTGGGAAGATCCAAGCGAGGGTATTGTCAAAAAAGGAGACCTCTTACGACTACGTAAAGAAGGGGATGAAACACGTATCACCTATAAGCGAAAAATCTCAAATGACGGGCCCAAAGTGATGCAAGAACTAGAAACTGTCGTAGAAGATATGGGGGCGATGAAAGATATCTTAGAAGCCTTAGGCATGAAGTCTTATCAGACTACTCGCAAATACAGGACGCAATATGATCTCCCCCAAGGTCATGTGGTAATAGATGAGTATCAGGACTATATGGAAAAAATCCCGCCTTTTTTGGAAGTAGAAACCAAGAGTGAGGAAAAACTATATGAAATCGTAGCCTTACTGGGTTTTCGGCCCGAAGATTGCAAAAGTTGGAATACGCACGATCTTATGAAGCACTACGGGGTATAAAATTATTGAGTAAATACAATGTTGGACTGTTGATAACAACCTTCAACTATCCGGCTATTCAAGCATTAATATGAAGTCCATTATCTTTGGCATTTTGAGCTTGTTGAGTGTACAGATTAGCTTGGCGGGTGTAGTACCGGTGAGAGAGGTGCGTTTGAAAGTTTTTGAAAAAGACGTTACGGGTTACCGCGTCAACATATCCATTCCCAAAGAAGAGTTAAAAGCAGGAATACAACGATATTTTGCGGCCTACCCTCTCAGTCCCGTGCGCATGCAAGAGGGGCTCATCTATGAAAATCTAGCATATCCGCCGATCACCTCAGCCCGGCCTATCACGCTCTACTATATGCTGACAGAGCAGGAAGGGATCTTTACGGAATTGACGCTTGTAGGGCTTTATACCTATCAACAAGACATCAGCATCCATAGTTTTCCGGACCTGAGCCTACGTATGCTACTCGATCTTTCGGAGATGATACAAGGCTTGACGGGTGATCCAATTGACTTTGATGCCTTATTTGAACGCCAAAGCGTAGCCGAAATTCGCCAGCGATATCAAGACCGTAAAGAGCGCAATTATATGGACTTCTACGTGCAGCGAGAAGGCGACTGGATCGGTAGTGATGAAGCCACTTTGATCAAAGAAAATCCATTTGGCGAAAATCGACCCGAAAACTTTGAGACAGATGGACAAGTAGTTGAGTTGATAAGCAATCGCTTCAAAAGATATGTAGATCAAAATCGCTCCCAGACCTCTCCCTTCCTCAATGATAGCAGCCAACAACAGTTCATGGTTTGGCGAGATTCGTCTGCACTATTGTCCCAGAAAATACAAGCCTTAGAGCTGAGACAAGACTCATTATTAGCGATGATTCCAGATTCTGCTGGGGTTGATACTGTCTATGTGACAGAAACCACATTTGATTCCAGTATGATCGATGCCATGAGTGTTACGATCGCAGATTTGGATAAGCAAGTACAGCTGCTTGAGCTTAAGTTGGCCCTGTCTCAGGAACGCTCAGACTCTTTGCGAACCACAGCGAGGCGTTCTCCGCAGGAGCAAATCGATAGTCTCAGCCTGCCTACGGCAAGAATCGACAACATCTTTTTGACAGAAGTTCGTGTTGATACGATTAGCGTTCCCGAGTTAAGAGTAGATACCGTCCTCCTAACAGAAACTCGTATTGATACCATTAGACTATCAGACGCAGCTGTTGATACCATCAGAATACCTGAACTCAGAGTAGATACCATCAGGCTCACAGACCTACGAGTTGATACTATCAGACTTACAGACACCCGCATTGACACTGTCAGACTCACAGATGTACAAGTTGACACCATCAGACTTACGGACATACGCCTTGATACTATCAGAATACCGGAACTTAGAGTCGATACGATAACGATCGTCGAATTAAGGGTCGATACCGTCAAAGTCCCCTTTATTCAAGAAAG
The DNA here is from genome assembly GCA_045106675.1 of Bacteroidia bacterium. Lineage (GTDB taxonomy): Bacteria > Bacteroidota > Bacteroidia > J057 > J057 > JBCAWW01. The sequence goes on from JBGCFA010000361.1 coordinate 4,087, forward strand.
TCCTGAAGTAGTTACAAACCCAGAGATTGCTTCGCAGAACGCCAAAACAGAAGCCAAGCTAGCCCAGCTGAATAGGAGAAACAGCGTTCTCGAAGAGGAGAATATAAAACTACAGGGGATTTCTGCCGAATACGACAAACTGAACGTACGCTTCGCACAACTCAAGGATCGCTTTGAACTCCGTGGACGTGTGCTAGAAGAGAGTGGGCGCAAAGTAGATAAACTAGAAAGTCGCAGTATCAGGCTGACCCAAGACAATCTTGTGCTATTGACGGAGAGAGATTCAATTGCCCAAGAGCTGATGATTCTCAATCCAGAATCTGAGGCAGCTCGCCTACGTCGTGAAGTATATCGTCGCCAGCTCGACCAACTAACCGAAACGCAGCAATCTCAGACTCGTCGAGAACAAGAACTCGCCCGTCGCGAAAAACAAATCGAACAAAGAGAGCGATACCTCGCCGAATTTGAAAGTACAGGCGAAAATCAAGCTCTATTGAGCCGTATCATACAACTTGAGAACCAACTCAAGACCCAAGAGCAAGAAAACGAACGCCTCAGAAAGGAACTCAAGCAAAATCAACGCAATTTCCAAACCACCATAACCAAGGTTCCCGCCCTTGGAACCGTATATCGTTTTAAAACTGGGGTAAATGAAGATTTTGCAAAGGAACAAATCCTCGCTTGGTTTAGACTCCGGGCCATTTACCCGCAGCAACAAAAGCCCATGCAATTTGAAGATGTCTTGATTCCGAGTATCTCTAATGAACTCTTAAAATTAAGCTTTGTATCTTTGAGCAATGGTTGGTGGACGGTCAATTTCCAGGTAACATCCGACGATGGGATATTGCTTCTGGCGCCATCCATCCTTGAGGTAGAGGGACTTTTAGCCGAAATTTTTCGTTAAATGTTCATCAAATCTATTGTAAACATCTCAAATCAAATACGGATGTATAGATAATTATGCCTCTGAAATAAACAGCAAGAGAAAGCATTTTGTTATCCGATAAAAATTCGGTAATTCGTTAATAGCTCGTACACCTTGTTCAATAATCCAGCTTAGGCAATGAAAGCAATTTCACTTCGCACTTTTTTCAGCTTGACAATTCTCCTTTGGGGAGGTTTTTTACTGGCTCAAGTAAAGGAAGCTAAGCCAGTCAATATTCTCAAAGAAAAGTCCGTTGTCCTCCGTACCAATAATGTAGGAGGAGTAATGGATTTTAGTGCCCAGCGCGCTTTTACCAACATTGGCAAAATAGATTACTACGATAACGAAAAGGCCAAAAATGAGCTCAGACGTTTAGAGCGTCAAGGAGAAGACATCGATGATTTAGAAAGACTAGACCAAGCTTTGGCCGCATACATTGCGCAGTTTGGGGTCGAAAATTTTCGTCGTGATGTAGGCATGATTTGGCTAGCAGGCCGAACCAAAGAACTACTCAAAGACACCTTGGCCGCAGTTTATTATTATGAACTGGCCAAGATTCATAACTACGGTACTCCAGCTCCTCGAATGACTTATGATTCACTCCTTGCCGGAGATGAAAGTGAGTGGCTACCGATAGACCAATACTACGAACTTCTAGAAGTAAGACGTAAGATTGACCCTTTGATCCCGCCCAAAAAGGTATTGGAGTCTATGGGACATATCATCAATTCGGAATATGCAGACTATGCACCTTTCATGCATCCCTCCGATAGCATTTTGATTTTCACCTCGCGCAGAGATTCCCTTGATACCAAAGCATCAGACTTTGTAGATCCATTTGCCAAGGAAAATGAAGACCTCTTTATGGCGGTCAAAGACTTTATAACGGGGGATTGGCTTCCAGCCGAACGCCTAACCAAAGAGATCAACACGCTCCTCAACGAAGGCTCGGCGAGTCTTTCACCTGACGGCAAAACCTTGATCTTTACCCGATGTAATGCCAAATTTAGCTATGGTGATTGTGATATTTTCTCCGCTCAATTTGATGGAGAGCATTGGTCTGAGATTAAAAATCTAGGCAAAAACGTGAATTCCATCTATTGGGATTCTCAACCTAATATTACTGCCGATGGTCGAACGATTTTCTTTTCGTCCAATCGCAAAGGTGGATTTGGTGGTACAGACTTATATTACACTACGATCGGAGCCGATGGCAAATGGGGCCCTGCTCTCAATTTAGGGCCGATCCTCAATTCGCCACGCAATGAGGTAACGCCATTTTTTCATAAGATCAATAAGACCTTATACTTTGGCTCTACTGGTCAGCTCAAAAACTTTGGCGGCTACGACATCTTCAAAGCCCGTTGGGTGGTAGATGGTTGGGAACCACCTCGCAATATTGGGCCACTAGTCAATACGCCCGGCAATGAGTACTACTTTACTATTAGTGGTAAAGGAACTACCATTTTTTACTCCAATTCTCGTAATCCGGACAAGGATCATATTAAACAAGATTTTGATCTATGGTCATTTCCCATGCCGATGGAGGCTCGTGCGGATGCTGTAGCAGAGTTTAAAGGCTATCTGATCGACTCTATCACTGGCAATCCCTTGGTAGGCCGTATTTTGGTGATCGATCTAGAAAATGGCATTGAGGTAGCTCCCAAAGAGATCAATGAAAGAGGATACTTTGAGTTTGATCTCATCAATAATAATAAATATCGAGTCTTTGTCTTTGGCGACAACTTCTTGACCGTCCGCAATGACTTCGAAATGACAGGCGATACAACCTTCAATATTTTCACTGAAAGTTTTGAAGCGGGTAAACCCATCGTATTTGAGTCGATGGAATTTGCCTCCAATAGCACTCGTCTTCGGGCACATGTTAGGCCAAAATTGGACTATTTTGCACGCTTCCTGCAGACTTACCCGATGTTCAAGCTAGAGGTAGAAGGTCATACAGATGGAGATGGGCCGCCTTCGGCGAACCTTAGACTTTCAGCCGAGCGAGCAGAGCGGATCGCTACCTATATCATCGCAAGGGGAGAATTTTCGCCTGAGAGAGTGAGATCGAGAGGTTTTGGAGAATCTCGCCCCTTAGTCCCCAATGATACCGAGGAAAATAAATCCAAAAATCGCCGAGTCGAGTTTAGACTTGTGTGGGACGAAAGTTACGAGGGCGAAATGTGGCTCCCAATGGAAGAAGAACTCTACTTTGATGATGAGTTTTTGGACCTTGACAAAGAGCCAATCAATGACGAGTTTGATTGGGATGAGGCAGAAGAAAAAGCCTGGATGGAAGAACTAGAGATGGAAGCGGAGCTTGATCTTGAGGCCGAACTCGAAGAAGATATTCTCCTTAAAGAGGTAAAAGATATGGAGAAAGAAGAAGAGGATGATGGGAAAAAGCCTTATTAAAGAAAGTTGGGACACTTTTTGTTTAATAAGATTATAAGACACTACACGCCACAAACTACTACCAATGATTGAGTAAGTACAAAGCCGTTAACGCATGTTGAGGATTCGAGAAAATCATTTACCCCTGTCAGACACACTGATCGAAAGCCTAATCGCTACCGAACAAAACCCACGCTACCATGCGGAGGGCAATGTCTACAATCATACCCTTTTGGTGCTCGAACAATACAAACAACATCGAGAACGCTTCAATCTTACTCAAGAAGAGTCAGATATTCTCTATTGGGTCTGTATTCTCCACGATATAGGAAAGCCAAAGGTCACCCAATGGACCAACGGTCGTTGGTCAGCCAAAGGACACGAAAAAGCGGGGGTCCCCATGGCAAGAGAAATATTGCTTAAGCAGCCAGAAGTTACGGCAGCCCAAAGGCATCAGATATTAGATCTTATTCGCTGGCATAACGCTCCTCTCCGATGGATCGTCAACAATAAGCCGATAGATGTGTATCGGAAGATGGCAACCAGAGTCAATCTCAGATTGCTCGGCATATTCGCTTACTTCGACATCTTGGGGCGCATCTGTGAACAAAAAACCGAAATTCTGGATGGAGTTGAAGCATTCTTGGAGATCTATATCCCTCAGATTGAGCAAGAATTAGGTACCTACGAGCAACTACAAAGCCAGTATAAGCAAGCCGGATTACAAAAAAAGAATGCTATTTGGAGCGCGCTCAAGCAATCTGACAGCCGTTTACT
>JBGCFA010000362.1:0-20829 GCA_045106675.1 Bacteroidia bacterium
TCAGATTTGGCTTGCATTTTTGGGCTGAGCCTGCGTTGAAAAATCTGTCTTTTAGCTCGCTAAACTCAATCTTTTCGCCTTGGCTCAACTCAAAACTGCTGCGCCCTCTCTAGACATTTATTGAGTTCACCTTGCTTAGTATAAACTTTCGAGAAGGGAATTAAAACTTTTCCTCTTCTTGATATTCTATCGTTTTACGATACTTCATAAAAGGAAGCTTCAAGATTGTCCATAGATGATCGGAGGCTTCCTTTTCCATATAGGTGTCAATACCATACTTCAATTTCGAATTATCTGCTACTGCAAAAGTGCCAAATAGACGATCCCAAACGGAGAAGATATTACCATAATTGGTATCTGTATAAGGCAGACGATAGTGATGGTGGACACGGTGCATATTAGGCGTTACTAAAACCCAAACCAAAGCATTATCTAACCAAGCGGGCATATTGAGATTGGCGTGATTGAACTGGGTTAGTATCACAGACATCGTCTGATAGAGTATAACAAGCCACATCGGCGCGCCAATGACAATCACTGCTATAGTCGTGAAAACAAAGCGAAAAACACTTTCTCCCGGATGATGACGATTGGCGGTAGTCGTATCAACATTATGGTCAGAATGATGGACCATATGAAAACGCCACATCCAAGTGACTTTGTGTTCCACCCAGTGGACCAGCCAAGCACCTATCAAATCCATCAAGAGTAGTCCTGCTACCACTTGTAGCCAAAGCGGCATCTCTACTATTTGTAGCAAGCCAATCTTCTCTGCAACCACCCAATCCGCGGCCATCACCAAGAGAAAGGCTAAACCTAAATTGATAATGGCAGTAGTAGCCACAAAAAATAGATTTAACAGCGCATGCCGCCATTTATTATACTCAAACTTAAAGAGTGGTACAGCACTTTCAATCATCCAAAAAGTCGCGAGTCCCCCCACCAAAAAGGCCGTGCGGTGAGTGGTCGGCATATTTGAAAAGTAGTTTACGAGAGCTTCCATATAAGCAAATTTTAGTCTTTTGATTCCTTGTAACAAATTACAAAAAGTTTATGTTTTCCAAGGAGTTTTGCGATCTGGTCATTGAGTAGATAGTATCTCTTGTACAAATTATTGATAGTTACGTCTTTACAGATATTTACGACTCTTTGAGCAAAAGCCATTATGAAGAAAGCGCTAAAAATAGTCGGCATTTTGATATTGGTGATTATCCTTGGAGCGAGTCTTTTTGTCTATCAGGCTGTCTCTCCATTGCCCGCTGAGGCGGAACGTATCATTGCAGCAGCGGTAGAGAGTCCTAGCGTTCCCCTGCAAGGGAAAGAAGGATATGCCTACAATGGGGAAACCAAAATCTGGTATGAAGTCATAGAACCGCAAGCAGTTGATAGTATCAAAGGAAGCCTATTGCTGATCATGGGTATCTCCAATGATGCTTTGGGGTGGCCGCAATACTTTTTGGATCCATTGGTGGAGGCTGGCTATCGGGTGATACGCTATGACAACCGGGCTACGGGGCTTTCTGATTGGGGAGAGGATTGGGATGAGGCGAATTCATATACGTTGACAGATATGGCGGCTGATGGGATTGCGGTTCTGGATCAGTTAAATGTAGAAAAAGCCCATATTATAGGAGTCTCCCTTGGAGGGATGATTGCCCAAGAAACTGCTCTGGCGTTCCCTGAAAGGGTAATCAGTCTGACTTCTATGCTTTCTAGTGCAAATATGGCTGATGATAGTTTGCCCGGAATCAATATGGATATCATTCAGGAGTTGATATTGGCCCAAATACGCTATGGTCTTTTGCCGGGTGAAGCCAATCAGGTGAGGTTGATGATAAGCGTTCGGCAAAGCCTACAAGGAGATAAAGACTATCCCATCGATCTCGAAGGGACTGCACAGGCTGTATTGTATAATCTGCGAGAAAGAAATGGGATGAATAATCAAGCTTTCAAACAACAGAGCGCCGCGGTAATGTCCTCTGGCTCAAGAGAAGAAGCATTGCAAGAACTCCAAATAAGGACTTTGATCGTACATGGGACTGCTGATCCATTGATCCCTTTTGCGCATGGTCAAAAATGTGCCCAACTAATCCCCGGTGCAAAACACTTATGGGTAGAGGGGATGGGGCATGATATACCAGCAGCGGTAAGTCCTCAAATATTGACTGCGATTTTTGCTCATTTGCAAGAGCCATAATGCTAATAAATCCTAGCATTCTTCGAAGAACGCTAGGGTTTATTAGTCGATTGAATTTATCCCATCAACCTCAACTGCAAATAAGATAGTGCCGGCTTTGCCGAACGCTTAGTTTAACATCTCTCTCTTCATGCCAATGATCACTCGTATCGTTTGAACTAAGGGGAATAGCAGTAAGATTACAGTAACTAACAGAATGGGTATGGACAAGAATCCCACTGAAAAGGTGAGAGGATCTATGATGGAAAAAGTGGTAAGGATTGATATCGCAAAACTCAATACCCCCAAAGCAATGAAATACATCCAGAGATAGAGCTTTTCTACATTTTTCCATTTCATAAAGCTAGCGCCTAGATCGTTTGCCTCTGCGTAAATTTGCATGGCTTTGGCAAACATGATCAAGCCATAAATCACAAACATCTTTACGCCAGTACTGATCAGTGAAAGTATCTCCGAAGGGGAGGCATACACATAATCCACTACTCCTAAGAGAATTTCTACCAAAGCTGCTCCCATGGCCAGATTGATGGCTGATTTGTAGGCTTCGTTGACTACTACTTTACTAAATTCCCATAAGGCAAAAAGGATGAATCCTGCTCCAAGGATATCGGGTAGGATGTCGAACGAACCAAGATTGATATCAACGATACAAAAAATAAGGCCTGCGATGATAAAATTGAGGCCACGATAAAAGCGGTCAAAGTCGTTTTGCATGTTTGTGTTTATTATTTGGTGGTGCTTTAAAGTATTTTTCAATGCCAGCCGACTACCTTATCGAATGACAGATGAAACACTCCATAATAAAGACTATAATGATGAATCAATAGATGGAATCATCTCAAGATTAAATTCCGAATTTCAAGGATTTATCAGCAGTCGAGTGGCCAATCCACGCGATGGGGAGGATATTTTGCAAGAGGTCTGGTTACAGTTCAGTAGCGCTTGGCACAAACAAACCATCAAACAACCAAGAGCTTGGCTGTACCGGGTGATCCGCAACAAAATTATTGATCTCTACCGCAAAAAATCCCCCGAATGGCTCGAAGACTATCTCTACGAAGAATCTGAAGAATATCAATTTGAAGCGGAAACGGAGATCGATGGCTGGGAACAACCAGAGGTGATCTATCTGCAAGAGCAGTTTTGGGAGGCTTTGTATGAGGCATTGGAGACATTGCCCTCCGCGCAACGCGAAGTCTTTTTGCTCAACGAACTGGAAGGCCATACCCTCAGGGAAATAGCCGAACAAAAAGGCGAGAATCTGAAAACCATCATCTCACGTAAAGGATACGCTATGAGAGCGCTGCGTGAAAAGTTGGTAGACATATTTGCTGAGTTTGTGGAGGTAGATTGAAAAAAATCACTACTCTTTAAAGTAAAATCAGCGCTCGTCCGACTACTTAGTAACATTCAAAAAATATTCTTTCGTTTGGCTGGTTCTTTTACGCTGATACATCGTCATCAAAAGTTTACATAACCCGCTATGCTCGCTTTTGCTTCCTTGCCTCAGCACAAAAGCTCGGCGCCAATTCAAAACCTTATTTTTTTCAAGTTACTTATTTGAACAACATTTTAGAACAATCAATACAACAAGATTATGCATAGACATATGAAACATCGTCATCGACGGAACGAACAAAACCGATTCGCTCGGATGGGATTTAGACGTCCCAAACACAACATCCCCGTCAATATCATAGAGCATGAAGCTGAGTTTGTCTTGAGCTTGCACGCCCCTAGCTTCCCTCGGGAGGAGATCAAAGTAAGCGTCGTAGAGGATACACTCTATATCAGCGGTACTCGTGAGATTGTAGGAGATACTCATCCCAACTTTTTGTTGCAGGAGTATCCTATCAAATCCTTTGAACGCTCCTTCGAGTTGAGCCATAAGGCGGATAAGAAAAACATCAAGGCCACTTACAAAGATGGCATCCTTACCGTCAAGGTGGGCAAAACTGTCGCCTCTCAGCATCCTGAGATAGATATTGCGGTGGAGTAAGCAGCATATAGTACATAGTACAGAGTATTTAGTAGATAGATATCAGACCGGATTCTAAGTACTAGATACTCTGTACTAAATACTATCTACTAAAAAATTCTTATCACCGGATAGGAAACGGCAAGGGCTGGGACGATGTCTCGGCTCTTTTTTGTTTAGTCAAACAAGGCTTTTCCTGTGGGGAGGACTGCGACATATTCAATCTTGACGAGCTTATTGAGGAGTTTTTCTAAATACTTGCTGCTCATATGGCCCCAACCTTCCCCGTCAAGCCCGTGGGTATTGAGAATGAGCCAACCGCCGGGAGATTTTAAAAAGCGCTTCACCTTAGACTTCACCCATCGATCAATATTGTCAGGACCATTGGAGGAGCAACCTAATATTTCGGGATTTTGGTCTGGCATCTGATTGACCGCACCCTCGCCCCATGCCCGCATTGCGCCCACTCGGCTGAGCGTATAGGTGTTTAGTTCTGGGGTAGTCGCATTAAAAGGGAAATTGAAAACACTTTTGACTGGATCAAACCCATCCAAGCGTTCTGCGAAGTAGTCTATACAGCGTCCTATCAATGCGCTAGCTTCATCAGTAGGGAGTTTGTTGAGCCAAGAGTGTTTCCAGCTATGAGGCATCACTTCATGACCGCGTTTGACGAGGGCATTCCAATCCTCAAAGTTTCCCAGCAATTCGGGTAATATATAGTCATCTGGCGCTTCAAATTCGGGTAAATGGCCTGATGCAATCACATTGAAACAAGCTTTGAGACCCACCGAATCGTAAATATCCGCCGTTTTGAGAACGGACTTGCGAAAACCATCATCAAAACTAAGGGTAATAATGTGTGTCTTGCCTTGCTCAAATAGAGGCAATGGCACTCCAGCGATGAGACCTAAGCTAGAAAGGGTAGTAGATTGAATAAAACTGCGGCGATCCATGTATAGATGATTTGGTTGAACGAGAGGAGAAGTCGTATAATATTTGAAAGACTCCTAAGTAATTCAAAGCGTTGCGTTCTGCAAAGCAGAACGATATAAAAGCTTGATCGAATCCTTCCCACTTCGCTGAGTTTTGTGCTTTCAAGGGCCACCGCTTTGCGGAACGCTTAGTCGGAAGACCCCTAACTTATGAATTCCCAACGGCTTATATATTTGAGGGGGATGATAGGGAAGGGAAAAGCGTTCTGCGAAGCAAAGAAGGTAAAACAAGCTAATTGTAAGATTGGAAAAAGTAATTTCTGCTCCATAATCCGATTATTCGTATATTTGCGGCGCATTAAACACCCAAATCAATCTCAAAAATATGAATCGTATACTCAGTCTATTGCTGATTGCATTGATGGCATTTGTTGGATTTGCCTGTACTGAAACCAAGCAAGCTACTGCTGAGGAAGAAACTACTCCCTCTGAAATAGTGGCTGAAGAAGCACCTGCTAACATAACTTTTGCAGTCAATATCCTAAACGACTCTATCCCTAGTCCGCGCAAAGAGATGGTAACAACCATTGATGGCGTAACTATAACGGTAAACTATGGCAGCCCTTCTGTCAAAGGACGTACAATCTATGGCGATCTCGTACCTTACGATCAGGTATGGCGTACTGGAGCGAACGAAGCTACGATAGTAACGGTTTCTAAAGACGCTATGATCAATGGCCAAACTTTAGCTGCGGGCACTTATGGCCTATTCTCTATCCCTGGTGAAAACGATTGGACTTTGATTTTTAACAAAGTTTCAGAGCAATGGGGCGCCTACCAATACGACGAAGGTGAAGATCAGATGCGTGTCAAAGTAAAGCCTATGGCTGCTGATGCTGCCTCTGAAACCCTTGAATTTGGTGTCGAAGGAGGAAAAGTAGTGATGATGTGGAGCGATTTGAAAGTTCCTTTCCCTGTTAAGGGCGCATAAGCTACTCCCAACTCATATACGCAACTCTATTTTTGCCGGCAAGCCAAGCGGTTTTGCCGGCATTATTTATTCTGATACTATAGAAATTTTCCTCATTGAGCTGTGTCCAAGTCTTGCCACTATCTGAGGTGTAAGACATGCCGGGGCTTCCGATCGCAAAGATTTCCTTCCCACCGCTTTGCGGAACGTACTGCACACAAGAACGAAAGGCGGGCGCTTCTCCATCATTGAATAAAGCCCAGTTTTTGCCTCCATCAGTGGTAATCGCCTTGGCCGAGTAAGCGCTATCTTTATTGTCCCAATCTCCCCCCCATATGATGCCGTTTGTTTCGTCTCTAAAGGCGATGCTATAGATTCCGGTCATCTGTCCACCTTGCTGGATAGGCGTATCAAATACTTCCCAACTTTGGCCACGATCGGGTGTGTGAAAAACTCGTGCTTTATCTCCTCCAGTGACCAACCATGCATGATTCCCTGCTAAAGCAATGTTTGTATTACTCGCTGCAAAACCTGCCTCATGCTCGGCGATGGCTGGGAGTTCCCCGCAGGGAATCTTGAACCATGTCTCACCTCCATCGCGGGTCATCAATACTGACAAACAATTGGCTTCGGTTGGGTCGCCTACGGCAATACCGGTTTTATTGTCCCAAAATTTGAGGGCATTATAATAGGCATCGGGATGATCTTCTTGATATTTGGTTTCCCAGCTTTCTCCCCCATTCTGGGAACGAAAGAGTAGCGCAGGAGAACCTGTACTGAGTAAAAATGTCGCATCATTCGTTATCGCCAATGCTCTAAAACCAAAATCGAGCCCTTCTCTACGAATACTATCAATCGTCCAATTTTTGCCTGCATCTTTGCTATAGCCATAAACCCCACCAGAGCCTGAAAACCATGCTTTTTGTTCGTCGATTGCTTCGATAGCGCGTACGCTACTGTTGACTGTAGTAGTCCGTATCTTTAACTGAGGGGTCTGACTTGAGGTTGAATCTTTTACGCCTTCAGAGGGAGGGGGGAGTTCGCAAGCGTATAAAACAAAAGGAAGTAGGAGTAGCAAGTAGTATTTTGACATAGTTGCAAGCTAAGATTTTGCACGGAAAAATCCGTAGGTGTAATTTCCGTCATATCGATTCATAACTATGCTGAGTAAAACTGACCTATCCCATACGGCTCACCGGATAAGACCGCATATCCATAGAACGCCAGTAATGACTTCCCGCTTGCTCAATGAAATTTCGGGCGCAGATTTATACTTTAAGTGCGAAAACTTTCAGCGGATGGGTGCCTTCAAAATGCGCGGTGCCACCAATGCGATTTTACAGCTAACGACGGCGCAGCAGGCTAGGGGAGTGGTAACCCATTCCTCTGGGAATTTTGCTCAAGCATTATCCTTAGCCGCTCAAAGCTTGGGAGTGAAGGCTTATATCGTGATGCCAGATAACGCTCCAAAAGTAAAGCAAGCGGCGGTAAAGGGCTATGGCGGAGAAATCTTGCTTTGTCCCCCCACTTTAGCAGATCGCGAAACCAGCGCACAAAAGATCCAATCTGAGACCGGAGCCACTTTTATCCATCCTTCCAATGATGATCAGGTGATCCTTGGGCAAGGAACGGCTGCTCTAGAATTGCTGGAAGAAGAACCTGATTTAGCGGTATTGATGGCTCCTGTTGGGGGAGGCGGCTTGATTGCTGGTACTGCGCTCGCAGCCCATCATTTTGGGCAGAATTGTATTACGGTGGGCGGCGAACCCTTTGCGGTTGATGATGCCTGGCGTTCGCTGCAAAGCGGAAAAATAGAAACTAACGAAACAGCCAATACGATTGCTGATGGCTTGAAGACGCAATTGGGCGACCGTAATTTCCCAATCATCCAAAAGCTAGTTGATCGAATTATCAGAGTGGAGGAAGAAGAGATTGTCAATGCGCTTAGGCTCGTTTGGGAACGGATGAAAATCATCATTGAACCTTCCTGCGCGGTACCCTTTGCAGCATTATTACGTGAGAAGGAAGCCTTTGCTGGCAAGAAGGTTGGTATTGTACTTTCTGGAGGCAATGTAGACTTGAGTAAGTTGCCGTTTTGATCACCTAAAGTGTAGAATAAAAGACACTCCCTCAAACTCTAATGGTCTATCTTTGTTATAGATTAAGAGCATATTTGGATTTTAGTGTTTTGAAGTAGGAGAAAGGATTTAGGGGTTCTGCCAAACCTCTTTTGGTGAAGAATAGTTGGCTATTCTGAGTCAAAAAGGTGAAGTCAGGTTCTCGAAAGCCTTTTTTCTGGTCTAAAGGAAAAGTCCAAACATGCTCTAAAGAGCATATTAATCCTAAGTTATGAATTGGAACGACGTCATCAGATTCGCAAAAGAAGGTAGTCCTGCTCCCGATAGAGTGGTGCGTAAAACAGAGGCCGAATGGAAGGAACAACTTACACCCGACCAATATTATATCACTCGCCAAAAAGGCACGGAAAGAGCATTTACAGGTGAATACTGTGAAATCCATACGGCTGGTATGTACAATTGTGTTTGCTGTGATACGCCCTTATTTGATTCCAGTATTAAGTTTGATTCTAGTTCTGGATGGCCAAGTTTTACCGATCCTCTCCAAGCAAACGCAATCAAATATGAAGCTGACCACTCTCACGGCATGACACGTGTTGAAGTGATGTGCAATACTTGTGAGGGACACTTAGGACATGTGTTCCCTGATGGTCCTGCACCTAGCGGCCTACGCTTTTGTATCAATAGCCTATCTATCAAGTTGGAAGAGCAAAAAGTTTGAACAAGCGATAGATGACACTGCATGAAATCATCCTCAGTCTCCCTCCCGATTATTCGGAAGTAAGTTATAATGGCCGTACTTATGGTCTGACCCGTCAAGATTTTAGTGGCGGGCGAAGCCTCAAAGTTTTTGCCGAAGAATTGGGAGGGACTGATTTTATTAGTTTTAATTATTATCTCACCCAAGCTGGACCCCAACTCAAACCCTGTGAGATGCCTGTGGCCAAAGTGCAAAGCTTTTTGACAGCGATTGAGATACCCTAAAGGCAAGAAATCGGAGACAGATTTTGGCTCATATGTGATTTTTTTGAATCAGATAATACTTTATTTTTAATTTTGGAAAATACTAAAATATGAATAAAGAGAAAGCCTTACTTATCCTCTCCCTATTACTACTTACAGCATTTAGTTTATCGGCACAGAGTCCTGTAAAAAGCACAAAGATCGAAGTTGAGACCCGTGTCTTGACTAAGGCTGAAATTCAAAAAAGTGTGCAAAGCGAAAAACTTCAATTATTTGCTGATAAAAAACAACTAGAATTACAGTTGACAGAGAATCTTACAAAGCAAGAAAGAGCTGCTATCGAAAAACGCTTGGAAGTGATTGATCAAAGTACTCGCAATAATCAACGCATTTTGGAAGGTAAGGCGATACAGTTAGGTGAAGGAGTAGAGGTAAAGCCATAGCACCCTAAAAATAATTATAAAATTTCCCAACTTGAGGTATGTCTAATATCATCTTGTTGGGAGTTGTTTGTTGTCTGACATTGGCTTGCCAGCCTAGTGTTACGATTTCTTATGAACTAAGTGAAGACCAGCTCTCAAGTCTAGATAGTCTCTTTTCTACGGCTGTAGCCGAACGCCAAATCCCCGGTGCAGTAGCTCTAATCGCCAATAAAGATGATATTCTCCTACATAAAGCTTGGGGATATAGTGATGTCGAGGGGAGCGAGGCGCAGTCTACCGAGGATATTTTTCGTTTGGCTTCCATGACCAAACCCATCACTGCATTAGCAGCTATGATGCTATATGAACAAGGAGCCTTTACATTGGATGATTCTTTAGCGACTTATATCCCTAGCTTTCGCCATCCTCAAATCTTAGATGAATATCATTTACAAGATTCTAGTTTTAGCGCTCATCCTGCTAGCAAACCGATCAGCATTCGGCAATTGTTTACGCACTCCTCGGGGATTGGCTATGGTTTCCAAAATGACTCATTGATGGCCATATTTGAGAAACATGGCATTACTGAAGGCTTCGAAGAGCGAGATATCCTGCTAGCAGACAATGTTGAGCAAATTGCTCAGATGCCTTTACTACATGAACCCGGTGAGAAATTTACCTATGGACTTAGTACAGATGTTTTAGGCCGTTTGATTGAGATTTGGTCTGGCCAGCCTTTAGATGAGTATCTGCATCAAGCGATATTTGAGCCGCTTGCTATGGAGGATACTTATTTTTATTTACCTACCGCTAAAGCGGAACGCTTAACTCCCGTTTATATGACGACTGATTCAGGCGTTTCTCCTACTGATTATCCCTTGATTCATTATCCTGTGCGAGGAGCTAAACGTTACTTCTCAGGTGGTGCAGATCTCAATGGTACCGTCCATGATTACTATCGTTTTTGCCAGTTATTGCTAGCTGGGAGGAGTTTCAATGGCAGGCAACTCTTGAAACCCGAAACCCTAGCACTGATGACTCAAGATCATCTTGGCGATGGCAGTATGGGATTAGGTGTTGGGATTCAAACTAAGCATAGTGAGGATAATCCTCGTTCCTTGGGTAGCTATAGCTGGGGAGGGTTTTTTGCAACTACTTTTTGGGTTGATCCTGAGCAAGAGATTATCGCGATTCTCCTATTGCAAGTATATCCATTTGAGCATTGGGAGATTCAAAATCGCTTCGAGCAAATAATCTATGCTCAATAATAGGCGCGATTGAGGATCATTTATCATCTTTACGAAATGAATAAAATCCTGACCTATAAAGGAGCTGTCATGACTTGGGAGTGTGACTCCAATCGCCATATGAATGTCATGTACTACATCAACAAATTTGAGCACGCTGGCCGTAATTTTGAGATGGAAATGGATTTAGGCACTGCTGATGATCGCGACAATGTAGGGATGGTCGTTCTGGAACAGCAAGTCAAATATCTGCGCGAAGTCTTTGAAGATGACCTCCTTTATGTGGAGTCAAGCCTAGTTGACGTGGGCAATAAAGCCTTCACCCTCTTTCATGAGATGTACAATGCCCGCTCTAAGGAACTTGTCTGTAGCATGCGGATCGTCCTGGTCCTCTTTGATAAGATCAATCGAAAAGCGCTGCCTCTTCCCCCTGAGAAAAAAGCAGCGCTGCTGGCAAAACTAGCCAACTAAGTAGTAGGTCTGTATAAAGTAGATAGTCTAATGAGCTGTTGACTATCAGTATTTTAGCTGTCTCACTACTTCATACTCAATACTAGGTACTTACTTAGCTATCGCAAAACGATTTGTTGCGTCGTTCGCATGTATGCGACCAAATCTAAAATCTCTTGCTCCGTGAGGTTTTGAAATAAGCCCTCCGGCATCATGGATTTGGGCGAAACTTCCTTGGAGAGTATCTCCGATTTGCGCAACTGAATATCTTTCTGACCCGCCAATCGCATCGTGAGTTGCTGATCTGTCTCGGCGATCACATTGCCACTATACGTTCTGCCGCCTTGTGTCGTGATCACCACCATCCGATACGCATCCTGAATCTCGCTATTCGGTTCGATTATATTACTGAGAAGGTAGGAAACATTGGCGCGATTAGAACCCGTCAATTCAGGTCCTAGATTACCGCCCTCTCCATACATTTTGTGGCAGGCATTGCAAGTACGTTGGTAAACCATTCTACCCTTTTGTGGATCAGCTTGAGTGATGGCGTTCTCGGAGAGAAGACGCTGATACTTTTTGTACTGCGCCTGTTTATCTGAAGTCATTTGATCGATTGGACCCCAAATCTCCACAAAGCCATTGCCTACCACCCGCCTCAATTGTATCGCGATATATGGCGGAATATCTGCCTTAGGAATCCGCTGCTCCTTAATTGCTTCCGCCAACATCCAGCCATAGCTAGCACGTGAGGAAAGGCTTTGCACCGCTGCCTGTTGTTCGGCTAGAGTGAAGCTGTCATATTGATCCAAAACGGCTCTTCCTAAGTCCTTATCATCATAACTGGCTACCGCTCGGATAGCAGCTAAGCTAAAATCTTTTTGTTGCATCAGACGTACCAACTCTCCCTGCAATTCTGGGCGGGATTGCTTCGCTAAACTCTCAATCGCTAATTGGCGTTTGGAAGTCGGCTGATTGGCATCTTTGAGGATGGCGAGCATTTCATCAGCCGCAGCTTGATTGCCAAAGTATTGAGAAATCTGTAGGGCTGTTTCCGCGTAGGCCTTTTTTTGTCTCAATTGGACATATAAATCAGCCCAAGCTCCGGGTTCCTTGATATTGGTTTTGCCTTCCAAGCCTGCGAGCATACCGTATAATAGGTCAGTTTGATTGCGTGTTGCCTGTTTAATTCCGATGGTTAACTCTTCAGTCCTCTTGGCATCTACCATACGTCTCGCAATATGTTGGGTCATCATACTCCATTTTGACTCACTCGCCAAAGTCAGAGCCAATTCTGTATCAGTGGCAACGATATCTTCTATTGCAAACCACACCATAAAGGGAATATTCGGATCATCTTCATCCACTTCCCAAGAGATTAAATGTTGAGCTATTGAGCCTCTTTCTATTGGGCCTAAGCGTTGGAGACTAGCGGCCAAATACAATCGAACTATCGCAGACGCATCCTTTTGAGCCATTTCTAACAATCGATCAATGACCAATTGATTCCTTTGCCCAGATTCACAAAGCAATTGTACGGCCCAAGCTCTGATATACTGGTCTTTGTCTTGTGTGAGTTTGAGGAGGTCCGCTTCGCGGAACGCTGCGATCTGATGTAGGCTCCACATGGCACGTAGCCGGAGATCCTCAGTTGCTCCCTCCCGCAGCAATTGTTGGAGATTTGCAATCGCGGCTGACTCAATGCTGCCTTTATGTGCTCTTTTTTGTAAAACGCCCCTTGCTCTACGTGCATGCCAATCGCTCGGACTTTGCTGCAAATCTGCTAATTGACTATCCGTCAATTGATTGAGATCTTTGTATCTATCAGGCCAATCTTGGGCTTGAGACTCAGTCGGCATGATGCGATAGACGCGGCCGGTTTCTTTATGTTTTACCTGTTTGCCACAGATGTCAGCGTCATGCCAATCCAATACATATAAACCACCTTCTGGACCCACTTCCATGCTGAAGCCTATCCATTGCGCATTATTGGCAAGCATAAAGTCTTCACCATGACTCGCAGTAAAACCCGAACCATTCGTATTTAGCACATCCGAAAGCACCGCATGTTCATGGATGTTTGCCATAAATATGCGCCCCTTTTGTTCTGCTGGAAAAGCATCTGATTGATAGATCCTTGCACCTCCATGTGCCGAGCGATGGCGATGATCTACGATGGTTTGGATGTCTTTATAGACGTAAGGGTTAAAGTGTTGACCGCCCTGTCTTTGGTAGATCCCTCCGGGAACGATATGGAATAAATGTGGGATCACACAGGCCGAGATAAACAATTGGCCTTTGGCGTCATAGTCAATCCCCCAAGGATTGCTAAAGCCATGCGCGACCACCTCAAACTCATGTCGAGTAGGATGGTATCGCCAAACTCCGCCATCTATGTCAACTCCATCCGCTTCCAGCAAATCCGCAGGGAAATCTTCTCCCGTTCGGTAAAGCCGGCCCCCTCCCTTTGGCTTACGAATCTTAGAGGGAGTCGCAAAACCTTCTAAGCCATATAGCCAGCCATCCGGTCCCCAATGAAAGCTATTGATGGTCTCATGCCGATCTCGTATGCCCCAACCTGTCAGCAGCACTTCTACATCATCAAGGGTGGCTTTATCATCGCCATCCGCATCGCTCACAAACAATAAGTTCGGCGGAGCCCCTAGATACAATCCATCAAAACCAACGGCAATAGCGGAAGGAAATGGAATACCTTCCAAAAAGACGGTTTGCTTATCGGCCACTCCATCATGATCGGTATCTTCCAATATCAAAATACGGCTGTCTCCCGAATTGGCAAAACCAGAACCTCTGGATTCATAATCTCGATTTTCGGCTATCCACATCCGGCCTTTATCATCCCAGCAAAAGGCCATCGGTTGCGTGATCATGGGTTCATTGGCGTAGGCGTTAACTTGATAGCCATCTGCTACGGTCATCTCCGCTACTGCCTCTTCTGGATTGAGAAAGGTAGAATTAAGAGCTTCTTCTTGAGCGATTTTCCAAAGAGAGGCGATATTGTACATACCTTTATCGCCAGCAAAATCTCCCCAGAGTTCATTCATCTTGATATCATTGAGCGTTCCCGAATAGGCGACCAACTGATGACGAAAAGTCGTAGTCTCACCTGCTTTGATCTGCCAATCTCCTTCTTTCGCTCTGATAGGACCTACACCCAATTGTCCATCGACTCGCCAATGCTGTGGAAATCCATCGTTATCAGGATGATCAAAAATGGCGATATGGCCCCAGTCTTTGAGCCCTTCGACCTCCATGCCGACATCTACCCACATCGCTCGCTGACCTTCCGCTTTTTCATTGCGTTGTCGGGCAGCATTGACCGCTTCACCCTTGATTCCTTCTTGCCAAGGCATCCGCAAAAACATACCGCCATAATCAAATTTATTGATCCTAATGTCTTCAATGGCTTTGCCCTGCCATTCGAGGCCTACTAGATATTGTTCGTTTTCTTCTTTGAAGGTCCAAGTCTGAGTTTCCTCCATGATTGCATTACCGGCCGCATCTAGTAGATGATAAACTGTCTGCCAACGTACTTCTTCACCTTGGCTAATCAACAATTTCAAGTCCTTTCGCTCCCAATACCCCCCATCTGGATGATGAAAATAATCTCTGCCGACACCCGCTTTGATCGCTGCGGGTTTGTCAGGTTTATAAAACCATTTTTTGAGACTGTCATCAGATAAACCCGTTCCATTTACGCGAGTAAATCCCCAGTAAAGCCCCGTCTGATGGCGATGATGATCAGGGCTATATTGAGTAAGCGAGACCTCCGAATTTGGAGCGTTGATAGGGTGGAGGTATGGTCTGTGATCGGCTCTAGCGTGTTGAGTGATGATGGCTTTAGATCCGCCTTGCGGAACGATTTCGATTGCATCTTCGATCAGTCTTGCCGTGAAAATGCCTTTTGCGTGATCTGCTTGATCAGTAGGCTGTTCCTGGCAAGCCAAGAAGAGTATTGCGATGAGCCAATACGGTTTCATAATGAGTAGTAGTAATAGTAGGAAGTAGACTTAAGTCTAAAAAATCTTGACAGGATTAAAAAGCATTTACTGAAATAAATAGTCTGTCCTCTCTCATCTCGAAGGCAAATCTACCGCATATGAGGGATGGTGATTCGGGATACTATTTGGGAGTTTTGCCTCAATAAACGCGCTGAATATTTTTTTATGAAACGCCTAATCTTCTTTATTTCGATTTATTCGACTCTTAGCTTTTGCCTATTTCCTAAATTGCTCGCTCAGCAAGATTGGCAATGGAAAAACCCTTTTCCGCAAGGCAATACCTTGCGAGGCAGTGCTAGTCCAGACTCTAGCACCATCATTATGGTCGGTGATGCTGGGACTATCCTCAAATCCAAAGATGGCGGTAATACTTGGCAAAAACAGGAAAGTGGTACAGAACAAGATCTGTATGCAATTTCGATATTCGGACCCAATTGTGTGTTTGCCGTAGGCACCGATGGCACCATCATCCGCTCAAAAGACTGCGGCCAAACTTGGGACAATCTCGATAGTGGTCGCAAGGATACGCTTAGAGGGGTCTCAGTTTTGAGTAATCAGCGTATCATCGCCGTAGGTGATACTGGTACCGTCTTAAAGAGTATTGATGGGGGTAATAGTTGGAGCTATGAGCCGGCTGTTGGTTTCAATTCTAACCTGAATGATGTTTTTTTTCCAATAGGAGGCAATGGTTTTGGAGGCTTTGTAGGGGATTCTAGCAGTTTTTCTGCTGGCCCACCGATTTATACGAGTGCTGATAGTGGTATCACTTTTACTCCATTTGGAGGTGGAGCACCTACTTTGACCGGAAAATCTCTAAATAGCCTATGGATACCCAAGGGCGATCCAAATAAAGCCGTTTTTGTCGGACAAAAGGGCGTAATCCTAAACACCTTTGATGGAGGGTTTAATTGGCTTAGTCCACAATCTAGCACAGTAAAGGCAATAAAAGGGATAACGTTTTTTGATGATCAAAATGGCTTCGCCTATGGAGCTGAAGGTTTATTATTAAGAACCAGAGACTGCGGATCAACTTGGTCTATTGTACCCTCACCGGAGCAAAGAGACTTGTTGACCATGAGTTTTCCCAAAGATAGTACCGGATTATTTGGAGGAGGTTTGGGACTGATTCTCAGAACGCCTGATGGTGGAGCTAGCTTTGAACCTATCCAAACAGGCTTTTCCGACGACTTGACAGATATTACCTTCCTTGATGATAGTTTTGGGATTGCAGTAGGACGTTTTGGGACTATACTGAGAACTACCAATGGAGGTGAAGAATGGGCGAAAATACCCCCTGTAACATTTGACCCTATCGAAAGTGTAACCGCATTTGGAGGCAAAATGTGGTTGGCTGGCGGTGTTTTTGGCAGTTTTGGTCGGATCTATCAATCATCTGATAGTGGCCAAAGTTGGTTTCCGCAACCGGTCTTTGCCCAACGCAAAATCTTCGACATTCACTTTGCTGATTCTCTCAAAGGCTATGCGGTAGGATTAGCAGGAGCTATATATCAAAGCTTTGATGGAGGGAGTATCTGGACACCTCAGACTCCTATTACCAATAAATGGTTGTTAGATGTTACTTCAACCAAAGATGGCTCAACCTATATCGTTGGAGGAGAGGGAAGTATTTTCAAATCTACCGACTTGGGTACAAATTGGTCACCTCTGAGTAGCGGTACGCAAGAGTGGCTTACCTCAGTGAGTTTTCTTGATGATAGTACTGGCATGGCTTGTGGCAATCATGGCGTGATTTTACGGACCAAAGACGCGGGGCAAAATTGGGAAGATGTCTCACCACCAAATATTGCTTTTGATTTCACCCAGATATCTATGTTTCAAGGACTAAAGACTGCCAATAAAACCGATGAAGATTCAATTGGGGTTACCGCTGTTGGCTATGGCGGCACCATCATGTATTCGCCTGACTTTGGAGATAGTTGGTATTTACAGAAACGAATAACCAATCATCCTTTGACTTCATGCTTTTTCAATGACTCGGCAGTAGGCCTTGCAGTCGGACATTATGGTACGATCTTGAAGACAGATAGCGTAGGTGAATTCAATACGACTGGATTAGCGCCAGACTTAGAAGAATGGAAGCAGTATAAATTCCTGCAGCAAAACTTCCCCAATCCTTTCCAGATAACTACCACTATCCCTTTTGAGGTGCCTTATCATGCACCAGTAGATATGAGGATTTACAATAACAATGGGCATTTAATCTCTCAACTTATCAAAGAAGAACGAGTGCCGGGAACTTATCAAGAAAAATGGGATAGCGCAGGTCTCCCTGATGGGATCTATTATTGTCGCTTACAGATTGGCGCTTATAGTGAAACTCGAAAAATGTTAAAAGAATAGAAGGGCTTAGATTTTTTCCAAGGAGCTTTCTTTAACCCAACCTACATTTTCGCTCCCATCTGTATTGGTAATCTCTATCTGTTGCCATTCTTGCAGTTGGTCCAATATGCTCACTTTGAAGCCTTCTCGTAGGATCATTACTTCTTGTGCGCCATTAGGGGCATCGCGTAGCGAAACGGTAGAGAGCATGACGACTGCTTGCTCACTATCTTTCTCTACGGCGCGCTTTTGCAAGCTAAGCGAGAGCAATACCATTGAAATGATTCCCAAACTGATACCACCAAAAAAGGCGATCCTTCGTTGTGAGCCTCTGCGAGAACGCAAGAATCCAATAGCTGCGAAAAAGGCAATCCAAATCACAATCAAGGAACTAATAGCCCAAAAACTGGCGCTTTTTACACGATAAAAACGTTTGCCTTGCTCCAGTATAGCTAGGTCGGTTACTGCATCAGGATTGTCTGTAATGGAAGCCCTGACGAGATTAAGATTATGCTCGATCTCTGCATTGGAGGGATCTAGCCTTTGTGCTTTTTCATAGTGAAGCACTGCCGAACCGATCCGTTTGAGTTTATATTGAGCGTTAGCCAGATTGTAATGCAAGGAGGCAGAACTAAATCCATCCTTGATTAAGCTTAGGTACTTCTCCGCTGCCTGATCGTAACGATCATTATTATAAGCGGCATTGGCTGCGGCAAAACGATCTGCAGGCGGTGCCTGAGCGCGTAAAGTCGTCCCTGCAAGCATAAGGAGGCAAATACTGAATATTATGTTTAATCTATTCATACCGCTTCGATATCTTGTTCCATTTCAGTGATCAAGGCAGAGGCTTTGTCATACATGGCCTGCATACCGCCAGTAATTGACATTGGCGCAAAAAGAGCCATTTCGCTATCATCCAATATGCGAGTGAAGGATTGAACCCGTTCCTCGACTACTTTCTCTACTCTTAGTGCCTCGCTAATATTTTCTCTAGACAAAGCAGAAGGAGGCAGATTGAGTTTGTCGCCTACATAGCCATACATGGCTCGGACCAACTCATCATAAAATCCCTTCTCATTACTTTTCTTCAAATGTGGTTTTGCCTTCGCCAAACGCTTAATCGCTTCTTTGCTAGCATTACGACGTTTGTTGCCTGTAACGTCAGCGGCGACCTTTTGCTGCTTGTCTTGATAAAAGTAAAAGCCTGCAAATAGTAAGAGTGGCAATATCCAAAGCCCCCAAAAGGCTGCTGAACCAGCAAAACTATTATATGTTCGAGGGTAGCCCGGATCTTCATTGATATCATAAAAAACGGGACCACCGCTGCCTTCT
Organism: Bacteroidia bacterium; assembly: GCA_045106675.1. Lineage (GTDB taxonomy): Bacteria > Bacteroidota > Bacteroidia > J057 > J057 > JBCAWW01. The sequence goes on from JBGCFA010000362.1 coordinate 18,932, forward strand.
TCACCTATTTTGACTTCTTCTTCCGGCCCACCTAAGGCTTCTCCTTCCACTTCTAGCGTAAATTCAGGCCCTTCCAGCAGGCGATATCGTCTACTGGCAATGTCAAAATAAGCAAACTGTACTTTGGGGAGGGTAAACGTTCCCGGATTACGGGGCACTAATACAAACTCGATTGTCTTTTTGCTACTGATCATACCACCGCCTCGGGTTTGCTCATCATTGACTTTGGGGGTGAATGCATCAAAACCTTTGGGGAAATCAATAGGAGGAAGATTGATCGCTTTGAGATAGCCTTTACCGCTAATCTCAACTCGTAATGTGATGGCTTCTCCTGTCTGGACTTTCGCAGTGTCTAGCTTTACTGCTAAATCATAGGTTCCGACAGCACCGGTAAAAGCATCTGGTTTTGCGCGTTCCGGCAACGGTAATACCTCTAAGTCCAACTCATTGGAAACCAATGGGAGCTCAACGTTTTGGTAACGATCAAAAAAGCTGTCGAAAAAGCTCTGAGGTTTTTGATTGCGCACCAATATTTGGATGGTGGTCTGCAATTGAAATGGCTGAATCTTAAGCTTACCCGTCTTCTGAGGGATCAAAACCATTTGGTCTATGACAAAGGAGTTATAGTCCTTGCCTTTATAAGTATCGGGCCGATAACGGCTCTCTTTATTTTCAATTGGTTCGATCCAAAAGCCATCATAGTCAGGCTGTTCTGGCGAAGATGCTCCAACAATATTGTAACCTTTTTGGGTATAAACTTTATAGGCGAGCGTTAACTGTTCTCCCTGATATACTTTTCGTTTGTTGGTATAGGCTCTGAGAAATACATTTTCTGCTAATGAAGCCGCATCCACATTTGCTCTGCGGGCGTTATTGTTTTGACCGTTTTGAGGTGCGGCATTATTGGCAGATCCCGCTATGATTTTGACCTGAAGAGTTTTGCTTGTAAAGGTCTTTTTGGAAGTTTTATAGCTAGCCGCTCCAACGCGGAACGTTCCCTTTTTACTACTACGTAAATAGTAAGTATAACTCACCGAACGGCTGACATTACCATTGATGATTTGTACCCCTTGAGACATCTTCGGAGCCCCTAGGACTTCTAATTTGTCAAAGTTCGGAGCTTTGAAGTCGCCTTTTTCTAGGTTTTCTGCCGTAAATGTTACTGTGAAATTTTGACCTTGCTGTACAGTAGGGGAGGACAAAAAAGCTTGAAAACTTTGTCCCATTAAACCACTAAGGCCCAACAACATGCCAAGCAAACAAAAAAGCTGTTTCATACAATCTCCTTTTACCAATCTTTATCGGAAGTACTCGCTTTAGGTTTTGCCTTTCGTTTTGGGATCTCTTCGAGTAACTCTTTTTCTTCTATTTGAAGATTTTCAAGCATCTGTTCGATTTGTTCACGGGTCATATTAGGGTTTTGCAAGACTTGCTGATCTTGTGGCTTTCCCTCAGAAGGATTGTCATTTTGCTGATCCTGCTCTGACTGATCTTGCTGCTCTTCATCTTGTTCCTGAGACTGATCAGATTCATCCTGCTCTTGCTTTTCCTGATCCTCTTGATCCTGATTTTTGTCCTGCTCTTCTTGATCCTGATCGTCGTCGCCTTCTCCTTGCTGTTGTTGTTGCTCCTGCTGTTGTTGGAGCATCTGCAGAGCGTAGGCTAGATTATAGCGAGCGTCCGCATCATTGGGGTTATGACGCAAAGCCTGAGTATACGAGACAACGCTTTTGTCAAACTTTTATTGTGCCATATGAGCGTTGCCGATATTATGATAGGCTTTCGCTTTGACTAGATCTGATTCAGCCAATTGAGCGGCTAACTGATAGGATTGAATGGATTCCGGGAAACGCTGCTGTTGATAGAGTGCATCTCCTAAGTTGAAATGAGCTTTTGCT